>NZ_CP114910.1:3438091-3750645 GCF_027497395.1 Solwaraspora sp. WMMA2080 | reverse complement strand
CGGTGACCTCGACCGGGTGGTCCAGATCGACGCCCCGGCGACCGTCGCCTCGTTTCTGCAGCGGCTCGGCCGGACCGGCCGCCGACCCGGCGCCAGCCGCAACTGCCTGTTCCTCGCCCGCGACGGCGACGCCCTGGTCGAAGCAGCCGCCCTGCTGACCCTGTGGGGTAGCGGCTGGGTGGAGCCGGTCGTCCCGCCACCCGAGCCCCGGCACATCGTCGCCCAGCAGATCCTCGCACTGAGCCTGCAGCAGGGCCAGGTCGGCGACCAGCAGTGCATCGCGTGGTGGAACGGGCTGGCACCGTTCGACGACAGTGCCCGGCCGATCCTGCGGCACCTGGTGGACAGCGGCTACCTCGACACCGACAGCGGCATGCTGTTCATCGGCCCGGAAGCGGAGAAGCGGTTCGGGCACCGGCACTTCATGTCGATGACCGCCGTCTTCACCGGGCCACCCGAATTCACCGTCCTGCACGGACGATCCGAACTCGGCCGGATCGACCCGAGCCTGCTCACCGAGGAGGTCCGGGGCGACCGACGGCTGCTGCTCACCGGGCAGAGTTGGCGGGTCACGTACATCGACTGGCGGCGACGGCGCTGCTTCGTCGAACCGGCCGACGGCGGAGGGAAGGCCCGTTGGACGGCTGGCGGCCTCGCCGGGCTGGGCTACGAACTGACCCGGGCCATGCGTAACGTCCTGCTCGGCACCGATCCACCGGTACGGCTCACCCGCCGCGCGGTCGACCGGCTGCACCGCGTACGCGACGAGCGCTCCTCGCTGGTGCACCCCGGTGGCAACGTCATCCTGCGTGACCGCTCCGGCGACCTGCGTTGGTGGACCTGGGCCGGATACCGGGCCAACGCCACCCTCGCCGCCACCCTCAGCGAAGTGGTCGACCCGGTGCAGCGCTTCGACGACTGCCAGATCCGGCTGCGCGCCGACCTGACCCCCGCCGACTGGCGTTCCCTCACCGCCGACGCCACCGACCGGATCTGCCTGCCCGACGTCGACGAGAAGGCCCTGGAAGGGCTCAAGTTCAGCGCTGCCCTGCCGGCGCGGCTCGCAATGGCTACCCTCGCCGCCCGACTGGCCGACCCGGTTGCCGCCTTGGCCGTGCTCCGGCAGGGAACCCGGTTCGTGTCAGTTTAGGATTGCCCGGGTGACCGATCAGGAGCTTTTCACCCGTGTCCGGGAGCTGCGGGAACGGGGCAGCTCACCCAAGCAGATCGCCAGGGCCCTCGGGATGGCGCCGTCGGCCGTCGCGCCGCTGGTCCGCCAGATCGCGGCGGCCCAGCAGGCACACACCGACCCGGCCGACCGGGCGCTGCTCGGCTGCTGGATCAACCCCGGCTGGAGCGTCGGCCTCGGTCTGGCCGAAGCATCCGACGAGTGGGCGGCCACCGACCCGCAGGCCGGTGTCGAAGTCGGCCCCAGCGGCCTGGTGCACGTGCTCGTCGCCCGTCAGGAGCGCGCCAGCCGGGCTACCGTTTGCGGCTTTCTGATCGACGTCTACTGCCTCGGCGTCAAGAACGCCATCGGCCCGCTGCCGATGAGCATCGGCTCCATCGACGACTTCCGACGCGAGTTCTTCAGCACACTGGACGTGTCGCCGCTGGTCGCGCCGCTGGAGCTGGCCCAGCACCTGGTACACGGGTCGGTCGCGTACGCCCGGGGTCTGGGTTTCGAACCGCACCCGGACTTCGGCCCGACGGCCCCCTACCTCGGCGCCCCGGCCACCCCCACCCCGATCCAGTTCGGCCGCGACGGCAAACCGCTCTACATCTCCGGCCCGTACGACGACCCGCACGCGATCATTCGGACCCTGGAGTCGACGGTCGGTGCCGGCAACTTCGACGTCGTCACCCACGTGTGACGCTGCTGAAAGACGACAGCGAGCTTGACCCGATACATCTTCACAACTAGTTCTGTCTACATCACCCTGGGTTTGTGGGTGGATCGGGTTTGCTCGTCACCATCGACGGGCAGAGCGGAGTCGGCAAGACCACCGCCGCGCGGTTGCTCCACGAACAGTTGCGCGCTCAAGGCAGGCGGGTGCTGCTTACCCGCACCCCGTCCGATTCGGAGATCGGCTCCCTCGCCCGCGCCGGCACCTTCACCTACCGGGCATGGGAACTCGCGCTACTGGTAGCGGCCGACCGATACCACCACGAGCGTTCCGTGCTGCGACCGGCGGTCGCCGACGGTGCGATCGTGATCTGCGACCGCTATCTCGCGTCATCGCTCGTGCTGGATCCGCTCGACGGTGTCGCGCCCGACCTGGTGCGGGCGATCTACCGCCACCTGCCAGCTCCCGACATCGCCGTCATCCTGAGTGGAGACCCCGAGGTCTGTGCTCGTCGGGCAGCGGCCCGGGGACACTACAGCCGCTTCCACACCCCCGACCCCGCAGCCAACCGCCGCGAACGGGCTGGCTTCGTTGCCGCCGCGGAAGCGTTGCGCCGGGCTGGACATCCTGTCCTGACCTACGACATCGGTACCGACACCGCAGACGCCGTCACCCGGCAACTCGCCGGCCTGATTGTCGACCGGACCGGAGACCGGTGATGCAGGTCGCGCTGCTCTACCCCGAGGTCTACGACATGGCGCGGTTCCGGGAGCGTCGCAAGGAGTT
The DNA here is from genome assembly GCF_027497395.1 of Solwaraspora sp. WMMA2080. Classification (GTDB taxonomy): domain Bacteria; phylum Actinomycetota; class Actinomycetes; order Mycobacteriales; family Micromonosporaceae; genus Micromonospora_E. The sequence continues at coordinate 3,748,012 of NZ_CP114910.1, read as the reverse complement.
CCCGCCGTTCGGGGTGCTCTACCTCGCGGCCGTGATCGAACAGGCCGGGCACGCCGTACGCATCATCAAGGTCACCCCCGAGCAGACCGCGCCGGACCTGACCGGCTGCGACGCGATCGGCTTCTCACTGGCCTCGTCCGCGACGTACGGGATGATGCTGGCCGCCCGGCACAGCGCTCGCTTCGACGGTGACCCGCTCGTGATGGTCGGCGGCGTGCACTGCAACTTCTACCCCGAGAGCAGCATGACCGACTTTCAAGCACACGTCGCCGCCGTCGGCGAATCAGAAGAGACCATACTCGAACTGCTCAACCGGGCCGGTGACCGCCGATTCGACGGCATTCCGGGCGTGCTCTGGCACGACGGCAGCCAGCTCCGACGGGAACCGAACCGGCCGCTGCTGCGCGACATCGACCAACTGCCCCTGCCTGCGCGGCATCTTCTCGCCCGCGACGACCTGGTCCTCGCCGACCGGCTCGCCGGCACCGACCTGCGGATGGCGCACGTCATGTTCAGCCGTGGCTGCCCGTTCCCGTGTTCGTTCTGCGCCGCCGGGCAGACCCGCATCCAGTACCGCAGTGGGGTCAGCGCCCGCCGCGAGTTGACCCAGTTGATCGAGGCGTACGGTATCCAGGGCTTCGCGATAGTCGATGACAACTTCATCGTTAACAAGCACAAGGTCGGCGAGATCTGCGACCACATCGCCGACCTGGGACTGCGCTGGTCGGCGCTATCGAGGGTGGACACCATCGATTCGCCGTTGCTGGCCCGGATGGCCGCGTCCGGCTGCATCGAAATCAAGTACGGTATGGAGTCGGGCAGCGAGACACTGCTGAAAGCCATGCGGAAGAACACCACCCGCGACCAGATCCGTCGAGCTGTCGCCGCGACTGTAGATGCCGGAATCGCGGCCAAGGTCTTCGTCATCCACGGCTACCCCGGTGAGGACTGGAGGACCACCGAGGAGACGATCTCCCTGCTCGCAGAACTGCGTCCATTGTTGGCGCGGGTATCGCTGTTCCGGTTCGTGCCGCTGCCCGGCACTCAGGTCTACGACCAAGCGGCGGCCTACGGCCTGCGGGGAACCCACCTGCAAGCGGACTGGGACGGCGACTGGGCAAAGTTTCACATTCATCACAACAACCGGCACTGGTGGGGCACGGCGCAGCAGTGGGCACAGACGCAGCAGTCGTATGACCTGCTGAGAAACTTCGTGGAAGAGAACTGGGGCCGGCAAGGCTGACCCCCGGGACGCACGACATCGTGCTAGCGTCCCCGCGTGCCTGCGGCTGAACCGGACATCGCCGCCCGCCACTGCCTCACTGGGGCGGAGGCCGACCGACTCTGGCGATGGTTGTTGGACCGACAAGGGCTCGGCACGAGTCGACGCTATACAGACGTCCCGCAGATCGCCGAAGCCGCACTAGGGCTGCACGCAGCCCGGCTGCCGTCACCGTACGCCACCGTGCTGGCCCGCGCACACAGCCCGGACGTGGCGATGCGGCTGTGGCACCCGCGCACCCACCGGGCCGTCACCACCATTCGCTGCATGCGCAAGACCCTGCACACCTTGCCGCTCGACCTCGCCGCTGCGGCCCACGCCGCCACGTTGCACTACCGGGAACGTGACGCCCTGCGTCAGGTGATCAACGCTGGGCTCACCGACCGAATGATCCACCGGACCACCGGAGCGATCGAAGCGCTGCTCAGCGGGGCGGGGCACCTTCCGCACCGGACGATCGAGGAACGCATCTGTGGTGGGGGCACCCCGGTTGTCGCCGTCCGCCTGGCGTTGAAGCTGGCCTGGGAGCGTGGGCTGGTCACGTACCGCAACCGCAGTGCCGGCTGGAACCGCGAACAGCGCACCTTCGCGCTCACCTCCACCGCCCACCCCGACCTCGACCTGAGCCTTGACCGGCAGACCGGCACCGCGCGCCTCGTCGAGGCGTACCTGGACCGGTACGGGCCGGCGTCGCTGCGCGACGTCGCCTGGTGGGCCGGGCTGTCCCGTAGCGCGATTCTGGCAGCGCTGAACGGCGGTGGGAGATCCCTCGTAGCTATACATGCGCCGTGGACCACCGCGACCCTGTACATCTACCGTGATCGTCTCGAGCAGTTCAGCCGGGACGATCACGCGGAACCGTCAGACGAGGCGCATTTTCTGGCTCACGAGGACGTCGCCCTGAAAGCGTACGCTGAGACCCGGTCACGCTATCTCGGCACACTGGCCGAACGTGCGGCGTTCAACCAGATCGGCGAAGCGCTGCCGACGATCGTCGTCGCCGGCAAGGTCGTCGGTATCTGGCAATGGAGCTCACCCGAACGTGCAGTGTCCTGCACCATGTTTCGCGGCCGGGCCACGCCGGCGATTCGGGCCGGTGTTCGACGGACGGCTCGACGCGTGGCCGCCGGCCTGCGGATGGGATACGACGGCAGAGATCGTATGACCAGCACCAAGTCCTCCACCCGGCGCCTACCAGGGCCGCTAGCGTCCCCTGCGCCCCGACACCTGAACGAGGTTGTCTAATGCTCCCGCTGCCCAGCGCCGCAACGCTTCAGGACCTGCAACGGTATGTCTCCGAGATGGAGAAGGAACGGGGATTCGCTGACCGCAGCGCCGTCGACCAGTGCCTGCTGTTGGGGGAGGAGGTCGGAGAGCTGTTCAAGGCGGTACGCAAACACGAGCGGCTCTCGGTCGAAGCCACATCGATCGTCGGCACCGTCGATGAAGAACTCGCCGACATCCTGATTTTCGTCTGCGCGGTCGCCAACCGGTACGGCATCGACCTCGACGACGCGCTGCGCCGCAAGGAGGCCCACAACGAGCAGCGCGTCTGGGCGTGACGGCGGCTGCGGCCAAGGACCGACGATCAACGTCAGGTCCAGGTACGACGCCTGGTCAACCGATTACGTCAGCCGTCGGTGCCGCAGTCGGCGACCGGTTGCGTGGACTGGGTCGTGGCGACGATGGTCAGGTCGTGTTCGGCGAGTGCGTCCGGTAGCCGTACCAGGCCGGAGCGTTGGCGCTCCCACAGCGCGATGCCGTCGTGGAAGCGGACCGCGTAGGTCAGCACCGCCCCGTCGCCCGGCGGACGGTGCCCGCCGGTGTACCGCGCGAAGGTGTCGGCGTCGCGCAGTGCCTGGTCGAGTAACGCCTGGTCGATCCGCGCCGCCATCGCCGGCTCGGTCAGGTCCACCTCGGTCATCGTGCACGGCGGCAGATCCGAGATCTGTACGCCGATCCGCCGCTGGTACGAGCCGCTGAACTCGCGCTCCTCCACGTCGATGACCTGCACCATCCGCAGGGTCACGTCCAGGGCGGGCACCGGGGAGCGGTTCTGGACGACGACGGTGCCCCGGTCACGCCGGGTGGCCCACCACGACACCCGCTCGGCGTACCGCCGCTCGAACCGGTCCAGCGCGAGACCGTTGACCTGCTGCTGGTCGCGAAGCGCGCTGACCGCGATGATCAGCGCCACCGTGGAGACGACGGTGGCGGTGATCGCGGCGACCGCCTGGACCCAGCTGGCGACGGTGCCGGACCGCCCCGGCTGATCGTTGCCGTCGCCGCCTGGTGCGGCGGCCCCGGACCGGCCCACCGGGACGTACAGGCCGCTGCCGGACCGGTGCCAACCTGACAAATCCGCCACCCCGCCCTCGGCCTGCCCGTGGCGACCACAGTGACCGCTACCTCACCCATCATGTCGGCCGGCGGCAACCTGGCGTCATGGCGCGGCTACTGCGCGGTGGTCGGAATGTGGTCGTCATTCGGAGGCTGCTGCCCGGCGGTGGCGTACCGGCGGGCCAGGGTCGTGAATGCGGCGGCCAGCTCCGGCGGGCCGACGACCTCGACGCCGGCGTCGAACATGCCAACGGCGCTCGCCAGACCCACCCACGACCAGGAGCCCAGAGTCAGCCGGCAGCGGCGTGGACCGATCTCCTCGACGACGCCGCCGTAGGCGTACGGAGCCACCTCAACGGCCGGGAGATCCAGGATCACCTGGCCCCGGCACGGCCAGTCACCTGAGCCGGTCGTACTGGTTGTGCCGTCCGCGCCCCGGAACCTGGCCGTGACGAACGCGGCGACGCTGTCCGCCGGCAGCTCGCGCGGGGTGAAGCGCGGCCCGGTCGGGGTGCGCGGGCTGATCCGGTCGGCCCGGAAGATCCGCCAGTCGTCGCGGTCGAGATCCCAGCCGACCAGGTACCAGCGCCCCCGCCAGGTGACCAGGTGGTGCGGCTCGACCCGGCGGGGGACGGGCGCCGACCGGTAGTCGAAGCGCAGCACCTCGCGGGCCCGTACGGCATCGCTCACGGCCAGCAGCGTCGCGCTGTCGACCGGATGCGCGGCGGCCGGCCCGACGGCCGGCGCGGTCGTGACGGCCCCGGTCGTGACGGCCCCGATCGCCTCGATGGCCGATACGGCGTCGATCCGGTGGCGCAGCCGCTGCGGCATGACCTGCCGGACGGTGTGCAGCGCCCGCGTCGCTGCCTCCCCGATGCCGGCACCGCTGGCAGTGGCCGTCCGCAGCGCGATGGCGAGCGCGACCGCCTGCTCGTCGTCGAACAGCAGCGGCGGCAGCCGGGCACCGGCGTCCAGCCGGTAGCCGCCGGCCGGTCCCTTGACCGCCGTGATCGGGTAGCCGAGATCGCGCAGCCGGTCGACGTCGCGCCGGACGGTACGCGGGCTGACCGCCAACCGCTCGGCCAGCAGCCCGCCCGGCCACTCGCGGCGGGCCTGCAGCAGCGACAGCAGCATCAGCAGCCGCTCCGAGGTTTTCGGCACTTTCCTATTCTGACCGCAGTAGCGGACACAAACTGGCCGCTTCCGCTGTGAGTGTTGCCCCCGCGCCCGACACCCGTCGGGCCTGAATCGCACAGCCAGAGAGGCCGACCTTGTCGATCACCACCACCACCCACCTCAACTTCCGCGGCGAGGCGCGCGTACGCGGCGAAACGGTCGAGGAGGTCACCGGCTACTGGGACAAGGTCGTTGACGTCGCTGCCCCGTACAACGGCTAGTCGGGAGCGCGACCGATGACGGTGCTGGACATCCGGGCGCTCAACCGCGCGACACTGGCCCGGCAGTTGCTGCTCGACCGCGCCGACCTGCCGGTGCACGACGCCGTCGCCCATCTGGGCGGCCTGCAGGCGCAGGAGCCGCAGGAGCCGTTCGTCGGGCTGTGGAGCCGGCTGCGCGGCTTCGACCCGGCGGACCTGTCGGACCTGCTGCTGCGCCGCGCGGTGGTCCGGACCCATCTGATGCGCCGCACCGTCCATCTGCTGACCGCCGCCGATGCCGTGGCCTGGCGTCCCCGCCACGACGCCGTGCTGCGGCAACGGGTGCTCGGGGCGTACCGCCACGAACTCGCCGGGGTCGACCTCGACGCGCTCGCGGTGGCCGGTCGGGCGGTGCTGGCCGACGGCGAGCCCCGGACGATGACCGGGCTGGCCCGCGCCCTGCCCGACGCGTGGCGGCAACGGGAACCGAGAGCACTGGGGGCGGTGCTGGCCACGGCGCTGATCCCGATGGTGCAGCTGCCGCCGCGCGGGCTGTGGCGTACCGCCGGCGGGGCACGCTACCGGCCGCTGGCGGAGTGGGTGGGCCAGCAGCCGGACCAGCTGACCGACGCAACCGGCGTCGACTTGGCCGAAGCTAGCACCGACCCGGCCGTAGCCGGCACCGATCCGGTCGGCCAGGCACTGGTACGGCGTTACCTGGCCGCTTACGGGCCGGCCGCCAGCGCCGACCTGCGCGCCTGGTGCGGCCTGGCCGGGCTGCCGGCGGCCGTGGCGGCGGTCCGCGACGAACTGGTCGTCTTCCGCGACCAGCGCGGCCGGCAACTGCTCGACCTGCCGGACGCGCCGCGACCCGACCCGGAAACCCCGGCACCGGTGCGGTTCCTGCCGGCGTTCGACAACGCGGTCCTCGGCTACGACGACCGCAGCCGGATCATCGACGACGCCCACCGAGGGCTGTCCGTCGCCGGGGCACGCGTGGTGCTGGTCGACGGCCGGGTGGCCGCCACCTGGACCGTCGACGCCGGCACCGTCACCGTGACCGGGCTGTGTGGCCTCACCCGCGCCGACCGTGCCGCCGTGGCCGAGGAAGGGGAGCGCGTGGTGGCGTTCCTTACTGACGGCGACAGCCACCGGGTACGACTCACCAACGGCTGAGGGCAGGCCGGTCAGCTCAGGTTTCGCCGCCGCCGATCCGGGCACACCCGGCACCAGGGACGGGAGGGGTGACGACATGGGGCGACGAGACAGCAGCGCCGACCAGGGCCGGGACCAGATCTCCGAGCGCGATCGCGGGCAGGCGTTCGTCGACGACCTGGAGCAGCGGTCGGCGTACCGCCAGGAGATCCTGGACGACGTCGTCGCGCCGCCGACCGACCCGGTGCGCGAGGCGAAGGAACGAGACCTCGACGATCCGGCCGACGTGCCGATCCCGGCCGAGACGCTGCGCGACGGCGGCCCGACCCGCTCCGGTGGCGGCCTGACCACCACCGGTGGTACCGCCGGCCCGGCCAGCACCCGCCGCGCCACCGGCCCCGGTCGGGCCAAGGAGCCCGGCCGGGGGAAGAAGAGCCGCGGTCGGGGCAAGGTGGCGCCGACCACGACCGGTGACGCCACCAGCGGCGGCATGGGTACGCCGGCCGGCGGCACGACCAGCGACGCCACCACCCGCGAGGGGCAGCCCGCCGCCACCCGTGAGTAACCGCCCTGCGGGGTGCCGCCGGTCGGGGCAGGATGGGAAGGGTGACTGACGAGGGCATCAGCGACGGCGGGATCGGCGACGGTGGGATCGGCGAGGACGGCGTCCGGGACGAGGGCTACCGGATCGAACGCGACACGATGGGCGAGGTGCGCGTCCCCGCCGACGCGCTGTGGCGGGCGCAGACCCAACGCGCGGTGCACAACTTCCCGGTCTCCGGCCGTACGCTCGAATCCGCCCAGATCCGCGCGCTCGCCCAGATCAAGGGTGCGGCCGCGCAGGTCAACGCCGACCTCGGGGTGATCCCGGCCGGGATCGCCGAGGCGATCGTCACCGCAGCCGCGCACGTCGCCTCCGGCGGCTACGACGACCAGTTCCCGGTCGACGTGTTCCAGACCGGTTCGGGCACCTCGTCGAACATGAACACCAACGAGGTGCTGGCCACCCTCGCCGCCCGTGAACTGGACCGGCCGGTGCACCCCAACGACCATGTCAACGCCTCGCAGTCCAGCAACGACGTATTCCCGACCTCGATCCACCTGGCCGCCTCGCATCAGGTGGTGCACGAGCTGATCCCGGCCCTGGACGAGCTGGCGACCGCGCTGGAAGGCAAGGTCGACGAGTTCGCCACCGTGGTCAAGGCCGGCCGTACCCACCTGATGGACGCCACCCCGGTCACCCTCGGCCAGGAGTTCTCCGGCTACGCCGCACAGGTCCGCTACGGCCAGGAACGGCTGCGCTCGATCCTGCCCCGGCTGGCCGAGCTGCCGCTGGGCGGCACCGCCGTCGGCACCGGGGTGAACACCCCGCCCGGCTTCGCCGCCGCGGTCATCGCCAGGCTGGCCGACGCGACCGGGCTGCCGTTGACCGAGGCCCGCAACCACTTCGAGGCCCAGGGCGCCCGCGACGCCCTGGTGGAGACGTCCGGGCAGCTGCGCACCATCGCCGTCGGCCTCTACAAGATCGCCAACGACATCCGGTGGATGGGTTCCGGCCCGCGCGCCGGCCTCGGCGAGCTGCGCATCCCCGACCTGCAACCCGGGTCGTCGATCATGCCGGGCAAGGTCAACCCGGTGGTCTGCGAATCGGTACGCCAGGTCTGCGCCCAGGTGATCGGCAACGACGCGACGATCGCGTTCGCCGGCAGTCAGGGCGACTTCGAGCTGAACGTGATGCTGCCGGTGATGGGCAGCAACCTGCTCGAAGCGGTCCGGCTGCTGGCCGCCGCCAGCCGGCTGCTGGCCCAGCGCTGCGTCGCCGACCTCGCCGCCGACCCGGAGACCTGTCTGGCGTACGCCGAAGGGTCGCCGTCGATCGTCACCCCGCTCAACCGCCACCTCGGCTACGACGAGGCCGCCTCGATCGCCAAGCAGGCGCTCGCCGAGAACAAGTCGATCCGCGCGGTGGTGCTGGAACGCGGCCACGTCGACGCCGGCACGCTGACCGCCGCCGAGCTGGACGAGGCGCTGGACGTTCTGCGGATGACCCGGCCCAGCTGAGTCGGCATACCCTGGTGGGGTGATTACCACCGTGGTGTTCGACGTCGACGAGACCCTCGTCGACCTGCGGCCCGCGGTCACCGGCGCGCTGCAGACCGTCCTCACCGAGCTGCGCCGGCTGACCCCGCGCGCCGCCGAGCTGACCCTCGGCGACATGGCCGACGACTGGGCGGCCGCGTTCGCCGCCGACCCGTCCGCGCCGGTGATGCAGATCCGCCGGGGCGCCCTGGCCCGCTCGCTGGACCGGGTCGGCCTGCCCGAGCAGCTGGACCGAATCACCGGGATCTTCTTCGAGCGCCGGTTCGCGCTCAGCCGGCCGTACGCCGACACGCTGCCCGCCCTGGACCGGCTGCGCCGCCGGTACGCGGTCGGCCTGGCCACCAACGGCAACAGCCGCGCCGACCGGTGCGGGCTGCGCGGCCAGTTCGCCTTCGAGGTGTACGCCCACGTCGACGGCCTGCCGAAAAAGCCGGACCAGCGGTTCTACGACGCCGTACTGGCCGCCGCCGGGGTCACCGCCGCCGACCGGGTGGTCTACGTCGGCGACTCGATCCCGCACGACGTGGTCGGCCCCCAGGCGGCCGGGCTGCGGGCCGTCTGGCTGAACCGGCGCGGCGAGCCCTGCCCGCCCGAGGTGTGCCCGGACGCCCAGATCACCAGTTTGGCGCAGCTGCCCGACGCCCTCGCCGACCTGTTCTGAACGGCCCGCGCATCCTCGGAAGGAGCGGTCACAGCTCGCTGGCGAGCAGCTGGGACACCGCCTCGGCGGTCGCCTGCACCTGCGCGCCGATCGCCGGCACGTCCAGGGTGCCCATCGTCACCACCCCGACGCTGGCCTCCAGGCCGGGCACGCCGAGCACCGGGGCGGCGACCCCGTACGCGCCGGGCTGCAACTCGCCGCTGCTGGTCACCGGTCCGGGCGTACCGTCACGGCCGGCCAGGATCGCCCGGCCGGCGGCCCCGCGACCGACCGGGTGCCGCGACCCGGCCCGGTACGCCACGTGGAACGCCGTCCAGCTCGGCTCGACGACGGTCAGCGCCACCGCCTCGGCACCGTCGGCGACGGTCAGGTGGGCGGTGGCGCCGGAGGACTCGGCGAGCCGGCGCAGCGCCGGCAGCGCGGCATCGGCCAGCAGCGGCTGTGCCCGCCGGGCCAGCTGCAGCAGCCCGGCACCGAGCCGCAACCGACCGGCGGTGTCGCGGCGCAGCATGCCGTGCGCGGCCAGGGTGGTGGCCAGCCGGTAGACGGCGGCCCGACCGATACCGAGCCGGCCGGCGGCCTCGGTGACGGTGATCCCGCCGGTCGCCTCGGCGACCAGGCCCAGCAGGCGCAGCCCCCGGTCCAGGGTCTGCGCCGTCTCCGCCCCTCGCGCGTGCACACCGACAGAGTACGGACGGGTGCCAGTCGGTACCCTCGTAGCGTGACGCTCCGCTTGTACGACACCGCGACCCGGTCCGTGCGGGACTTCGTGCCCCGCCAGCCCGGCGAGGTCAGCGTCTACCTGTGTGGCGTCACCGTCCAGTCCGCCCCGCACATCGGTCACCTTCGCTCCGGCGTCAACTACGACGTGCTCCGCCGCTGGCTGGCCCACCAGGGGCTGCGGGTCACCTTCATCCGCAACATCACCGACGTCGACGACAAGGTGCTGGACAAGGCGGCCGCCGCGGGTCAGCCGTTCTGGTCGATCGCGTACGCCAACGAACTGTTGCTGGCCGCCGCGTACCGCAGCCTGAACGTGCTGCCGCCGACGTACGAGCCGCGCGCCACCGGGCACATCCCGGAGATGCACCAGCTGATCGAGCGGCTGATCGACCGCGGCCACGCCTACCCGGCCGGTGACGGCAGCGGCGACGTCTACTTCGACGTCGCCTCGTACGCCGACTACGGCGCGCTGTCCGGGCAGCGCCCCGACGCGATGCAGCCGGCCGGCGACGGCGTCGACCGGGCCAAACGCGACCCGCGCGACTTCGCACTCTGGAAGGGCGTCAAGCCGGACGAGCCCGCCGACGCGGCCTGGCGCTCGCCGTGGGGTCCGGGCCGGCCCGGCTGGCACATCGAGTGCTCGGCGATGTGCTGGCGTTACCTCGGCCCCGAGTTCGACATCCACGGCGGCGGGCTGGATCTGACCTTCCCGCACCACGAGAACGAGGTCGCCCAGTCCAAGGCGGCCGGGCTGCCGTTCGCCCGTTACTGGGTGCACCACGGGCTGCTCAACCTGGGCGCGGCGAAGATGAGCAAGTCACTGGGCAACGTCATCGACCTCGGCCACGTCGCCCGGCTCGGGGTGCGTCCGGTCGAGCTGCGCTACTACCTGACCGCGGCGCACTACCGGTCCCGCATCGACTACTCCGACGACGCCCTACTGGAGAGTGCCACCGCGTACCGGCGAATCGAGGGTTTCGTCCGGCGGGCGGCGGAGCAGGTCGGCGCGGTCGCCGCCACCGACATGCCGGCGGGGTTCGCCGCCGCGATGGATGACGACCTGAACACGTCGGCCGCGTTCGCCGTGCTGCACGACGGGATCCGCGACGGCAACAACCTGCTGGCCGGCGGTGATGATGACGCGGTCCGGGCCAGCCTGGGCCGGGTCCGCGCCATGCTGGGCGTGCTCGGCCTCGACCCGCTCGACCCGTCGTGGGGCGACGCCGCCCCGCGCGACGAGCTGCGTGGCGCGGTCGACGCGCTGATCGCCCTCGCCCTCGACCAGCGGGCGCAGGCCCGCGCCCGGCGCGACTGGGCCGCCGCCGACGCGGTGCGTGACCAGCTCAAGCAGGCCGGCGTCACGGTCGAGGACACCCCGCACGGCCCCCGTTGGACCATTGGAGAGCAGACCTGATGCCCGGCAACTCGCAACGACGTGGCCGGCGGGTCACCCCCAAGAAGGGCACCACCCAGGGCTCCGGCGGCAAGAACCGGTCCGGCCTGACCGGCAAGGGGCGCACCCTGCCGGCCGACGAACGGCCGTGGCACAAGGGCTACTCCGGCACCGAGAAGCTGCCGAACAAGACCGCCTGGAAGCAGGAGAAGGAACGCCGGGCGGCGGCCGCCGAGGGGCGCGCGCCGAAGATCGGCGTACCTGGGACGAAGGACACCACCTGGGGTGGCGGTGGCCGCAGCCGGGGCGGTCCGGCGACCGGCCGGTTGGCCCGGGGCGGTGCCCGGTCCGGGCCGCGGGTCTCCCCGGGCCGTAAGGCGCACCCGCCGAAGGACGCCCCGGAGCTGCTGGTCGGCCGCAACCCGGTGGTCGAGGCGCTGCGGGCCAATGTGCCGGCGACCGCGCTCTACGTCGCCCAGGGCATCGACGTCGACGACCGGGTCACCGAGCTGGTACGGACCGCCGGTGACCGGGGCATCGCGATCCTGGAGATCACCCGGGCCGAGCTGGACCGGATGACCGGCGGCGTGCTGCACCAGGGCGTCGGGCTGCAGGTGCCGGCGTACGCGTACGAGCCGTTCGAGGACCTGCTGGCCGCCGCCGCCGAGCAGCCGGAGCCGCTGCTGGTCGCCCTGGACGGGGTGACCGATCCGCGTAACCTCGGGGCGGTGGTGCGCTCGGCGGCCGCGTTCGGCGCGCACGGCGTGTTCGTGCCGGAGCGGCGGGCCGCCGGGATGACCGCCACCGCGTGGCGGACCAGCGCCGGTGCGGCCGCCCGGACCCCGGTCAGCCAGGTGGTCAACATGACCCGGGCGGTGAAGAAGTGCCAGGCCGAGGGGTTCGTCGTGGTCGGCCTGGACGCCGACGGCGAGACCGACCTGTATGACCTGGAGGCTGCGGTGGGTCCGCTGGTCGTGGTGGTCGGTTCCGAGGGTCGCGGGCTGTCCCGGCTCGTCGGCGAGACCTGTGACCTGCAGGTACGCATCCCGATGCACTCCGACGTCGAGTCGCTCAACGCCAGTGTGGCCGCCGCGGTCACCCTCGCCGAGGTCGCCCGCCGCCGCCTGGTCGGCTGACCGGCCGATCGCTGATCAGCGGGTCAGTCACCCGTAGCATGCCCGGGGTCGGTGTCGGGCGGGTTCGGGGTGCGGCGGAGGAACAGCTGATGACAGGGCAGGACGAGGGCTTCGCCCTCGGGGTCGACCTGGGCACCTCCAACACGGTCGCGGTGCTGCGCTGGCCGGACGGGCGGACCCGACCGCTGCTCTTCGACGGCGTGCCGGTCCTGCCGTCCGGGGTGTTCCTCGGCGACCGGCTGCACGTCGGTCGGGACGCGCAGCGGCTCGCCCAGGCCGACCCGGCCCGGTTCGAGCCGAACCCGAAACGCCGGGTCGACGAGCCGACGGTGCTGCTCGGCGACCATGACGTGCCCACTGCTGACCTACTGGCCGCGGTGCTCGCGGCGGTGGCCCGGTCGGCGGTGGAGGCGGTCGGCTTCCTGCCACCGGCGGCGTTGACCTACCCGGCCGGCTGGGGTGCCCGCCGCCGGGAGGTGCTGGCGCACGCGGTGGCCCGCGCCGGTTGGCCGCCGGTCATCCCCGGCGGGCCGGCCACCTCCGGCCCGCCGCCCGTCGGGTCCGGCACGCCCGGGACCCGACTGGTGCCGGAGCCGGTCGCCGCGGCCCGCTACTTCGCCGACGTGCTACGCCGACCGGTGCCGGTCGGGCAGGCCCTCGCCGTGTTCGACTTCGGCGGCGGCACCCTCGACATCGCCGTGGTTCGCAACGACGGAGTCGACCCGCACGGGCGGGCCCGGTTCGCGGTGATCGGCTCCGGCGGCCTCACCGAACTCGGCGGTCTCGACCTGGACGCGGCGCTGGTCGAACAGCTCGGCGCGGTGCTCGATCCGCAGGTACGGCAGCAGTTGGCCGCTCCGGCCACCCCGGCGCAGTGGCGCAACCGCCGGCAGTTCTGGGACGACGTACGCGGGGCGAAGGAGATGCTGTCCCGGGCGTCGTCGGCGCCGGTCGCCGTGCCCGGCGTGGACCGGGCGGTGCACCTGACCCGTGACGAGTTGGAGCGGGTCGCCACCCCGCTGATCGGCCGTGGCGTACGGGAGACGGCCCGGTTGGTCGCGGCCTGCGGGCTCGGGGTCGACCAGCTTGCCGGACTGTTCCTGGTCGGCGGCTCGTCGCGGGTGCCGCTGGTGGCCCGGATGCTGCACAGCGAGCTGGGGATCGCACCGACCGTGCTGGAGCAGCCGGAACTGCCGGTCGCCGAAGGCGCGCTGGCCGACCTGCCTGCGCCGGCGTCCGTTCCGGCCGCGCCGTCCGCCGTCGCGTCACCCGTACCGCCGGTTGCAGCCGCACCATCCCCGGTCTCACCCGCGCCGACATCGGTCCCGCCGGCTCAGGGTCCGCCGCCCCCGGTCCAGCCGCCGCCGATGTCGACGCCGGCGTCCGGCCCGGCGCGGCGGCGACGCCGGCGTCGGCGGCTGCCGTGGCTGGTCGGCGGCGCCGCCCTGGCCGTGGTCGCGGTGACCGTCGCCAGCGTCGTCTACCTGCTGCGGGATCCGGCCCGGCCGATCGAGTTCCGGGCGTTCAGCCAGGTCGGCAAGGCGATCACGGTGCCCGAGGACGCGGACGCCGACTTCACCCAACTGGTCGACGGCCAGGCGTACGGCGGCTACGTCCGCGACGACGGCCGGCTCGGCGTCGTCGCCGTCGACCCGGCGACCGGCGACCAGCGGTGGGACGAGGCGACGACCGTGCGCGCCGACCGGTGGTTCGGCCTGCGGGCCACCCCGGACGCGGTGATCGCCGTCGCCGACGCCTACAGCAGCGCCACCCGGCCAGTCGCGGTGCTCGACCCGACCGACGGCCGGCAGCTGTGGCACTTCGAGATTCTCGGCAAGGACCAGTTGTTCGTCTTCGACGACGTCCTCGTCTGGTCCGACGTGGATGGTGCCCGGCTGGTCGGGCTGGACCTGCGGGACGGCACCGAACGCTGGGAGCACGAAAACCCGGCCGACCAGTACGACGACACCGACACCGCGGTGTACCCGGCGGTGAGCGCCGCCGACCTGACCGGCCCGGCCGGCTTCGACGGCGCCCCCACCACGCCCGACCTGGCCGACGACCGACGGATCGTGCAGCTCACCTCGACTCGGCACGCCCGGGTGTTCGACGCGGGCTCCGGCGAACTGCTCGGCGACCGGTCGAACGTGGCCGCGCCGACCGACCCGGTCGTTGTCTACGCGGGCCGGCTGGTGATCGCGCCGTCGGACAGCAGCGGATACCGGCTGGCGTCGTACGACCTGTCGACGACCGGCGAGTCGGTCAACCTCTACACCCCGGCCGACGACCAGCGGCGGCTGCAGAGCCTCACCCCGTGCGGCGGCACCCGGATCTGCCTGCTGGAATCGACCGGCTTCGGTTCCGACACCAACGAACTCGTGGTGATCGACCCGGCCGAGGACGGCGTGCAGTGGCGGGTGCCGGCCGCCGACTTCGAGGTGGTCGTGCCGGTCGGCGACCAGATCCTGCTACGCCGTACGACGACTCCCTACCTGTCGCTGCTGCTCGACTCCGACGGCGAGGAACTGCTGCGTCGTGACGGGGTGGCGGTAAGGATCGACCGGGCGAACCTGCTGTGGTTCCTGGACGACCCGGGCAGCTACCCGGAGGACGCCAGCGTCGCCGGCGTACCGGCTGCCGCACCGGCCGACCGGCTCGAACTCGGCGTACTGCAGGGCGTACGTACCGTCGCCTGCTCGTGGGACCGTGCGGTGGTCTTCTGCCCGACGGCCGACGGTTTCGTCACGCACCGGTTCATCGCCGGTTGAACCGGCGTAGCACGGCGTGCAGGGCGAACAGGGTGTAGCCGAGCAGGATCGGCGCGAGGATCGGCATGACCAGCACGGTCAGTACGGCGGCGAGACCGACCACCCCGGCGGCGGCCGGCACCGCCAGCGGTCGCCGTTCGGCGATCCGCCAGCTGGCCCGCACCGCCGCCCGCCAGCCACCGGCGCCCCGGCCGATCTCGACCACGACGAGGCCGGCGAAGCCGGCCACCAGCGCGGCAAGCAGCACGGTGCCGACCAGCATCGCCGTGCCGCCGGGCACCACCTCGGCCGAGATCAGCACGGCGTTGCCGGCGAGCAGGAGCGCGCCGACCACGGCGACCACGGTGGCGACGGCTCCGGGCAGCAGCCCGCGCCAGAATCGCCCGGCCAGGTCCCGCAGGTCCGGCCAGTGGCCGTCGACCGTCCACCGGTGGATCGCGGCGCTGGCGGTGGCCAGCGCCGCGCCGGCGGTCAGTACGGCCGCCGACGCGAGCGCGGTGACGATGCCGAGCAGCGCCAGATCGGTGGCGGCCCGCAGAGTGTCGCGCCAGTCGGCGCGGGCCGGTGCCGGGTTGTCCGGCCACCCTGCGGGAGCCATCGACGTCACCCCTTGAGGCCGCTGGTGTTGATGCCCTGTACCAGCATCTTCTGGAACGCCAGGAAGAAGAGGAAGACCGGCAGCAGCGACAGCACCGACATGGCGAACATCGGGCCGAGCGAGGTCTGCCCGGTGGAGTCGATGAACAGCCGCAGCCCGATCGGCACCGTGTAGCTCTCCACACTCGGCAGGTAGATCAGCTGGGTCAGGAAGTCGTTCCAGGTCCAGATGAACGAGAAGATCGCCGTGGTGACCAGCGCCGGCCGGGCCAGCGGCACGATGACGTACCGGAACACCCCGAACGGCGAACATCCGTCGATCTTGGCCGCGTCGTCCAGCTCCCTGGGGATGCCCCGCATGAACTGCACCATCAGGAAGACGAAGAACGCCTCGGTGGCCAGCAGCTTCGGCACGATCAACGGCAGCGGGGTGTCGATCCAGCCGAACGAGTTGAACATGATGTACTGCGGCACGATCAGCACGTGGCTGGGCAGCAGCAGCGTACCGATCATGATGGCGAACCAGAACCTGCGGGCCCGGAACTGCAGCCGGGCGAAGGCGTACGCCGCCAGCAGGCAGGAGACCGCGTTGGCGACCACGGTCGCCATCGAGATCACCGTGCTGTTCCAGAAGAACCGGCCGAACGAGATGTTGCTCAGGTAGTTCCAGCCGTCCGGGTAGTTCGCCCAGGTCGGGTCCTGCGGGATGACCGACAGGTTGCTGGCCACCTCGGTCGGTGACTTGAGTGACGAGCCCAGCACCCAGATCAGCGGGTAGAGGACCACGACCAGGATGGCGACCAGCACCGCCACCCGGGCGACGCCTCGGGCGGTGCCGCCGGCGGCCCGGCGGCGTGCGGCGCTGCCGCCGTCCGCCGTCGACATCGGAGCAGCTTCGGTAGCCATCAGTCGTTGTCTCCGTCCGAGTAGTGCACCCAGAACCGGCCGGTGCTGAAGAACAGCACCGTGATCAGGCCGATCGCGATCAGGAAGACCCAGGCCAGCGCGGACGCGTATCCCATCTGGAACTCGGTGAAGCCCTTGGTGTAGAGGTACAGCGTGTAGAGCATGGTCGAGTCGACCGGCCCGCCGGTGCCGTTGCTGATCACGAACGCGGCGGTGAAGCCCTGGAATCCGTTGATCGTCTCCAGCACCAGGTTGAAGAAGATCACCGGGGAGAGCATCGGCAGGGTGACGTTGAAGAACTGCCGGATCTTGCCGGCGCCGTCGACCGAGGCCGCCTCGTACAGCTCGGTCGGCACCTGCTTCAGCCCGGCCAGGAAGATCACCATCGGAGCGCCGAACTGCCAGATGGCCAGCACCATCAGGGTCTCCAACGCCCAGTCCGGGTCGTTGACCCACGGCTGTCCGGTGATGCCGAACAGCCCGAGGAAGTCGTTGAACGCGCCGTCGCCGCTGAACATCGCCCGCCAGATCAGCGCCAGCGCGACGCTGCCGCCGAGCAGCGACGGCAGGTAGAACAGGCTGCGGAACAGCCCGACCCCGCGGGTCTCCCGGTTGAGCAGCAGCGCGACGCCGAGAGCGGCGGCCAACTTCAGCGGTACGGCGACGAACGCGAAGATCAGCGTGACCTGCACCGAGTGGCGGAAGGTCTGGTCGTTGACGAACAGGTCCCAGTAGTTCTCGAAGCCGACCCACTCGACGAACTCCCAGGAGGACAGGATGTCGTAGTTGGTGAAGCTGAGGTAGAGCGAGAACAGCATGGGGAAGGCAGTGATCGCCATCAGCCCCAGCAGCCACGGGGACAGGAAGACGTATCCGGCCAACCCTTCGCCGTGCCGCCGGCTGCCGCCCTTGGCGCTGCCCCGCCTCCTGTTCGTGTCCGCCGGGGCAGTGTCGGTACTCGTGGCCGGGACGGGTTTCGTGGTCAGGGCCACGATCTGGCTCCTTTCTCGGATCACGGGTCGTGGTGCCCACGGCCCGGATTCCGGTCGTGGTGCCCACGGCGGACGCCGTGGGCACCACGACCGCGCAAGTCCGGCCCGGACTACTCGAGGGTGGCTTCGGCCTGTCGGAAGAACTCCGCGGCGGCGTCGGCCGGGCTGGCCTGGCCGTAGGTGACGCTCTCGGCGACCGTGGTCAGGGTCGACCGCAGCGGTCCGTGGCCCTGTGGCGGCGGTGCCGGTGCCGGGCCCATCTGCGGGATCAGCGCGTTCTCGAACTCGACCGTCGCGGTCATGTACGGGTCGTCGAGACCCGCCTGGACCGTCTCCCGGTTGTCGATGTTGGACGGCAGGCCCCGGTCGACGCCGAGGATCTGCGCCGCCTCCGGGTCGTTGGCCAGGAAGTTGATGACGTCGGCGACGACCTCCGGGTGCTCGGTGGAACGCGACCCGGCCCAGTACAGCGACGCCCGCGCCCACTGGCCCTTCGGGTCACCGGGGTAGGCCACCATGCCGAGTTCGCTCTCGGTCGACTTGCCCAGCTCGGAGAGCTGGTTGGACCACATGAACGAGGTGGCCCCCTTGCCCGTCACCACCAGCTGGTCGGAGACGCCGCCGCCGACCGCCTCGTGCACCACGTCGGCCGGCGGGGTTGCCCCGGCCTCCCGGGCGTCCAGCCAGAACTGGAACCACTCGGTGAGGTCGGCCTCGGTGAAGGCGAGCTGCGGCCCGTCGTAGAACTCCTTGCCCTGTGAGCGCAGCCACAGCCAGAGCGCCTTGTAGTCGGAGCTGGGGTCCATCGCGCCCCAGTATCCGTCGCCGGCCGCCTCGGTCACCTGGGTGCCCCAGGCGATGAACTCGTCGTAGGTCCAGCCGGTCTCCGGCTCCGGCAGGCCGAGCTCGGTGATCTTCGTCTTGTCGTACACCAGGGCCGGGGTGTTCTCGCCGGCGGCCACGGCGACCTGCTTGCCGTCGATCTGCCCGTACTGGGTCAGGCTCTCCGGGTGGTTGCTCAGGTCGATGTCGCCGGAGGAGACGAACGGCGTCAGGTCCAGGGTGACGTTGCGGCCGGCGTACTCGGCCAGGCCGTTGTCGTCGATCTGGAAGATGTCCGGCGCGTTACCGCCGGCCGAAATGGTGGCCAGCTTGTCGTAGTAGCCGGTGAACGCCTGCCAGGTCGGGTTGATGGTGACGTTAGGGTTCTTCTCCTCGTACAGGTCGAGGGCCTGCTCGGTGAGTTCGGCACGGGACTCGCCGCCCCACCAGAAGAACTCGATGGTGACCGGCGCGTCCGGGTCGCTCGACGCGTCGTCGTCGCCGCAGGCGGCGGCGCCGAGGACCAGCGGCACGACGGCGGTGGCGGCGATGCCGCGCAGCAGGCGGCGCCGGCCGAAGGGGGTACGGTGAGCACGCGTGGCAGGCGTGTTCGCCGTCGGTGATGTTGCGGGGTGCATTGCGCTCACTCCTTGGGGTTAGGAGGCGACATCGGCCGGCGCGGCGGCAGCCGCGTCGCCCGGGTCCGCATGGCTGTGCGGCCCCGGGCCCGTCGAGTCGCGGATGACCAACTCGGTCTGGAGCGTTACCTGGGCGGTGGTGCGACGGTCGTCGCCATGCTGGAGCAGCATGTCGACGGCCGCCCGACCGGCGGCCGCGTTCGGTGTGGCCACCGTCGTCAATTTGGGTCGGGTGAGCCGGCTCAGCGCGATGTCGTCGATGCCGACCACGCTGATGTCCCGGGGCACCGCGACCCCGTGTGCGTCGAGCCCTTCGATCAGGCCGATCGCCATCAGGTCGTTGTAGGCGAGCACGGCGGTCACCTCTGCCCGGCGGACCTGTTCCGCCGCGGCGATGCCGCCGCCCTCGGTGGGCGGGTTGGGGCCGATCACGGTCAACGTGACGTCCGCCGAGCGGGCCGCCGAGGTGGCGGTCCGCCGGATCTCCCGGTTGGTCCACGACCCGCGCGGGCCGCCGAGCAGCGCGATCCGCCGGTGGCCGAGGCCGATCAGGTGCTCGACGGCGAGCCGGGCACCCTGGCCGACGTCGATCACCACGTTCGGCAGGCCGGTCACCTGCCGGTTGATCACCACCAGCGGTACGTCCCGGCTGAGCTGCTCGATCAGGCTGTTGCTCATCCGGGGGCTGCACAGCAGCACCCCGTCGACCTGCTTGGCGAGGGCGTGGACCAACTCCTCCTCGACCGCCGGGTCCTCGTTCGTGTCGGTGACGAAGATGTGGTAGTCGCGGTGCCGGGCCTGGCTTTCCGCCGCCTTGATCAGGGGCGGGAAGAACGGGTTGGCGATGTCGGCAACGATCAGCCCGATGTTGTGGGTCCGGCCGGTGATCAGCGCGCGGGCCGCCCGGTTGGGGCGGTAGCCGAGATGCTCCGCGCAGGCCAGCACCCGGCTGCGGGTCTCCGGGTTGACCAGATGCGGTGCCGAGAACGTGCGGGACACGGTGGAGATGTGCACTCCGCAGGCCCGTGCGACGTCTCGAATGGTGGCTGGCACGCGTCGTCCTTCATCGATGTGGTCGCCGTCCGGTGCGGGCGGCGACCGGTGTGGCTGGGGTCACGTTGGTTCGCCAATTAATGCAAACGGTTGCTCAAGTGTCAACGGTCTTCGATTGCGGATTTGTTGCGGCCGTGGTCATGCCAGGTGTTCGAATCCTCGTGTAACCCCTTAAATCGGGCAGGATGGTTTCCGGGCATTGACGAAGGTGTCCGTCTCATGGCAGCTTCTGCTGCAAACCTTTGCAGCCAACCCGGAGGCGGAGCAGGATGTCCCCAGAACCCGATCGGCGGCTGCGCTACGCGCTCGTCGGCACCGGCGCCCGCGCCGAGATGTTCGTCCGGTCCCTGGTCCTCGACTACCGGGACAGCGCCGAACTCGTCGCCTTCGCCGACAGCAACCAGGCCCGGATGGACGCGCACAACGCCTGGCTGGAGGAGCTCGGTCGCGACGCAGTGCCCACCTACCCGGCCAGCGAGTTCGTGACCATGCTGAGCAAGGAACGGGTGGACGTCGTCCTGGTCACCACCGTCGACCGGGTGCACGACGAGTACATCGTCGCCGCCCTGGACGCCGGCTGCGACGTGATAACCGAGAAGCCGATGACCGTGGATGTGCCGCGCTGCCGACGCATCCTCGACGCGGTGGCACGGACCGGGCGCACCGTACGGGTCGCCTTCAACTACCGGTACAACCCGCTGCACGAACGGGTCCGCCAGGTGCTCGCCGACGGCGAGATCGGCGAGATCGGCTCGGTGCACTTCGAGTGGCTGCTCGACGTGCGCCACGGTGCCGACTACTTCCGCCGCTGGCACCGCGACAAGGCCAACTCCGGCGGCCTGATGGTGCACAAGGCCAGCCACCACTTCGACCTGGTCAACTGGTGGCTGGACGCGACCCCGGTGCAGGTCTACGCGGCCGGCCGGCTGTTCTTCTACGGCGAGCCCGGCCGCCGGCACGGCTACGCCCGCGACTACGACCGGGCACACGGCGAGGTCGCCGCCGCCGGCGACCCGTTCGCCCTGCAGATGGCCGCCCACCCCCGGCTGCGCGCGCTCTACCTGGAGGCCGAGGCCGAGGACGGCTACCACCGTGACCAGAACGTCTTCGCCCCCGGTGTGACCATCGAGGACGACATGTCGGTGCTGGCCAGCTACTCCACCGGGGCCACGATGACGTACCACCTCACCGCGTACGCCCCCTGGGAGGGCTACCGGGTGATGTTCAACGGCAGCAGGGGTCGGCTCGAGCTGGAGGTGGTGGAGAGCGACTTCGTCAGCCCGTACGCCGCCGGCGAACTCAAGGGCGCCGCCCTGCACGGCGTCCAGGCGGCGGTGGAGGAGGGCTGGGCCAAGATCACCGTCCGGCCGTTCTGGGAGCAGCCCCGTCAGGTGCCGGTCGCCGGCTACACCCGGGCCGGGCACGGCGGTGCGGACGCCAAGATGACCGCGGTGCTGTTCGGCGGCGAGACCGACCCGATGGGACGGGCCGCCACCGCCCGTGACGGTGCGCTCGCGCTGCTCACCGGGCTGGCCGCCAACCGGTCCTTCGAGACCGGCCAGCCGGTCCGGGTGTCAGACCTGCTCACCGTCGACTGACCGGCGGTCTGGCCACGGCGTACCGGCCGGCACCACCCACCACAGCGACGACCCCGATCCCGTACCCACGAGGAGCCTGCTTCCGTGTCCCCGCAACCCGACCGGTCGGACCAGCTGTTCCCGGCCGAACCCACCCAGCGGGCCATCGCCCGCGAGCTGTACGCGCACGCCCGGGACCTGCCGGTCATCTCGCCGCACGGCCACGTCGACCCGGTGCTGCTCGCCGACGACGAGCCGTTCCCCGACCCGGCGCGGCTGCTCGTCGTGCCGGACCACTACGTCACCCGGATGCTGCTCAGCCAGGGCGTCCCACCCGGCGAGCTCGGCGTACCCGTGCGTGCCGGGGTCCGGCCACGGCCACCGGCCGGTGACGGCGACTACGCCACCGAGACCGACGGCCGGGCGATCTGGCGCAAGCTGGCCGCCAACTGGCACCTGTTCCGGGGCACCCCGTCGCGACTGTGGCTGGAGAAGACGTTCGCCGAGGTGTTCGGGGTGGACGTTGTCCTCGGCCCGGACACCGCCGACGAGGTCTACGACACCATCGCGGCACGGCTGGCCGAACCGGCGTACCGGCCCCGGGCGCTGTTCGAGCGCTTCAACATCGAGGTGCTGGCCACCACCGAGTCGCCCCTGGACGATCTCGGCCGGCACGCCAAGCTGGCCGCGGACGGCTGGGGCGGCCCCGGCGGGCGGGTGATCACCACGTTCCGGCCGGACAACGTCGTCGACTTCGAGTTTGACGGCTGGTCCGACAACGTCGCCGCCCTCGGGGCGATCACCGGCGCCGACACCGGCACGTACGCCGGCTTCCTCGACGCGCTGCGGTCCCGGCGGCGGGCCTTCATCGCCGCCGGCGCGACCAGCTCCGACCACGGTCACCTGACCGCGCTCACCCTGCGGCTGGACCGGCGCGAGGCCGCCGAACTGTACGACCGGGGGCTGCGCGGCGTCGCCACCGCCGCCGACGCCGAGGCGTTCCGGGCCCACATGCTGGTCGAGTTCGCCCGCATGTCCATCGAGGACGGCCTGGTGATGCAGTTGCATCCAGGTTCGGTGCGCAACCACAACAAGTGGCTGTACGCCACCCACGGCCGAGACGTCGGCGGCGACATCCCGCAGGCCACCGAGTACCTGCACGCGCTGACCGCGCTGCTCGACGCGTACGGCAACGACCCGCGGCTGCGGATCGTCGTCTACACCCTCGACGAGTACACCTTCACCCGCGAGCTGGCCCCGCTCGCCGGCGGGTACGCCGCCCTCTACCTCGGCGCGCCCTGGTGGTTCCTGGACTCCCCGGAGGTGCTGCGCCGGTTCCGGGAAGCGGTCACCGAGACCGCCGGCTTCTACAACACCGCCGGCTTCGTCGACGACACCCGGGCGTTCTGCTCCATCCCGGCGCGCCACGACGTGGCCCGCCGGATCGACGCCGGCTTCCTCGCCCGGCTCGTCGCCGAGCACCGGCTCGGCCTCGACGAGGCCGCCGAGACCATCGTCGACCTGGCGTACCGGCTGCCCAAGCGGGTCTTCAAGATCGGGGAGAAGCTGCCATGACCGTCACCATCACCGGCGTCGACGTGCACGACGTACGGTTCCCGACCGCCGCGGCCGGCGACGGCTCCGACGCGATCAACCGGGGCGACTACTCGGCCACCTACGTCGAGCTGCGCACCGACTCGCCGGACGGGGTCTTCGGCGCCGGCTTCACCTTCACCAACGGCCGCGGCAACGAGATCACCTGCGCGGCGGTACGCGCATTGGCCCACCACGTCACCGGCCGGACCGTCGCCGAGATCGTCGCCGAACCGGTCGCCTTCTGGCGGTCGCTCACCGCCGACGTGCAGCTGCGCTGGCTCGGCCCGGAGAAGGGCGTCATCCACATGGCGTCCGGCGCGCTGGTCAATGCCGTCTGGGACCTGCGGGCCAAACTGGACGGCAAGCCGCTGTGGCGGCTGCTCGCCGAGATGCCGACCGACGAACTCGTCGCCAACATCGACTTCCACCACATCCGCGACGCGATCACGCCGGACGAGGCCGCCGCCATCCTGGACAAGGGGCTGACCGGCCAGTCCGACCGGCTCGCCGAGCTGCAGCGCGACGGCTTCCCGTCGTACACCACCTCGGTCGGCTGGCTCGGCTACCCCGACGACAAGGTCCGGGCGTTGACCCGGGCGGCGTACGCCGACGGCTGGCGGGCGATGAAGATGAAGGTCGGCGGCCCGATCGACGACGACGTACGCCGCGCCCGGATCATCCGCGCCGAGATCGGCCCGGACGCGCTGCTGATGATGGACGCCAACCAGGTGTGGGACGTCGACGAGGCGATCGCCAACATGGCCCGGCTCGTCGAGGTCGACCCGTACTGGATCGAGGAGCCGACGCACGCCGACGACGTGCTCGGCCACGCCCGGATCGCCGCCGCCGTCACCGAACTGTCCGACGGGCGCTGCCGGGTCGCCACCGGCGAGGTCGCCGCCAACCGGGTGATCTTCAAACAGCTGATGCAGGCTGAGGCGATCCGGGTGTGCCAGATCGACTCCTGCCGGATCGCCGGGGTCAACGAGGTGCTGTCGGTGATTCTGATGGCCGCCAAGTTCGGTGTGCCGATCTGCCCGCACGCCGGCGGCGTCGGCCTCTGCGAGTACGTGCAGCACCTGGCGATCTTCGACTACCTGCGGGCCGGCACCTCGCTGGACGGGCGGATGGTCGAGTACGTCGACCACCTGCACGAGCACTTCGTCGACCCGGTCCGCACCCGGGGCGGCCGCTACCTGGTGCCCGAACAGCCCGGTTACAGCGCCACGATGAAGCCGGCGTCGATCGCCGAGTTCTCCTTCCCGGACGGGCCGGTGTGGCGGTGAACGACGACATCCCGCTGCTCGGCCTGGACACCCTGGGCCGGGTGCCGGCCGACGCCCGACCGGTGGTCCGCCCCGGCGACGTCGGCGCCGGCATCGTCCACCTCGGACTAGGTGCCTTCCACCGGGCCCACCAGGCGGTCTACACCGAGCAGGCAGTCGCCACCGCCGGCGGTGACTGGGGCATCATCGGCGTCGCACCGCGCAACATCGACGTGGTGCGGCGGCTCACCGACCAGGACTGCCTGTTCAGCGTCACCACGCTGTCCGCCGCAGCGGCCAGGACCCGGGTCGTCGGTGCGCTCACCGGGGTCCGGCACGCCGCCAGCGACCCGGCGGCGGTGGTGGCCCTGCTGGCCGACCCGGCGATCCGGGTGGTCACGCTGACCGTCACCGAGAAGGCGTACCAGCTGGACCCGGTCACCGGGCGGCTGCGGCCGGACGAAGCGGTCGCCGCTGACCTGACCACCGACCGGGCGCCGACGACCGTGCCGGGCCTGCTGCTACGCGGGCTGGCCGCCCGCGCCGCCGCCGACGCCGGCCCGCTCGCCCTGGTCAGCTGCGACAACCTGCCGTCGAACGGACGCCGGCTTCACGGGCTGGTCACCGAGTCCCTGGCGTACGCGAAGGTGCCCGACGAGACCGCCGACTGGGTGCAGGCCAACGTCACCTTCCCCGGCACCATGGTCGACCGGATCGTGCCGGCCGCCACCGCGCAGACCCTGGCCGCCGCCCGGTCCGCGCTCGGCGTCAGCGACCTGGCGGCGATCGCCGGGGAGCCGTACACGCAGTGGGTGATCGAGGACGACTTCCCCGGCGGCCGGCCGGCCTGGCAGACCGCAGGGGCGGTGCTGACCAGCGACGCCGGCCCGTGGGAGCGGCTCAAGCTGCGCGGGCTCAACGGGGTGCACTCGGCCATCGCCTACCTCGGGGCGCTGGCCGGGCACGACACCATCGCCGAGGCGCTGGCCGGTATCCCCGGCCTGCCCGAGGTGCTGCGCCGGCTGATCGCCGAGGACGTCGCGACCAGCTTCACCCCGCCGGACGGGGTGTCGGTCGTCGGGTACGGCGAGTCGGTGCTGGAGCGGTTCGCCAACCCGGCGATCCGACACCGCACCATCCAGGTGGCGATGGACGGCTCGCAGAAGTTGCCGCAGCGGGTCCTGCACACCATCGCCGACCGGCGGGCGGCCGGCGACCGGCCGTACTGGTCGGCGCTGGTGGTCGCCGCCTGGATGCGGTTCGCCCAGGGGCGGGCCGACGACGGGGCCGAGTTGCCGCTGGACGACCCACTCGCCGCGCGGATCCGGGCGGCGCTGGCCGGGTCCGGGGGCACCCCGGCGGGCGTGGTGGCCGCGCTGCTCGGGCTCACCGAGGTGTTCCCACCCGAGCTGGCGGCCGACCCGGAGGTCCACGAGATGATCACGACCTGGCTGACCGCGCTGGACCGGCACGGGGTGGTCGGCGCGCTGACCGGCGCGGCCGGCTGACCGCGGTCGTCGACAGGTGGAGGTTCCCGACGTGAGGAGCACCCCGCCCCGGGTGGCCCTGATCGGTGCCAACGGGCACGGATTGTGGCACCGGCGGCAGATCGCCCCGCTGCACGACGCCGGCGAACTGCGCCTGGTCGGCCTGGTCGACGTACGGCCGGTCGAGCCGGCCCCCGACGCTCCGGTCCCGGACGGGGTGCAGGTCGACACCGACCACCGGCGGATGCTGGCGCAGACCCGGCCGGACGTGGTGGTGATCTGCACGCCGCCGTACACCCATCTGCCGATCGCGCTTGACGCGCTGGCCGCCGGCGCAGACCTGCTGCTGGAGAAGCCGCCGGTGCTGTCGCTGGACGAGCACCGGCGGCTGACCGCGGCGCTGGCCCGGCACGGCCGGGTCTGCCAGGTCGGTTTCCAGGCGCTCGGATCGGCGGCGTTGGCCGAGTTGACCGCGGCGGCCACCGGCGGTCGGCTCGGCTCGGTCACCGGCATCTCGACGGTCGCCTCCTGGCAGCGCGACGACGCGTACTACCGGCGGTCGCCGTGGGCCGGGCGGCGTACGGTCGACGGCCGGCCGTCGCTGGACGGGGCGCTGGCCAACCCGTTGGCGCACGCCACCATGCAGTGTCTGGCGGTAGCGGCGGCGGTGGATCCCAGCCCGCCGGTGCTGGTCGAGTTGGAGCGCTACCGGGTGCGGCCGATCGAGGTGGACGACACCGCGTCGATGCGGATCACCCTGGACTCGGGGCTGGCGATCGTGGCCGCGGTGACCCTGGCCGGTGAGGAGTTCATCCCCGGTGAGGTGCTGGTGCACGGCACGGCCGGCGCCGCGGTGCTGGAGTATCCGACGGACCGGCTGCGGCTGCCCGGCGAGCGATCGATGCGGCCGGTGCCGGGGCGGGCCGGGCTGCTGGAGAACCTGCTGGCGCACCGCAGGGATCCGTCCGGTGTACCGCTGATCGCCCCGCTGGCCCGGACCGAGGCGTTCACCGCGCTCTTGGAGGTGGTGCAGGACGCCCCGGAGCCGTGTCTGCTCGGTCCGGACCGGACGGTCGCGACCGGGGTGGCCGGAGCGGACCGGGTGCTGACGATCGAAGGGGTGAACGCGGTCGTCCGACGCGGTGCGGCCGAGCTGGCGCTGTTCTCCGAGCAGGAGGTGCCGTGGGCGGTCAGACCGTACCGGACCCGGCTGGCGCAGGGGGTGGTGGGCCGCTGACCTGGTCGGCGGAGAACGTACTGCAAATCGACGGCCGCCGCCGGTGCGCGAAGTCGGACAGATCAGTCGTCCCCTCGGCAAACTGATGCCGGGTAAATAGGTCTCGCCCGAATGTAATGCAAACAATCTGCAAACAATCTGCAAACAGATTGCATTGACACATTCCGTGATGAAATTTATCGTTTGGGTTCAGGAAGATTGCGTCAGTGTTGTGTGATCGAGTCCAGACAATAGTTTGCGGAGTGTGGTAATGCGACTGAGGAGATTGACTGCCGCTGTTGCCGGAATCGCGATCGTGGCGGTGCTGCCGGCCCCGGCCGCCGCCGGCCGGGACACCGGTTCCGACCGGCTGTCCTGGACGGCCCGGTCGCTGGGCCGCCAGGCGTTGCCACCGAACGACGGCTGGGCGGCCGCCGGTGCCGGCACCACCGGAGGATCGGCGGCCAGCCAGGACAACGTTCACGTGGTCGACAGCCGAGCCGAGTTGATCGACGCCCTCGGCGGCGACAACGCCACCAACCGGAACAACGACACCCCGAAGATCATCTACATCAAGGGCACGGTCAACGGCTTCGAAGGCCCGGACGGCAACCTGCTGACCTGCGCCGACCTCGCCGACCCCGAGTACGACTTCGACGAGTTCCTGGTCACCTACGACCCGGCCGTCTGGGGATACGAGAACGACCCGAGTGGCCCGCTCGAGGACGCCCGTCGACGGTCGGTCACCAACCAGACCCGGTACACCCAGATCAACGTCGGAGCCAACACCACCATCATCGGGCTGCGCGGAGCCCGGCTGGAGAACCTGACCCTGATGGTGGACAGCGTCCGGAACGTCATCGTCCGCAACGTCGTCTTCGACGACGCGTACGACTGCTTTCCCGCCTGGTCGCCGGATGACGGCGACGCCGGCAACTGGAACTCCCAGTTCGACCTGATGTCGGTGCGTCGCTCGGAGAATGTCTGGGTCGACCACAACACCTTCACCGACGGCGACAACCCGGACAGCGCCCAACCGATCTACTTCGGCCGGCCGCTGCAGGTGCACGACGGAGCGCTCGACATCACCCACACAGCCAGCCTGGTGACCGTGTCCTACAACCGGTTCGACGGCCGGGACAAGGTCATGCTGATCGGCTCGTCGAACACTGTCGGCCCCGACGTCGGCCGGCTCAACGTCACCCTGCACCACAACGTCTTCGACGGCAGCCTGCAACGGCTGCCCCGGATCCGGTTCGGTCAGATCGACGTCTACAACAACCACTACGAACTGTCCGGCGACGATTTCGAGTACGCCGTCGGAGTAGGCGTACAGGGCGCACCGTACCTGGAGAACAACTCGTTCCGGCTGGGCTCCGGGATCGACACCGCCGACCTGCTGCACGACTGGGGCGGCACCGTGCTGACCGAGAAGGGCAGCTGGGTCGGGCAGGGTCACCGGCCGCTGCGCCCGGCCAGCCTGCTCGACGCGTACAACGCGGCGAACGAGCCGGACCTGGGCGACGACGCTGGCTGGACCCCGACCCTGCGGCACGGGGCGGTGCTGCCCACCGCGGTCGTCCCGATCTACACCCGGCTCACCGCGGGCGCCGGCAAGCTCCCGGTCTGACCCGTCGGCAGGCTGCCGGTCTGACTGACCAGCCCGGCCGGGTCACAAGCGGGGTGGGCCGGCGAGACGCCCGCCGGCCCACCCCTTTTCTCCGCACCGCCACCGGCGCGGTGCCAACCGAAGGAGTGCACGTGCAGAGCAGCACGAGTAGACGCCGTCGTGGACTGCTGGCCACGCTCGGCGCGAGCGCGGTCACCGCGACGCTGGTCCTCGCGGCGACCAGCGGCAACGCCCACGCCGCGACGTTGTTCCAGGCCGACTTCGAAAGCGGCGGCACCAGCGGCTGGTCCAAGTCCGGCGGCAGTTGGGAGGTCGTCTCCGACGGCAGCCAGGTGCTGCGGCAGGACAACACCGGCAGCAACCTGGCCCGGTTCTTCGCCGGCAGCACCAGTTGGACCGACTACCAACTGCAGGCCCGGGTCAAGCCGTTGTCGTTCAACGGATCCGACCGGTTCGTCGGCATCGCCTCCCGGGTCACCAGCAACACCAGGATGTACCGGTTGGCGCTGACCAGCAACAACCGCGCCGAGCTGCAGCTGGTCAACGGCAGCCAGATCACTGTGCTCGGCTCGGCGGCGCTGAGCGTGGCCACCGGCACCTGGTACACCCTGCGGATCGAGTCGAGCGGTAGCACCGTCCGCGGCTACGTCGACGGCAGCCAGATCGGCTCCGGCAGCGACGACTCATACGACTCCGGCCGGATAGCCCTGGTCACCGGCTACGCCGGGGCCAGCTACGACGACGTCAGGGTGGACACTCTCGGTTCCGTACCGGAACCGACGACCCCCGCGCCGACCACCGCACCCCCGACCAGCCCGCCGCCGACCACCGCACCACCGACGAGCCCGCCGCCGACCACCGCGCCACCGACCAGCCCGCCGCCGTCCGGTGACACCCTGTACGTTGCACCGAACGGTAGCGACAGTGCGTCCGGGACGGTGTCCAACCCGACGACGCTCACCTCGGCGATCACCCGGATCGCACCCGGCGGCACGATCTACCTGCGTGGCGGCACCTACCGATACTCGCAGACCATCACCATCGCTCAGGGCAACAGCGGTACGTCCAGTGCCCGTAAGAACCTGTACGCCTACCCGGGCGAGACGCCGATCCTGAACTTCTCGGCACAGAGCGAGGACTCGGCCAACCGCGGGCTGGCGATCGGCGGGTCCTACTGGCACGTCTACGGCATCATCGTCGAACGGGCCGGCGACAACGGGATCCTGCTCGCTGGCAACCACAACATCATCGAACGGGTGGTCACCCGGCACAACCGGGACACCGGCCTGCAGCTGTCGCGGCTCATCGCCGGAGCACCGCGCGACCAGTGGCCGTCCAACAACCTGGTGTTGAGCTCGGTGTCGCACGACAATGTCGACTCCGACGGTGAGGACGCCGACGGATTCGCCCCGAAGCTCACCGTCGGTTCCGGCAACGTCTTCCGCTACACCGTGGCGCACAACAATATCGACGACGGCTACGACCTGTACACCAAGAGCGACACCGGGCCGATCGGCGCGGTGACGATCGAGCACTCCCTGGCGTACGACAACGGCACGCTCAGCAACGGTGGTCAGGCCGGCAACGGCGACCGCAACGGCTACAAACTCGGCGGCGAGGACATCGGCGTCCACCACACCATCCGGAGCAACATCGCGTACCGCAACGGCAAGCACGGGTTCACGTACAACCGCAACCTCGGCACGATGACGGTGTCGAACAACGTCAGCATCGGCAACGAGGAACGCAACTTCAACTTCGACGGCGGCAGCTCGGTGTTCCGCGGCAACACGTCGTGTGACAGCGGCTCGAACGACCGGATCATCGGCAACTCAGACAGCTCGAACCAGTTCTGGTCCGGCTCGAACGGCTCCCGGTGCTCGACGTACTCGGGCTCGTTGGGCTGGTCGTTCGCCTCGGACGGTCGTCTCGTGGTCACCTTCGGGGGACGGGTCGTTACACCGTGACCGGCTTCGTCCACTGACCAGGACCGTCCACCAGAAAGCGGTGCGGCCGGTCTTCCCGGTAGGGAAGACCGGCCGCACGCGACGAGCCAAATGTCGTGACTCGCCAGCCGGGGCGGCGGTCGGTCAGAGCCGTTGGCCGTTGGCGGCGTGGAACGCGTGGTGCTGGCCCGGACGGGGGCGGACGAACACGGTGTCGTTCATCCGCGGCATGTGCCGGCGGTCGGTCCGCACCACGAACCGCTCCGAACTGCCGTCGAGCGTCGCATAGCCGTAGACGTTGGCGTCCGAGCCGAGGTCCTCGACCAGCTCGACCGACATCGGCATGCCGCCCTCGGAGGCGCCGACCAGGTCGCAGTCCTCGGGACGGAACCCGACGGTGACCTTGTTGCCGCCGCCGTTGGCCTTGGCCGCCTCGACCTGCTCGCGGCTCAGCTCGACGACCAGGTCGGCGAAGACGGCACCCTGCTCGGTCAGCGGGACGGTCTTGATGTTCATGGCGGGGGAGCCCATGAAGCCGGCGACGAAGACGTTCGCCGGTACGTCGTACAGGTTCCGCGGGGTGTCGACCTGCTGCAGCACGCCGTCGAGCAGCACCGCCACCCGGTGGCCCATCGTCATCGCCTCGACCTGGTCGTGGGTGACGTAGACGGTGGTGACCCCCAGCTTGGCCTGCAGCGAGGCGATCTGGGTACGGGTCTGCACCCGCAGCTTCGCGTCGAGGTTCGACAGCGGCTCGTCCATCAGGAAGACCTGCGGCTCCCGGACGATCGCCCGACCCATCGCGACCCGCTGGCGCTGACCACCGGAGAGCGCCTTCGGCTTGCGGTTGAGGTACTCCTCCAGCTGCAGCAGAGCGGCGGCTTCCTTGACCCGGCGGTCGATCTCCGACTTCGAGGTCCGGCGCAGCTTCAGCGCGAAGGCCATGTTCTCGTACACCGTCATGTGCGGGTAGAGCGCGTAGTTCTGGAAGACCATCGCGATGTCGCGGGCCTTGGGCGGCAGGTGGGTGACGTCGCGGTCGTCGATGAGGATGCGGCCCTCGTCGACGTCCTCCAAACCGGCGAGCATCCGCAGGCTGGTGGACTTACCGCAACCGGAGGGGCCGACCAGCACGAGGAATTCGCCGTCGCCGATCTCGAGGTCGAGCTTGTTGACAGCGGGTCGCTCGGTGCCCGCGTAGATGCGGGACGCCTGGTCGTAGGTGACCGTAGCCATGGTCAGTGCTTCCTTTCACCGGCAGGAACGTGCCGGACGATCCGAGTGAAGGAGCGACCGGCGCTCTGAGCGCCGGCCCACGCGTACTCGCAGCCGCCAGGGCGACGTGTCGCACGTGTCACGCCACGGTAAACGGGATTTGCCTGGCTGCCAAGACCGGGACGGCCCGCAACTACCTCGGATAACCGACCAAAACGGACACCGGGGTGGGGTAGGCCACTGTTCGCCGTCCTCCGTCGGGGCTTCACGCCGGGTCCCGACACGGTGAACGCCGTACGCAGAACGGAAAAGATCGATCGGACAGACCGGCCGATGCGGCGGTATCGCCACGTCAGTGGCTATGCTGACGCTGAACGAACGCTGCCCCTGTAGCTCAGTTGGCCAGAGCACTCGCCTTGTAAGCGAGATGTCGCCGGTTCGAGCCCGGCCGGGGGCTCCAGCACCGCCGCGCAGGTCCCGCCGTGCGACGCACGGCGGGACGCTGTGGCAGCAACCGTGACAGCCGTGCTGGGCACGTACGGCGGGCGCAGCCGGTTACCTCGCCAGACTTGAGCAGACCCTGTGCGTCCCTGCCGGGCCGCTGCGCGGCATCGATTGAGACCAACGTTCCGTCACATCAGTGACGACGCGGCGTTTCCCTCCGAGCGACTGGCTGAGCTCGTCCATGACGTCATCTACGAGATCACCGCCCCGCACGAAGATCCGGTTCTGAGTCTCCACCAACCAGGATCCATAAAGTCAACAGCATTGCCCTGATCTACACCAGACATACCGACCGTGATCACATCGCGATATCCCGCGCCTGGCCGATCTTTGAAACGACCGCGCCAGTCGCTGTGGCCGGAGGGAGGGCGGTCGGGTTCCCGACTCTTCGTATCCGGAGCCGGGTGCGCGGCGTCTAGTATATGGTCCCGCAGCGCCGCTGGACCCGAGCCCGCCAGAATCGGCGGTTCGCCGCTACCCCACAAGGAGTTCATCGATGGCACAACCACGAGTTCCGCAACGCGACTGGAAAAGCGTCTGGGGACCGACAATCAAGAAATTGATCGAAGGAAACGAGGTACTCGGCCCAAAGAACAATTTGATGAAGGATCACCTGAAGGACGAGGCCATGTCCAACCTGGCGATGAGTCTGGTTGACACGCTGATTGACAACGGCCAGCCGGCCATGGCCGCTCAAGACGTGCTCGACAAGATGCGGCGAATGCTGCCCGTGATCAACCAGCAAACGATGAAGGCTCGCCCACTGCCGGCGACCAAGTTCCCTACGAACACCTACAAGCAGCTGTTAGAGCTGGTCAGCGCCAAGATGATGTGGGAAAAGGGTACTACCTGGATCGAACCCGGTGGCCAGAAAGGGGGAAGCGACCTCAAGCCGGACTACAGCGTCGAGGGGAAGCAGGAGAAGGATGCGGCAGGCGATCATGTAGTGATACAGAACGCCGTTGACGGAGATGCCCTCATCGAGCGGATCGCCAGTGACCTGTCGAATAAGCTGACCAAGTACAAGGACATCCCGGCGGTCTTCGTGGTCATCCATGTCACCGAGTGTCCAGCTTTCGGCACACTGAAGGCTCAGGATTACAACAGCTGGTTCAAGCTCGTGGCCACTGCTGTTGACAGCATTAAAGGGAAGGACGTTCTCGGAAATTTCTCCCGCCTGGTGATCATTGCTGGAAACGAGCCGCACATCTTCCCCCGGGACAGGTTCGGCCTCAAGTAGGGCGGCCGTACTTCGCGACCTGACCCAGAGCTGAAGCAAAGCCAGGCAGCCACGGCATGGGTGACGCTGCCGACTGTCACGTTCCGTTCTGTGGGAGCCCGGGGGTGGGATCCCCTCGGGTCACCCTGCTCTCCTGGCCCACGCCGCTAGCCTCGGCGTTACATTCAATCGGTCGATGTGTGACATGCTCTCGTGGCTGATGTGATCATGGATCGTTATCGCTCTCCGGCCGAAGGCTTCAGGCTCCACCGCCACCCGACCACAGAAAATGACGTTGCGTATCGGTAACGACTACAGCTGGCGGCTGAGGGTCGGTGCCGGCCGTCGTGGCGTGGCTCCTGCCCGGGTAACGGTTCGGTGGTGATTCCACCCCGTCGGTTCCTGTCGGGCGACTCAGTTGTCGCCGCCCACCGTTACGATCGGCCGGCCCCGCGTACAGCGGGTTGCCAGCAAGCTCCGAGCCGCCTGCCGGTCAGGAGTCACGGGGCCCTCATCAGAAGTAGGTAGAACATGTCTGACCCCTCTCAGCCGCAGTACCCGGGCGCGCAGCCGGTGCCGCCGGCTGGAGCCGCTCCCGGGCCGGCCTACGCCGGCCAGCCCGGCGTTCCGATGGCCCCGCCGCCCAAGAAGTCCAAGGCCGGCCGGATCATCCTGATCGTGATCGCCGCCGTGCTGGTGCTCTGCCTCGGCGGGGCGGCTGTCACCTTCTTCCTCGTCCGGGACACCGTCGGTGAGGTCATCGAAGCGACCCAGACCCGGCTGGTCACCCCGGACACCCTCGCCGGCCGCGAGCTGAACACCGACCCGACCTTCCAGGGCCTCGCCGAGGAGGTCGCCACCGGGCTGGCCGCCGACGTGCCCGAGTCGACCAGCAGCATCGGTGCCTTCTACGGCGACATCGAGCAGGAGAACCTGGTCATGATCGCCGGTGTATCCGGAGTGATGGCCGACCCGGACCAGGAGCTGGCCGACGCCACCGAAGGCGACGCCACCGGGCTCGGGATGACCGACGTCACCGACGTCGACGCCGGTCCGAAGGGCGGGTCGGCGCGGTGCGGCGACGCCGACCTGGAAGGCATCCCCGGCGGGGTCTGCGTCTGGGCCAGCCGCGGCGCGCTGGTGATGTACGTGTTCTACTTCAGCACCGGCGAGGAAGCCGCCGGCTCGCTCGTCGAGATCCGCGACGCGGTCGAGCAGACCAGCTGACGGACAACTGACCGACGTCGGTCCGCCGCACTACCACTACTGCGGCGGGCCGACGTCGGCCGACGTTGACGGGTGTCGCTCCCGCGCCAACAGCCCGTAGCGCCGAATTGTCCGCAGCGGCTCGGTGGCCGCGCCCTCCCGACGCAGGATGTGGTTCGCGGCCAGGATCCCGGTCACCGCAGCCCGTTCCATCAGAGCGCTCGGCAGATCAGTGTCGATCCCGTCGCCGGCCAGGAACAACCCGTCCGCGTCGGTGACCACGCCGGGCCGCCCCGCCGCCGCCCCGGGCGGAAACGCCGGGGCCTGCGCCTCGACCCGCGCCCGTGACTCCAGTACCGGCAGGTCGGCCACCTCCGGCCACAGCGCCGCCAGCTCGGCACGCATCCGGTCGGCCAGCGACTCGGCCGGCACCTGCTCCGGGCAGGCGTACGCGTGGAGTTCGAGCACCGCGCCCCGGCTGCGCTGCGCCCACTGCCGCGCCTGACGCTCCAGCCGGTGGTAGAGGGTGACCGAGTCCAGGGTCGGCTGGCGGGAGACGCCGCTGAACACCGGCCGGTCTGGGGCGACATCGCCGCTCAACCAGAGCCGGGCCACCGCGTACGGAGGAGCGTCGACCAGCGAGCCGACCCGCTCGGCCAACGTCGGCGCGGCCTCGGCCAGCCGGGGCGAGTCAGCCAGCAGCGTGCGCAACGCCGGCGGGTCAACGGCCAGCACCACGTACCGGGCGGTGTGCGCGGCTCCGGAGGCGGACCGCACCTGCCACCCGTTGGCCCGCCGGGGGATGACGGTGTGCACCACGTCGCCGGTGACCACCCGGCCACCGTGCCGGCGCAGATGTTCGTGCAGCGGTTGCCAGATCGCGGCGTCGTAGTCCTGCTCCGGTGCGTCGAAGCCGAGCCCTTCCGGGTTGCCCAGGAAGTAGAAGTGAAAGTTGGCCACCAGCTCGGCGGCGGACATCTCCCGCTCGTGGTTGAAGAACGAGTGGGAGAAGACCTCGAACAGCATGGCGCGGGCCCGGTCCGGCAGCCGCAGCGAGTCCAGCAGCTCGGCGGCGGACCGGTGGTCGAGCTCGGCGTACGTCCGGTCCGGATGGTAGGCCAGCAGCGGCATCGCCGCCCGACGGTCCATCTCGCGTAGTTCGCGCAGCCGCAGACTCGGGCTGCGCAGCAGCAGCGCGAGCAGGTTCAGCGGCGGTGTGGTCGGCAACCGGCCGAACTCCTCCGGCGGCCACTGCGCCGACCACACCGGATAGCCGTCGACCGGGCGCAGCATGCCGAGTGTCGGGTCGGCCCGGCGCAGGATCGCCCGCCAGTTGTAGTACTGGCGGAAGAACGCGTGGAAACCGTGGTCGACCGGCTGAACCGTACCGTCGGTCAGCGTCTCCGGCCAGGCGGCCAGCCGTCCGCCGAGCTGGGCGGCGCCTTCCAGCACGGTGACCCGTACGCCGCGTTCGGCGAGGACGATCGCCGCGCACATGCCGGCGATGCCGCCGCCGACGACCAGCGCGTCGGTGCCTGCGGCCACCCGGTCGGTGCCGGCCGGATCCGCTCGGACCAGCTCGGACCGTACGCCGAAGAGCCGGCCGACCGTTCGGGACAGTCCCAAGAGTTCGTCCTCCCCTTTGCGGTGATGGGCCGGATGCCGGGTCCAGTGTGCCGGTCCGGTCCCGCCGGGAGGCGACTTTGCGGTCACCCCGCGCGTGCCGTCGGTGGCTACCATCCGGACCATGGCTGTCGACCCGTGGCGTGACCGCGCCCGCCGCGCCGTCGGCGGTCGGCTGCGCAGCAACGGCGACAACCAGCCGCACTACGTCGTCTGCGGACACGACCCGCTGGCCTATCGGCTGGTCGGCGAGCTGGTAGCGGCGGCCGCCACAGTGACGGTCATCGTGCCGACCCGGCCCCGACCGGACGGTCCGGACATGCGGTCGATCAAAGGCATCCGGCTGCTGCGGGCCGACCGGCTGACCGAGCAGACGTTCCGCAGCGCCGGGCTGGCCGGCGCGCGCGGCCTGGCGCTGCTCAACCAGGACGACGTCGGCAACATCAACGCCGCGCTGTGCGCCCAGGAGGTCGAGCCAGACCTGCGGGTGGTGATGCGGATGTTCAACACCCGGCTGGGCAGCCGGGTGAAGCGGCTGTTCGTCGACTGCGAGGTGTTGTCCGACGCGTCGATGGCGGCACCCGCCTTTGTCGCGGCCGCCCTCGGGGTGGTTTCGCCGACCCACTTCCGCCACGGCGGCCGGACGCTGCACGTGGCGCAGCGCGACGAGGTCCGCCCCGAGCACGTCATCTGCGGGCTGGCCGACCTGAGCGACGCCGGCCGCCCCCGGGTGCTGCCGGCCGACCAGCACACCGCCGATCTGGTGCTGGCCGAGGCTGCCGGCAGCCAGCTGGCGCCGGTCCGGGCGGCCCGGCGGATCATCCGCGCCCGCCAGCGCGCCCGGCTGTGGCGGGATCCGGTGCGGGCGTTGCGGTCCTTCGCCACCCGCAAGATCGGGATGGCCACGCTCGGCGTACTGGCGGTGGTGGTGGTCTTCGGCATGCTGCTGTCACGTGCCGAGGGGGTGAGCGTCGCCGAGGCGGTCTACCTGACCGTGGTGATGACGCTCAGCGGAGCCGATCCGGACCTGGGCAAGTCGGCAGCCGTACAGGTGATGCAGGTGGTGCTCAGCCTGGCCGGGCTGGCGTTGATCCCGCTGCTCACCGCCGCCGTGGTGGACGGTCTGGTGAACGCCCGGCTGGCGATAGCCGACCGGCAGACCCGGCCGGAGCGGGCTGGGCACGTGGTGGTCGTCGGGCTCGGCAACGTCGGCACCCGGGTGATGTGGCAGCTGCACGACCTCGGCGTCGAGGTGGTCGGGGTCGACAAGGACCCGGACGCGCGGGGCGTGCCGGTCGCGCGGGAGCTGGACATACCGTTGATCATCGGCGACGGCTCCCAGGAGGAGACGCTGCGCGCCGCCTCGGTGGCGACCTGCCGGGCGCTGGTGATCGTCTCCACCGACGACGTGACGAACCTGCAGGCGGCGCTGTACGCCCGGGAGATCCACAGCGACGTGCACGTCGTGCTGCGGCTGTTCGACGGCGATTTCGCCAGCCGGATCCAGCGCACCTTCAACATTGGTATCTCGCGCAGCGTGTCGTACCTGGCGGCGCCGGCGTTCGCCGCCGCGCTGATGGACCGGGAGGTGATCGCCACCATTCCGGTGGCCCGGCACGTGCTGCTGGTCGCCGAGGTGATCGTCGCCGCCGGGTCGGCGCTGGACGGCGGGTCGCTCGCCGCCGCCGGCGACAATCCGGGCGTACGGGTGATTGCGTTCGCGCAGTTCGGCGAGCCTGGTCCGGTGTGGCTGCCGGCGTCGGGTTTCCGGCTGCGGGCCCGGGACCGGATCACCGTGGTGGCCCGCCGGTCCGGGCTGAGTTGGCTGCTCAAGCAGGCCTCGGAGCCGGTCGACGAGGCCGAGCCGGCGACCTGAACCGGGTCGGCGATCCGGGCCTACCCGCTGGATCCCGGCCGGGCCGGTCAGGCGACCGGCACCTCGGCGCCGAGTACCGCCTGCTCGTCGGGGTAGTGCACCAGCACGTCCGCCAGGAACGACTGGACCGCCGGGGCCAGCCCGACGTCCCGGCCGGCCTCCTCGGACAGCCGCCACCGGTGTTCGATGACCTGGGCGAACAGCTCCGACGGCTCGACCTTGCGGCGTAGGTGGGCCGGGACCGCCCGGACCACCGGCTCGAAAACCTCGGTCAGCCAGCGGTGCGCCGCCTGCTGCTCGTCGGTCAGGTCGCTCTCCGCCCGGTGCGCATCGAGGTCGTTGAGCAGCCGGCGGGCCTGGTTCTCCTCGGCGTCGAGGCCGGTCAGCCGCAGCAGCCGCCGACTGTGGTAGCCGGCGTCGACCACCTTTGGCCGGACCAGGTAGGAGCCGCGGTCGACGACCGACATCGCCACCTCGGCGACGTCGAAGCCGAGCTCGTTGAGCCGTCGGATCCGCCGTTCGATGTCGTGCCGGGACTCCCGTTCGATGTGCTGCTCGTAGGTGATCTCATGCCACAGCCGTTCGTAGCGGGCGACGACCTCGTCGGCGACCGTCTCCGGGTCGATCGACTCGTGCAGCAGGCCGGCGGCCTGCAGGTCGAGGGCCTCACCGAAGATGTTCACCCGGGCGATCTCCAGGTCCTCGCCGCGTTGCCCGTTGGACAGGCCCGGCCGCAGTGCGCCGGTCTCGGCGTCGACCAGGTACGCGGCGAACGCACCGGCGTCGCGGCGGAACAGCGTGTTGGACAGTGAGCAGTCACCCCAGAAAAAGCCGGTCAGGTGCATCCTGACGATCAGCGCGGCGAGCGCGTCGAGCAGTCGGGCCAGGGTCTCCGGGCGCAGCTGGTTGGAGAACAGCGCCCGGTACGGCAGCGAGAACTGCAGATGCCGGGTGATCAGCACCGGGTCGAGCGGTTCGCCGTCGGCGTCGGTGCGGTCGGCGACGATCGCCACCGCTTCGACGGCCGGGAAGTCGATGCGCTCCAGGGCGCGCAGCAGGTCGTACTCGCGTTCGGCGACCCGTTCGCCGGTCTCCTTCACGGCGTAGACGGTGCCGGCGAGTTTGACGAACCGGACGACGTGCCGGGAGATGCCCTGCGGCAGCGCCACCAGGTGGTCGGCAGGCCACTGCTCCAGCGGTGTCGACCAGGGCAGGTCGAGCAGCGCCGGGTCCACAAGGGCCGAGGTGATCCGCACGGGATCAAGCATGACGGGTACGACGCCCGGATGCCGCCTGCCGTGGCTCGGCTAACACTGTTGATTTGATCCATATTCAGCGTCTTCGTGGTGGTCCCGCCGTCAAGCTGTCGCCGCACCGACACGACATCGTCACCGCACCGGTTCGGTAACCTGGCCGGCGTGCCCGAGCCGACCGCTACCCGCCCGTCCGCGCCGCCGGCCGACGCGCCGCGGCGACCCGGGCCGACGCCGGCCGGCTGGTGGTTCGACGCGGTGCTGCTGGCCGCGCTGGCCGGGCTGACCGGGGCGCTCGCCGCCGGGGTGTTCCTCGACACCGACCTGGCGGTACGCGACTGGGTCGACGCGCACCGGCCGCCGGTGGCCTACTGGGTGGCCCGGGTGCTCAACTTCTTCGGCCAGGGCGGCTGGCTGCTGATCCCGGTCTCCACCGTGCTGGCGCTCTGGCTGGCCCGGCGGGTCCGTTCGGTGCGTCCGCTGCTGCCGGTGCTCGGCGCGGTGGTGGCGACCTACCTCAGCGTCGGCGCGATGAAGGTGCTGCTGCCCCGGGGCTATCCGCACGACTTCGACGACCCGTTCCCGGAGCGGTTGTTCACCGAGGCGACCCCGGCGATGGCGTACCCGTCCGGGCACGTGACCAACGCGATCGTCTGGTACGCGGTGATCGCCCTGCTGATCACCGGTCTGCTGCGGTCGTACGGCCGGCAGGTCCCGGCCCGGCGGCCGTTCCCCGGCTACCTGGCGCTGCGCTTGCTGCCGGCGACGGTCCTGTTCTGCAGCACGGTCTACCTCGGCTACCACTGGTTGACCGACTCGGTCGCCGGGCTGCTGCTCGGCTGGCTGCTGCTGCGCCTGCTGCAGCGGGTGCCGTGGGACACCGTACGGCTGCCATGGGTGCCCGGTGACCTGGACCGCCCCGCCGGGCTCTTCTAACCAGTAAACCCTCGCTGTTCGGTGCCGCGTCGAGTTGCGGGCTGCAAACCTGCCAGCTCAGCGACCCGGTCGTCAGCCCCGCCGGGACCTACGTACGCCCGTCCGGCTGGTAGGAGCCCTGTCGCCAGTTTCAGTTGCAGGTCGGACCTGGCTGCGCTAGAGTTCACTGTATATACCACCCGGTTTTCCCTAGAGGGGCCGGGTTTTTTTGATCGAGGCAGCAGGCGACTTGGCACCTCCATACCGGGTTTCCGGGTAGCCCGCTGCGGAGGACGAGCCAAGATCACCGTCTCGGGGTCTCCCTCTCTGCACCGCGAGAAGCGATAGGGGCATCCACCCCTCGGCCACGCCGCGCCCCGGCCGGCTGCCGGCCCCAACACCACACATTCCGCAACGCTGACGGTCGGCGGCGGCCCGGTTGGTGTCCGCTGTCCGCGCCAGCCGCCGGGCGTGTTGCGTGGCCGGAGCGGAGCGGCAGCGGACTGCAGGCCGAGCGCCCAGGCGGCGGCGCGTGCGGCCCGCTTCGCTAGGGACGCCGTACGCTCTCGGGTATGTCGGGGCTGGTGGCGCGAGCGGCTGAGCTTGCCGAGGAACAGTTAGCTGCTGCTCTGCCTCGGCGTTGGCGTCATGTGCAGGCCGTTGCCAGGAAGGCCGGCGAGGTCAGTCACGTCCTGGACCCGACGGACGCTGAGGTTCTCGTCGCTGCCGCGTGGCTGCACGATGTCGGGTACGCACCCGGGGTGGCCGATACCGGCCTGCACGCTCTTGACGGCGGGCGGTGGCTACGTCGTGTCGGGGTATCCGACCGCGTGGCCGCTCTGGTGGCTCACCACTCGTGCGCACTGTTCGAGGCGGAGGAACGCGGCCTCCGGGACGAGTTGGCCGCTGAGTTCCCGCAGGAACAGTCGCTGACCGCTGATGCCCTCTGGTACGCGGACATGACGACCGGCCCGGACGGACACGACGTCGCCGTTGCGGACCGGCTGGCGGAGATCGAGCAACGCTATGGCCCGGATCACCTGGTCACCAGATTCTGGGTACGGGCCAGACCGACACTGCTGGAAGCCGTCGAGCGCACCACGGGTCGGCTCGCGGTGTCCTAACCGATGTACGGCTTCGAACGCCCCTCGTAGCCGTGATCGACGCGCAGTCGCATGGAGGGATGGGTCGCTGCTGGGCCCTGGGCAAGCTCGACGGACGGCTGTCCTGACCACCGTTGCCGTCAAGGTGTCCCGCCGTGTCTGTGCTGGAGCCCCCGGCCGGGCTCGAACCGGCGACATCTCGCTTACGCGCTCTGCGCGCTTCGCCCGGCAGGGTCCGTCCGCGTCGGCGAATTCGGGTCACGGTCCGTGCCCGGCCGCCGACGGCTGTCCTTCGTCCGGGCACGTTGCTGTCACCGTTGCTGTCGAACCGACCTCCTGGTAGCGGGCTCACCGCGCTGCCTCCGCCGCTGGCGACCGGCCAAGGCAACGGAAGACGTTTACGGGCGACGGATCGGTTACCCCACGGCGGTAACAGGGCTGGTCACAGCGGCGGCTGGCCTCATTGCGGCTGTCGCGACGCTCACCGCGCCCCTCATCGCCTGACTACGTGGGGGCAGTCGGTGGCGCTCGCCTACCCCCACATCGTCGCAGCAAGACTGCTCCAACTCGCGTCCGGCGCGCCCGGCGGTTTGGGACGTGTCAACGACAGGGACGCTGCCGTACTCAAGCGGCCCTGTGGAGGAGGGCCAGCGCTTGATGTGCACCGTCAAGCACAGCCGGACGCTCGGCCATACGAGCGGAGGAAGGCGTCTGCCCGTATCAGGTTGTCGGTGCAGGTCGTTAGGCTCCTGTTATGACCCCGTCGCTCGTGCCGTTGGACCAGGCCACGACTAGTACCAGGCAACCGCCTCAGGACGTCATCGCGCGGGCCATGGCAGCGGTACGAGGGCCGTTCGTTGCTGTTGCCCTGTACGGAAGCCAGGCACGGGGCACCGCCCGGACAGACAGCGACATCGATGTCCTCCAAGTGGTGCGAACACGTCCCGGTAAGTACTCCGACGGGGACGTCAACGTGACTGCATACAACATCAACACCTTGAAGGAGATGTCAAAGCAGGGCAGCCTCTTCATGCTCCACCTGCTCACTGACGGCTACATCCTGAGCGACCCCGATGGGACACTCGGGGAGATTTTTGCCAGTTATCAGTATCCTCCGCACTTCCGGAAGGCGATTGCTGAGTTGGCTGCCGCCGGGCGGGCGCTGACCGTTACGGATGCATCGCTCCACGCGGTCGGCCTGCGAAAGCTCGGGATCTACGTCGCTAGGACGGCTTGCTACGCCGTCCTAGCCGAGAGGGGGCAGCCGGAGTTTGACCCTGACATAGTTGCTAAAACCCTGGGCATTCCTTCAATGAGCCGTGCTCTGGAAATGCGGCTCGTTCCGCCACGTCCCGATGACCTGATCGCTCTTTATCAGGCCATCAGCGACTTGCTGGGTGAACTTCCCTCGGCAAATACCACGCTGGATTCCCTCGCTGTCTCCCTGTTTCCTGAGTTTCCCTACGCCTCCACCTTGATGACACAAGTGCTCGCCGGCCCAGAAGAGGGATTCGAATACACTGCGCTGGCTGTACCGCCGATATGAACCATAAACTAATGGTGGTTGGTGATGTTCACGGCTCGTATGAGCAGCTTGCGAGACTACTCGACTCGCGGTTTTCGGCCGGGCGACGCTTGGTTTTCGTAGGCGACCTCATTGATCGTGGGCCTCGCACCTCAAATGTCCTTGATTTGGTAGCCCGCTTGGTAGCGGAGTGGCCACTTGGCGTTTCAGTTCTACGCGGCAATCATGAGCAGGCGCTCTTAGCCTCGATCCACCGATGAAGGTCGGACCGGCAGGACCCCGGCTATAGAAAGTGCCCTCTGAACTGGAAGGATAGGAGTTCTGACGCTTCTATCGCTCGGTTCGAGAGGGCACCTCGCAGGTGAGAATACGCCAGGACGCGCCGGTGGTGCGCGCGACGTTCGACGATCCGAATCTGGTGTCGTGTGCCGGTCTCGTTCCGGTGATGCGCCTGGCCGAGCAGGCCGGTCTGCATGACGCGGTCGCCGACCGGGTGCGGCTGCCGACGGACAAGGGCGCGAACCCCGCCGGGAAGGTCGCCACGGTCGTGGCGGGGATGCTCGCGGGCGCGGACAGCATCGACGACCTCGACATCGCCCGGCACGGTGGCATGCGGTCGCTGTTCGGCAGCGTGTACGCGCCGTCGACGCTCGGGTCGTTCCTGCGTACGTTCACCCACGGGCACGTACGGC
The DNA here is from genome assembly GCF_027497395.1 of Solwaraspora sp. WMMA2080. Lineage (GTDB taxonomy): Bacteria > Actinomycetota > Actinomycetes > Mycobacteriales > Micromonosporaceae > Micromonospora_E. Next base: position 3,704,222 of record NZ_CP114910.1, on the reverse strand, counting down.
AGTTACAGGCCGCCGCCCGCGACACCCTGATCGGTCTGACCGGCCGGGCACCGATCCTGACCGGCGCCGACACCCTGTGCTTCGTGGACATCGACTCCATGCTGCGGCGGGTGTACGGCAAGCAGAAGCAGGGCATCGGGTTCGGCCACGCCAAGGTCGGCGGCTACAACGTCTACCTGCGCGGCTACAACCCCCTGGTCGCGACGCTGTCCACCCCGCTGTCCGCGCCGGTGATCGCCGCCACGAGGCTGCGGTCGGGTAACGCCGGCTCGTCCCGGGGCGCCGCCACCATGATCGCCGAGGCCATCACGACCGCCCGGGCATGCGGCGCTTCGGGGGAGATCATGGTGCGAGCGGACTCGGCGTTCTACGCCAAGACGGTGATCAGCGGCTGCCGGCGTCGTGGCGTGCGGTTCTCGGTCACCTGCCGCATCGACCCGAAGATCCGCGCCGCGTGCGACGGCATCGCCGCCGACCAGTGGGTCGACATCACCTATCCGCAGGCCGTCCGGGACGAAGACGCCGGCCGGTGGATCTCCGACGCGCAGATCGCCGAAACCACGTACACCGCGTTCGCCGGCACCCGACACGAGGCGACCGCCCGGCTGATCGTGCGCCGCGTCCGCCGCGACGACCCGCAACAGATCCCCGGCCAGGACGAACTCCTACCGACCTACCGGTACCACGCCGTGTTCACCGACAGCCCGTACACCCTCGTACAGGCCGAAGCCCAGCACCGGCAACACGCGATCATCGAGCAGGTCAACGCCGACCTGATCGCCGGCCCCCTCGCCCACCTGCCCTCCGGACACTTCAGCGCCAACGACGCCTGGCTGACCTGCGCCGCGATCACGCACAACCTCACCCGCGCCGCCGGACACCTCGCCGCGGGCACCTGGTCGACCGCCAGACCCGCCACCATCCGGACCCGGATCATCACCGTCGCAGCCCGCCTCGCCCACCGGGCCCGCACCATCCACCTACACCTGCCCGAGTACTGGCCCTGGCAGGCGGCGTTCGACAACCTGTTCACCGCCGTCCAGCCGGCACCCGGCTGACCACACCCCACCAGCCGAAACCAGGCGGCCCGACCACAGGCCACAATCCCGTTCCACCCCGAACACTCACCCTCGGAGCAAGCCGATCACGTGATCGGCGACTCCCTCACGCCCGCCGCACCACCCAATACAGAAATGATCAACCAACATTCCGCGGCAACCGCGTCGGTGGATCGAGGCTGAGACGTGGACGCCTAACGTCGCCGGCGGTGCAGCTCGGATCGACTTCCTACTTCCCTCCTTCGAGCTGGCTGTCGAGATCAAGCGGGCGCGGCCAAGCATGACGGCTCGCAGTCTGGGCGACGAGCTGATTGTGGATCGGGACCGGTACAAGACAGAGCAGCGCGCCAAGCATCTAATCTGCCTTGTCTTCGACTATGACGGAATCCTACCCGGCCCCCGTGGACTAGAGGCGGACCTGAGCCGAGAATCAACGGTCGAAGGGCTGGCGGTAACGGTGAGAATCTTCGACCGCTGACTTTCTCATCCCGTCCGCCGTCGACCCGCCCTCCTGGGGAGCGGGCCTCCGCCCGGCCCGCCACGTCAAGACGGCCTTGACGGCTCGTACGGACGCTGGCGGGTCGGGCGGTGGTCTGCTCGGCTTGCCCGGGTCGATGGCGGGCGGGATGGCTCGCGCAACCACTCACGGACCGCGAGCCGCCGACGATCTTTCCCATCCCGGAGCTGACAGAGCGCCCCCGCCGGAGGCGCAGTAACCGCAACCCCCGCACGCGGCCGGCACCCTGCCGACGCGCCCGGCGTGCGCTCCACCACGCCGTGCGCCTGCCCGACCCGATCCCGGCCGGCTGCCGGCACAACCCCTGAACTTCTCTCCCACCTCGGCCACCCATTCGGCGGCGACCCGTTGGGCATCCCGCTTTCCGCGCCAGCCGCCGGGCGTGTTGCGTGGGCCGTAGTGGAGCGCCAGCGGAACGGAGGCCACGCGTCCAGGCGGCGGCGCGTGCGGCCCGCTTCGCGGGCCGCCTTGAAGACGTACAGAAAGTTCTCACAGCACCGCCGGCAGCCGGCCGGCACCGGGCGCGTATAAGCCTGGCGGGGACGTCTAGGGACGCCGTACGCTCCGGGTATGTCGGGGCTGGTGGCGCGAGCGGCTGAGCTTGCCGAGGAACGGTTAGCGGCGGCTCTGCCTCGGCGTTGGCGTCATGTGCAGGCCGTTGCCTGGAAGCCGTCGGGCGGACCACGGATCGGCTCGCGGTGTCCTAACCGATGTACGGCTTCGAACGCCCCTCGTAGCCGTGATCGATGCGCAGCCGCATGGACGGATGGATCGTCAGCGTGCTCAGCTCATCCTGGGCAACCCACCGAACTTCGGACGACTCGTCGCTCGTGGTGGGTTCGCCGGACAGGTACCGGGCGCGGAAGCAGATGGAGAACTGCTGCCGTACTTCGCCATCGCTGTACTCGATGACATGGTTCGGGTTGGTGTAGAGGCCGACGATCTCGGTCACCTCGATGTCAACCCCGGCTTCCTCCTTGGTCTCACGCACGGCTGTCTCGGCGATGTACTCGCCGAAGTCCTGCGCCCCGCCCGGTAGCGCCCACAGGTCGTTGTCTGTCCGGCGTACCAGGAGAACGCGGTCGTCCGCGTCGAGGACGAAGGCGGTCACAGCGACAACGATCGAGTTCGGTCGGGGGGCGTCCGGGTTGTTGAAGTGCTCGGTCCTGGCCACGGCTCCTAGCCTGCCACTTGCGGGGGCCAGATCGGTGCGGCGCTGGACCAGACGCGGTCGAAGCTGTCGGCGTAGGTGTCGAACAGGTCGCCTCCGGAGAGTCGCCGGAGGTGGAAGACCGGGGCATGTGCGGCGGGGAACCCGTAGGCGTGCGTGTTGACAAGCATCTCGTTGTCAAACCGGTAGATCGAGTTGTAGAGGGTCGTGCTGTGGAACCGGGCATGTACACCTGGCACGTCCTGGAGCTGATTGTAGAAGGCCATCACGTTGCGCACCTTGCCCGCTATTGCGTCGCCGATCCCCTCCTCGGCTCCTCGCTGGGCCACGGCCTCCGACTCCGGGTTGCCGAGGAGTAGTCGGACGTCGACACCGGCTAGCGCCCTTTCTTTGAGGTCTCGGATCAGGGTAGGCACCAGTTCCGGTAGGAACAGGCCGGCGTAGACGAGAATGCCGATTCGTTCGCTGGACTGCTCGATCAGTCGCCGCCACAGGTCGTACGGCACGGCGGACCGGCGGGAGTAGACGTGCACGACCTCGGATTCCGCCACCCGTGCGACGCGCTCGGGTGATGCGGCGTTGGGCCAGAGGTACGACTCACGCTCTTTCAGCAGGCCGGCGATGGCGTGTCGGTGTCGTGGGTAGGGGACACGGTTGAGCGTTATCCACCGCTCGGCCGTCTTGGGGCTGACTCCGACACGTTCAGCCAAACTCAGCGGTGTCAGGCCGGCGTTCAGGACGGCTTCCCGTAGACGGTCGTTCGCCATGACTACCCCTTCGCAACCCTTCGAGGGACGACTTTATCCTAACCAGGACGTCCCTAGACGTGCAAAGTGCGTTGTGACGCCGTGGCTTCCCCTCCGGCGAGAGTGGACCTCGTCAGCGAGCAGTCGTCCGCAAGGGTTGCGCGTTGGACAGGAGGTCCGTGCTCACTCGGTCCTCGGCGCGAACCTGAGTGGATCGACACCTACGAGAAGACGAGGTGGTCATGATCCTCACGCCAACCCAACCCATCTGGAAGTCTCGATGCTAGGCGTCGGCGCGTTCGTCGGGGCGGCGCTGCTCGGCTTCTGCGCGGGGCTGTGGTCGTTCCGAGTGAAGTCCAGATGGTGCCCCAGCTGCGGATGCGCCACCTGGCCGATGGAGCGAGGCGCCGACGGCGTGGAAAGGCCATGTGGCGACGGGTGACCCGGTGAACAACCGGCTGCTCCGGACCCCGGAACCGAGCCCAGGAGATGTGTTGCTGATCGGGCGGGAGGCGAGCGTCCAGTTCGCCGACGACCGCGGCATCCGATTCCGGGTGATCGCGGTGGACCGGAAGTGGACGTACGACGGCTGGATCTGGCTCACCGGCTACGTGCTGGACCGCCACGGCAACGCCATGGAACGGCGCGAGATCTTCGTCCAGCGTCACGGACTCTACCGACTGCCCAAACGTGCCGCGACCTGACTGTTGACCAAGGAGAAGAAGTGATCATCGACGTACTACGGGACTGGTGGCTGCGCTGGCTCGACTGGCGCTCCGGCCGGTCCACGGCGTCCCTGCGACTGCGCGCCCTACGGCTGCGGCAGACGACATCCGCCCGGCACCGCCGACTCGACGGTAACCGTGGACACCACTGGCGTTCGGAGACCACCACCCTGCTGCCGACCCTGCGCCCCCTGATGACCTACGGCCAGCAAGTCGGCTATCGACTGCCGCCCGCCAGCATTCTGACCAGCCGGTGACCGTGGCTCACTGCCAGACGCCGGCGCGCATCACCCGGCGTACCCGCAGGTCGTCGTCGAGCTCGACCAGGTCGGCCCGGTGCCCGGGGGCGAGTGCGCCGACCGTGCCGGCCAGGCCGACCGTCGCCGCCGGGGTGGTGGCCGCCATCCGTACGGCGTCGACGATGTCGATGCCGGCGGCGACCGCCCGGCGCAGCGCCGCGTCCATGGTCAGCGTGCTGCCGGCGATCGACCCGTCGCGGGCCAGCCGGGCCACGGAGCCGGACACCGTCACCGCCTGCCTGCCGAGTTCGTACGCGCCGTCGGGCATGCCGGCGGCGGCCATCGCGTCGGTGACCAGCGCGGTCCGACCGGGGCCGCCGACCGACGTGGCGAAGGTGAGGGTGCCGTCGTGCAGGTGCACCCCGTCGGCGATCAGTTCACAGGTGACCCGGTCGTCGCCGAGCAGGGCGAACACCGGGCCGGGTTCGCGGTGGTGCGGTGGCCGCATGCCGTTGAACAGGTGCGTACCGGCGGTGGCGCCGGCGTCGATCGCCGCCCGGGTCTGGTCGTAGCCGGCGTCGGTGTGGCCGATCGCGGCGACCACCCCGGCGTCGACCAGCCGGGCGATCGCGGCCAGCGCGCCGGTCCGTTCCGGGGCCAGGGTGACCATCCGGATCACGCCGTCGCCGAGGTCGAGCAGCCCGGCCAGTTCGTCCGGCCCCGGGTCGCGCAGGTACGCCGGGTTCTGCGCCCCGCACCGTACGACCGACAGGTAGGGGCCCTCGAAGTGCAGTCCGGCGAGGGTGCCGTCGGCGACCAGCGGGGCGAACCGGGTGACGGCGTCGCGCATCAGCTCGACCGGCGAGCTGACCAGGCTGGCCAGCAGGCTTGTGGTGCCGTGGGCCAGGTGGAAGGCGGCGGCCCGCCGGGCCGAGTCGGGGTCGCCGGTGGTGAAGGTGTGTCCGCCGCCGCCGTGGTTGTGGATGTCGACGAAGCCCGGCACGATCCAGCCCGCCGCCGACGCAGCAGTCGACGCCGACGCCGACCCCCCGGGCCGGCCACCGCCGGTCGTCGCCACCTCGGTGATCGTGTCGCCGTCGATGGTCAGGCGGCCGTGCTCGCGTACCCCGTCGGGGGTGACCAGCCGGCCCTCGACCCTCATCGGGCGGCCCGATCGACCAGGTCCGCCGCGAGCAGGTCCGACGCGAGCAGCGCGGCACCGAGGCAGCCGGCCTCGTCGCCGAGCGCGGCCCGGACCAGCCGGGGCAGCCGGTGGAAGGTGGCCCGGCGGCGGACGGCGGCGTCCAGTGGGACGAGCAGCTGGTCGCCGGCCTCTGCCAGCCCGCCGCCCAGCACCACCAGTTCGGGGTCGAACATCGCCTGACCGATCAGCAGGCCGTCGGCGAGCGCGTCGACCGCATCGGCCCAGATCCGGCCGGCGGTCGGGTCGCCGGTGGCGGCCAGCCGGGCCACTTCGGCGGCGCCGCCGGTGCGGCGGCCGGCCCGGTCGGCGTACCGGCGGGTGATCGCCGACGCCGACGCGACCGCCTCCAGGCAGCCGGTCTGCCGGCAGCCGCAGGCCGGGCCGTCCGGGCGGACCACCACGTGGCCGAGTTCGCCGGCCGCGCCGTGCGCGCCGGGGTAGCCGGTGCCGTCGACGACGGCGGCGGCCGCTATGCCGGTGCCGATCGCCACGAACAGCACGTGCCGGCTGCCCTGGCCGGCGCCGATCCGGGCCTCGGCGACCCCGCCGGCCCGTACGTCGTGGCCGAGCGCCGTCGGCAGCCCGACCCGGGCGGCCACCAGGTCACGCAGCGGTACGTCGCGGAAGCCGACGTTGGCCGACCAGACCGCGACGCCGGCCGACTCGTTGACGACCCCGGGTACGGCTACGCCGACCGCGACCGGGGTGAGCCCGTCGGCGCGGGCGGTGTCGGCGAGCTGCCCGGCGAGGTCGCAGATGGTGTCGACGACGGCGGCCGGCCCCCGGGCCGCCGCGGTCGGTCGCCGCTCGGTGTGCCGTACCGCCTGGTCGGTCAGCCCGACCAGGGCGCTCTTGATGCCGGTGCCGCCGACGTCCAACGCGATGACGACCTCGTCGGACGGTCCGGGCGTTGACGGGCCGGCTCCGCCGGGCAGCGTCACGTCAGCACGACCGACCGGGTCAGGTGGCGCGGGTTGTCCGGGTCGAGCCCACGGCTGGCTGCGAGGGCCACCGCGAACCGTTGGGCGAGGATCAGGTCGGCCATCGGGTCGAGCGGGCGGCGTCCGGCGGCCCACCGGTCGAGGACGGCGTACACGCCGTTGGTCCGGCTGTGCACGAACGCCGCGCCCGTCGCCGCCACGTCGTCGGCCAGGTGGTCGGGGATCTCGCCGAACGCCCACACCATCCGGCCCGGCCCGGCGATCGCGATCGGCCCGTGCCGGTAGTCCATCGCCGGGTACGCCTCGGACCAGAAGACGGCGGCCTCGCGGCACTTCAGCGCCGCCTCGTGGGCCAGGCCGACGGTCCAGCCCCGGCCGAGGAAGGTGGCCTGGTCGATCAGTGCCGGGTCGATCGGCAGCCGGGCCCGGACGGCGACCTCGGCGTCGGCGGCGATCGCCGCCACGTCCGCGCCGAGGTGGGCCCGCAGCATCGCCAGCACGCTGGTGGCGAAGCGGGTCTGCACCACGGACCGTTCGTCGGCGTACGGCAGGGCGACGACGTGGCCGGCGAGCTGGGCGGCGGGGGAGCCGGGGTCGCCGACGAGGACCGTGGTGCGCTGCGGGTCGTCGACGGCGGCGAGCAGGTCGGTGATCTCGGTGGTGGTGCCGGAGCGGCTGATCGCGATGATCCGGTCGTAGTGTCGGCCGGTGGGGAACTCGGAGGCCTGGAAGGCGTCGGTCTCACCGTGGCCGGCGCGTTCCCGCAGCCCGGCGTACGCCATCGCCATGAACCAGGAGGTGCCGCAGCCGACCACGGCGACCCGCTCGCCGGTGCGGGGCAGCGCCCGGGCGGGGGTGTCGGCGGCCTGTGCGGCCGCCCGGCGCCAGCACTCCGGCTGGCTGGCGATCTCGGCGTCGACGTAGCTCATCGCGACACTCCTCGCTGACGACAAGCAGCGGTGCTCGTTCGGGCTCGAACTGGCACCTTTTCGCGCGTCATTGTGCGCGTTCTCGTGACCGGGTGGCAACAACCGGGCTGGGGTGATGCCCGATCGCGCAGCCAGAGGTTTTGCCTGGCGGGCGTTTCGCGCATTAGTGTGCAGCAAACTGGTCACGATCTGCGCAGCGAGGCGTGGTAAGCAGCGAGGCGCGGTAGCAGCGAAGCGTGGGAAGGGGCGGCATGGATCGGTACGCACGCTGGAACGCTCTGCTGGAACTGCTCACCGACAGCGGCCGGATCACCGTCGAGGACGCCGCCACCCGCCTCGACGTCTCCCAGGCCACCATTCGCCGCGACTTCGACCAGCTCGCCCAGCAACAGATGATCACCCGCACCCGGGGCGGGGCGGTCGCCAACGGCGTCTCCTACGACCTGCCGCTGCGCTACAAGACTGCCAAGCACTCGGCGGAGAAGCAGCGCATCGGCGCGGCCGCCGCCGCACTCGTCGAACCCGGCATGGTCGTCGGGCTCAACGGCGGCACCACCACCACCGAGGTGGCCCGCGCGCTCGCCGTACGCCCGGATCTGAACACCAGCGCGGACGGCGCCCAACTGACCGTGGTCACCAACGCGCTGAACATCGCCAACGAGCTGCTGGTCCGTTCCCGGATGAAGATCGTCGTCGCCGGCGGCGTGGTCCGACCGCAGTCGTTCGAACTGGTCGGACCGCTCGGCGGCGCGCTGCTGCGGGAGGTCACCCTGGACGTCGCGCTGCTCGGTGTCGACGCGATCGACCCGCAGCTCGGGGCCGCCGCCCACCACGAGGGCGAGGCGTCGATGAACGCGCTGATGGTGGCCCGCGCCAAACGGGTGGTGATCATCGCCGACGGGTCGAAGCTGGGCGGACACGCCTTCGCCCGGATCTGCCCGATCGACCGGGTGGAGACCCTGATCACCGACTCCGGCGCCGAGCCCGGCACGGTCGCCGCCTTCCGTGAACTCGGCGTGACGGTGGTCACCGCCTGAGCGGTCGGTCCCGTATGGTGTGTCCGGGTTTCGACGGCGGGCGCGCGGCGGAGGTGGCGGATGACGGCCGTACTGGAGATCTCCGGGCTGCGTAAGACCTACCGCAGCCGTCGACGTGGGATCCGGCATGCCGTCGACGGCTTCGACATGCGGGTCGAGGCCGGCCAGGTGCACGGCTTCCTGGGCCCGAACGGATCCGGCAAGACCACCACACTGCGTACCCTGCTCGGCCTGGTCGCGCCGAGCGGCGGCCGGATGGCGATCCTCGGCCAGCCGGTCCCGCAGCAGCTGCCGGCGGTGATCGGCCGGGTCGGCGCCATCGTGGAGAGTCCACAGTTTTTCCCGCACTTCACCGCCCGGGACACGCTGTCGCTGCTCGCTCAGGCCGGCGGCTTGGCGCCGCACCGGGTGCCGGCGGTGCTGGACCTCGTCGGCCTCGCCGACCGGGCCGGCGAGCGGGTCCGCACCTACTCGCTCGGCATGCGTCAACGGCTGGCCGTCGCGTCGGCGCTGCTCAAGGAACCGGCACTGCTGATCCTCGACGAGCCGGCCAACGGCCTGGACCCGGCCGGGATCCGGGAGATGCGCACCCTGATGCGTGACCTGGTCGCCGCCGGCACCACCGTGGTGCTGTCCAGCCACATTCTCGGCGAGATCCAGGTGATCTGCGACTCGGTGACGATCATCTCGCGGGGCCGCCGGGTCACCGCCGGACCGGTCGCCGAGGTGCTGGCCGCGCACTCCGCCGGCGGTCTGCGGGTACGCCTGGAGGCTGCCGCCGACCTGCCGGCCGCCGAGACGGCCCTGAGCGCCGTTGACGGCTCACCGGTCACTGTCACCCGGCACGCCGATCACCTGCTGGTGCACGGGGTCGACCAGCCGGCCCGAGTCACCCGTACTCTCGCCGCCGCCGGCCTGTACGTCAGCGAGCTGACCCCGGTCACCGCCGACCTGGAAAGTGTCTTCCTTCAGCTGACCTCCGAGGCCGACCGCACCGAGGCCGACCGCACCGAGGCCGACCGCACCGAGGCCGACCGCACCGAGGCCGACCTGACGGCCGACGCCGACCAGACGGGAGCCGGGCGATGAATCTGTACCGGGCCGAGCTGCGCCGCCTCGGCAAACGGCGCTTCGTCCGCTACCTGGTGGCCGCCGCGCTGCTGCTGCTGGTCGCGATCGCCGTCGGGACGTTCCTCGGCAACCAGAAGATCGGCCCGGCGGCGTACGCCGAAGCCGAGCGCACCGCCGCGGCCGAGTACCGGGCCGGGGTCGAATGGGCCGAGCAGTGGCGAGCCGAATGCGAGCGCAGCCAGAGCAGCGGCGCCGCCGATACGAACCGGTTTCCACCGAACTGCGCCGATATCGTGGCACCGACCCGGGACATGTACCCGGCCGAGCCGTACCTGCCGGCGACGTTCATCTACCACAGCGATTTTCCAGCCACCCTGTACGTCTTCGCGACCCTGTCCACCCTGGTCTTCTTCGCAGCCGGGGCGTCGTTCATCGGTGCCGAGTGGACCTCCGGCGCGATGATGAACCTGCTGCTGTGGCGGCCACGCCGGCTCCGTGTCCTGTTCACCAAGCTGGCCGCGCTGCTGACCGGCGTACTGGCGGTGACCGTGCCCGCCGTGCTGATGTGGACGGCGGCGCACTGGGCGACCGCCGTGTGGCGCGGTTCGACCGCCGAGATGACCGCCGGTGCCTGGCGGTCCGTCGCGTTGACTGAGCTACGGGTGGTGGTGCTGGTCGTCGCGGCGGCCACGGTCGGCTTCGGGCTGGCCGCGATCGGCCGGCACACCGCGTTGGCGCTCGGCGGCGTCCTCGCCGTACTGGTGCTGGGCCAGTCCGCGTTGAGTTTCCTCGCCGACGTGACCGACGCCACCTTCACAGAGGCGTGGGTGCTGCCGGTGTACTGGATCGCCTGGATGGACTCGTCGATCGAGCTGACCAGCTGGCAGGCGTGCGACGGGCAGCCCGGCTGCGTACCGCCGACCACGGAGCTGACCTGGCTGCACACCGGCGTGCTGATGGCGGCGGTGGTGCTGTTGGTGTTGGTTGTCGCGGCGTGGACGGTGCGCCGGCGCGACGTCAGCTGAGTCGGCTGGGCCAGCTGACGGCGTCGTCGCCGACACACCGCAACGGCGCAAACCGGCGGATGCGTACCCGTGGGGTCGGCGATTACCCTGGTGAGGTGCCGGCTGCTGACGAACCCCGGACCGGACCCGGCGCCGGGCCGGTCCCCCGGACGACGGCCGGCGTTCCCCGGCAACGCAGCGAGCCGGGCGGTTCCCGGGGCTCCGACGACGCCGGCACCGAGCCGCTCGACGACGCCGGCACCGAGCCGCTCGACGACGCCGGCCGCAACGCCGATGGGTCCGACGCCGGCACCGGACCGGGCGGTGCGGGCACCGTCAGCGGTACGCCTGCAGCCGGGCCGGCCGCGACCGGGCTGACCGAGCGTGAGCAGCGGGTTCTCGATTTCGAACGGCAGTGGTGGAAACACGCCGGTGCCAAGGAACAGTCGATCCGGGACACCTTTGGTCTCTCCGCCACCCGCTACTACCAGCTGCTCAACCAGTTACTGGACAACCCGGTCGCGCTGGCCGTCGAACCGGTGCTGGTGGCCCGGCTCCGCCGGCTGCGGGCGGCCAGGTCGCGGGCCCGGCGCGGCTGAGCCGGTCCGCCGGTGGCGGACCGGTCGGGATCGGCCGTCGGCCCGTCTGCGCGGGCCAGTCACTTCTCGTACATCTTGAGCCCGTTGCCGAGCGCGATGAACGTCGGTGCCCATTCGCCGACGAAGATGCCCCACCGGTCGGCCCGGTCGACGCCCGCCGCCTCGAACCGCTTGGAGAGTATCCAGCTGGTCAGCGAGATCCCGATGCTGACGATGCCGGCGACGTACATGTGTTCGGCCCGCAGGCCCTTTTCGTGCAGTTGACGCAACATCTGTGGTCCCCCCTGAGTCCCGGGCGCCGCTGTCACGTGCGCCGCGCGGCTCGCGATCCTCGACACCCACCTACCGGTCAAGCTACCGTCGGTGACGGACCGGATTCCGAGAGTTGGTGAGAGATGCTCAGGGTGATTCCCGGCCGACTCCGATGCCGGCGGTGACGAGCCGGTCGTCGGCCCCGCCGGCCGACCTGCCGACGATGCGGGTGGACGCCTGCTCGGTCGCCGCGCCCGGACAATCGGACAACGAGGACCATATCCTGCAGTACGGAGACCTGGTCGGAGTGCTGGACGGTGCCACCGCTCCCGCCGGCTTCGACACCGGCTGCAGCCACGGGCCGGCCTGGTACGTACGCCGGCTCGCCGCCCGGCTCGGGTTGGCCAGCGCCGCTACGCCGGCCGCCCCGCTGGCCGGGCTGCTCGCCGAGGCCATCCGGGCGGTCCGCGACGACCACGCGGCCAGCTGCGACGTGGACCACCCGGGAACCCCGTCGGCCACCGTGTGCCTGCTGCGCCGCTCCGGTGGACACCTGGACTACCTGGTGCTGTGCGACAGTCCACTGGTGTTCGAGGCGGCCGGGCAGGTCGGCGTGGTGTCCGACAACCGGTTGGCCGACACCATGGACAGACTGCGCGGACAGCACGATCCGCCGGCCACCGACGACCCACGGCACCGCTACCACCGGGCCGTACGGTGGCAGCGGCAGTGGATGAACCAGCCGGACGGCTACTGGGTGGCCGCCGCCGACCCGGCCGCGGCCGACCGGGCGCTCTGCGGCACCCTGCCACTGACCGGACCGGGCCGGATCACCCGGGCGGCGCTGCTCAGCGACGGGGCGACCCGGGCCGTCGAACGGTTCGGGCGGTACAGCTGGCCGCAGCTCATGGACCTGCTCGCCGAGGCCGGGCCAGCCGAGTTGATCCGCCAGGTACGGACGGCCGAGACCGCCGAGCCGGATCGGTCGATTGGTCACAAGCGGCACGACGACGCCACGGCGATATTTTGTTTGTTCGATACCGGGTGATCCGGCCCGTCGATGCGTACTGACCTGGGACAACAGCTGACGGGCGGGATCCGGGTCGCCGGCCCGCGGGTGACCGGTGTCACCGAGGCGGTTTGGGAAGCGCCGGTACTGAGCAACTATCCCGCTCAGGGGCCGGTAGCTGGGTAGACGGGAGGTGCGGAATGAGTAAGGCGGAGTCGGCACCGGCCTGGGAGACTACCGCCGTGCGGCACGACGTGCGGTTGACCCCGATGAGCGACGACCTGTTGGAGCCGTTGCTCTCTGCCGCCGTGGCCGAGGCCGAGCCGGGTGAGGTGATGCCGCCGGTGCCCGGCCCGGCCGGTTGGACCGCCGCCCGCCGGGACGCCTTCCGCACGTTCTACCGGTCCCACTTCGGCGGCGGGCAGTTCGGGCCCGCCGGCACCATCGTCTACGCGGTCACCGTCGGCGGGGACGTGGTCGGCGGCATCCGGCTCAGCCGGCTCGACACCCCTTCCGTCGTGGAGACCGGCATCTGGCTCGGCCGGTCCGCCCGTGGGCGGGGGGTCGGCTCCGCCGCGCTACGCGCGGTGCTGGACGAAGCGGTCCGGCTCGGTGCCCACCTGGTCATCGCCCGGACCACACCGGCCAACCGGTCGGCGATCAACCTGCTGCGGCGGTGCGGCGCGATCATCGGGGTCGAGCAGGGCCAGGTGCACGCCCGGTTCTGGCTGGACGAGGCGTTCACCACCGACCTGGCCGGCTGATCCGGGCGCGCTGATCCGGGTATGCCGGCGCGTCTGGCGCGCAACGGCACTTCAGGGGCGCGACGCGCCCCTACCGGGCGGACTGCTGTTCGGCGTACGCGGCCAGCCAGGCCACCTGCGCCGGGTCCAGCGACGGCCGGATCCGGTTCCGGGCCGCCGCGACGTGCGCGGCGGTCACCGATGACGCCTCCAACGACTCCCGCATCGCGGCCAGGGCCGACTCGCGGACCAGTGCGGCGCAGTCCGCCGCCGAGAACCCGTCCAACGACGCGGCGAGCTCGGTCAGGTCCACATCGTCGGCGAGCGGCACCGACTTCGCCGCCGCCTTGAGGATCTCGGTGCGCGCGGCACCGTCCGGCGGCGGTACGTACACCAACCGCTCCAGCCGGCCCGGCCGCAGCAGGGCCGGGTCGACCAGGTCCGGCCGATTCGTCGCACCGATCACCACGACGTTGCGCAGCGCCTCGACCCCGTCCAGTTCGGTGAGCAGCGCGGCGACCACCCGGTCGGTGGTGCCGCCGTCGGACGCCTGCCCGCGCACCGGGGCCAGGGCGTCCACCTCGTCCAGGAACACCAGGGTCGGCGCTGCCTCGCGGGCCCGGCGGAACAGTTCGCGGACCGCCCGTTCGCTCTCCCCGACCCACTTCGACAGCAGCTCGGCGCCCTTGACCGACAGCACGTTCGCCTTGCCGGTGCCGGCCAACGCGGTCACCAGGAACGTCTTGCCGCAGCCCGGCGGACCGTAGAGCAGCACCCCGCGTGGCGGCTGCACGCCCAACCGGGCGAAGGTGTCCGGGTAGGTCAACGGCCAGAGCACCGACTCGGTCAGCATCTGCTTGACCTCGGCCATGTCGCCGACGTCGTCCAGCGTCACCCGCGCCAGCTCCAGCGTGGACGTCGCCATCGAGGTGGGGCGGACCACCTCCAGCGCGGCCTCGAAGTCGGCGGCGGCCACCATCGGCGTCTCCGCCGACTTCTGCCGCAGCGCCGCCCGTACCCCGGCTTCGCGGGCCAGCGCAGCCAGGTCGGCGGCGACGAACCCGGGGGTACGCGCGGCGACGTCGTCGAGCCGGACGTCGTCCTCCAGCGGCATGCCCCGGGTCAGCACGGCCAACTGTTCCCGACGCATCGCGGCGTCCGGCAGCGGCACCGCGACCTGCACGGCGAGCAGGTCCGGGCCGCGCAGCCCGGGGTCCAGCGCCTCCGGGTGGCTGGTGGTGCAGACCACCGCCGCGCCGGCGGCCACCGTCTCGGCCAGCACCTGCCGGAACACGGTCGACAACGGACCCGGCTCGTCGCGGGGCGCGACCGCGTCCACGTCGGTGATCAGCAGCACTGCGGCGTCGCCACGGCGTACCGACTCGGCGGCCCGCCGCAGCCGCTGCGCCGCCGCGTCGTTGGTCGACGCGGCGAGCTCCGGCGCCCAGAGCGTCTCCACCCGGGCGTCCAGGTCGGCGGCGACCGCACGGACCAGCGCCGACTTGCCGGACCCGGCCGGTCCGCTGAGCAGTACGCCGAGCGAGACCGTGGTGCCCAGCCGGTCCAGCACCTCCCGATGGTGGAAGCCGAGGTCGAGCAGCTCGGTCAACTCGTGTGCCTGGGCCCGCAGGCCGGGCAGGTCGTCCAGGTTGGGTGCCGGCTCGTCGACGAAGTCCGGTGCCGGTGCCGGCGACACCGGCCCGGCCGGGCGGACCTCCTCCCCGGACGACCCGTGGGTGGCCGGCCCGTGCCGCCAGGCCACCACGGTGTCCATCGTGACCAGCACCGGGTCCCCGGTCCCGGCCGGGCCGGCCGGCTCGGCGTCGGCGACCGTCAGCAGGGTGCTGGTCCAGGCGTACCCGACGACGTTGGCCAGACTGCGCCGGGCCGCCTCCATCAGGCCACGGTGCGCCGAGTCGGAGAAGACGTCCTGCGGCAGCAGCGACACGTCATCACCGGCGGTGACCACCTTGCCGAGCAGGGCCAGCCGCAGCATCTCCGGGCTGACCACCGCGACGATCTCGACCGGTCCCTCCAGGGTCAGCCGGCGGGCGGCGACCTCGGGCGCCGGGGCCACGGTCACCTGACCGCCGTCGCGGACACCGAGGTTGCCCAGGGTCAGGTCGTCGGCGTACAGCAGAGCGCGGCTGGCGCCGGCCTCGGCGCGGGCCGCGACCCCGGCGGTGCTGCGTCGCCCGGTCAGCCGCACCGGCGTGCCGGCGGTGACGCCGAGCGCGGCCAGCACCTCCGGGTGCAGTCGGACGATGCCCCTGCGGGCGTCCAACGCGGCGGGCCGCAGGCTCGCGGTCAAGGTCAGTTCGGGGTCGGCCACCCGCCGAGCCTATCCACCGCCGCGGCTGAGAGGGTTCACAGCTGGCCGGCGGGCGGTGGCCGTACCGTGTGGCACATGCCGACTCCCTTGTCCACGCGGCTGCGTCGGGTCCTGCCCGGGTCGAACCAGCGGCGGCTGAGCGGCGGGCTGCTCGCGCTCGTCCTGGTCGCCGGCGTGGTCACCTGGGCGGTCTGGCCCGAGTCGGTGCCGTACGCGGTGACCGAGCAGCGGCTCACGGTCCGCTCCGGCCCGGACGGTGACCAGCCGGTCGATCTGGACACCACGTTCTATTTGCCGGAGACGGCCTCGGCGGCCGATCCGGTGCCTGCGGTGCTGCTCGCCCACGGCTTCGGCGGTTCCAAGCAGTCGGTGGCCGCCGACGCCGAGGAACTGGCCACCCTCGGGTACGCGGTGCTGGCGTACTCGGCGCGCGGGTTCGGGGCCAGCGGCGGACAGATTCACCTGAACAGCCCCGACCATGAGGTGCGCGACGCCGCCCGGCTGCTCGACTGGCTGGCGCAGCGCCCCGAGGTACGCACCGACGCCGACGGCGACCCGCAGGTCGGGGTGGTGGGCGGCTCGTACGGCGGCGCGTTGGCGCTGCTGCTGGCCGCTGCCGACGACCGGGTCGACGCGATCGTGCCGATGATCACCTGGAACGACCTGGCCGGTGCGTTCCTGCCGGAGTCGACCGGCGGTGACCCGGTCGACGGGGTGTTCAAGAAGGGCTGGGCCGGACTGTTCTTCGGCAGCGCCGGGGCTCCCGTCGGCGGGCCGGGGATGCCGGCCGACCCGGCTGGCCCGGGGGCACCGACCGGCGTCGGCGGGCCGGGGATGCCGGCGGATCTGGGTGGGCTTGATCCGCAGTGCGGGAGGTTCGCCGCTGACGTGTGCGCCGCGTACCTGCGGATCGCCACCACCGGCCGGGGGGACCCGGCGGCGGTGGCACTGCTGCAGCGGTCCAGCCCGGCCCGGGTGCTGGACCGGATCACCGCGCCGACGCTGCTGATCCAGGGCACGGCGGACACGCTGTTCCCGCTGGCCCAGGCCGACGCGAACGCCCGGGGCATCGCCGCGAACGGCACCCCGGTGCGGGTCGCCTGGTTCACGGGCGGTCATGACGGCGGCAGCGGTCCGCTGACCGACCAGGACCGGGTCAAGTTCCTCACCGCGCAGTGGCTGGACCACCACGTCGCCGGGGACGGCGAGGCTCCGGGCGGCAGCTTCACCTGGTCGCGGATCGCCGGCTTCGACGCGATGGACCGGGGACTGGTCGCCACCGGCTACCGGGTCACCGACTACCCCGGCACCGCCGGCACGGCAACGACGACGGTGACCGTCGGCGGTCCGCCGCAGCCGATCGTCAACCCGCCGGCCGGTAACCCGGCGGCGGTCTCCTCGCTGCCGATGGCCGGCGGGCTGGCCGGTGCGCTCGGTGGCGTCGCCGGCGGCTTGGTCAGTGAGCTGCCCGGCCAGCACGGACACTTCGACTCGGCGCCGTTGGCCGACCCGGCCGACGTGGTCGGCGCGCCGACGGTGACGGTCCGGGCCGCGTCGCCGACCGGCGAGGCGGTGCTGTTCGTCAAGCTGTACGACGTCGACCCGGACGGCGCGATGAGCCTGCCCGGTGGGCTGGTCGCGCCGGTCCGGCTGACCGGCCTGCCGGCGGACATCGCGCAGGCGCAACCGGTCGAGGTGACCCTGCCGGCGATCGTGCACCGGTTCGAGGCCGGCAACCGGCTGCGGATCGTGGTCGCCACCTCGGACCAGGGGTACGCCACCCCGGTCGAGCCGACCGTCTACACGGTCGCCCTCGGCGACGGCACCGCGGCCGGGGGCACCGACGGCGCGCCGGTCGTCCTGCCGCAGGTGGCCGGTGAGCCGATCGCGACCTCGGCAGCGCTGTGGCGCTGGGTGCTCGCCGGGCTGGTCGCCGCGATCGTCGTCGGACTGGTCGTGGTCCTCGCCGTGGTGCGGCTGCGGCAGCGGCGCACCGACCACACCGTCGACGCCGCGCACGCGCAGACCCCGCTGGTGGTGCGGGATCTGCGCAAGGAGTACGCCGGCGGGTTCGTCGCGGTCGAGCGGGTCGACTTCACCGTCGAACGCGGCCAGGTCGTCGGCCTGCTCGGGCCGAACGGTGCCGGCAAGACCACCACCCTGCGGGTGCTGATGGGGCTGACCCAGCCGACCCGTGGTGAGATCCTGGTCTTCGGCCACCGGCTGGTGCCCGGCGCGCCGGTGCTGTCCCGGATCGGGTCCCTCGTCGAGGGGCCCGGGTTCCTGCCGCACCTGTCCGGCATCGACAACCTGCGGGCGTACTGGCGGGCCACCGGACGCCCGGCGGCCGATGCGCACTTCGACGAGGCCCTGGCGATCGCCGGGCTGGGAGATTCGGTCCACCGCAGGATCCGCAACTACAGCCATGGGATGCGTCAGCGGCTGGCCATCGCCCAGGCCATGCTCGGGCTGCCGGAGCTGCTGGTGCTCGACGAACCGACCGACGGGCTGGACCCACCGCAGATCGCCGAGATGCGCCGGGTGCTCAGGCGGTACGCCACCGGCGGGCGGGCGGTGCTGGTCTCCAGCCATCTGCTGGCCGAGGTCGAGCAGACCTGTACCCACGCGGTGGTGGTCAACAAGGGCCGGATCGTGGCCGCCGGGCCGGTGGACGACATCGTCGGGGATTCGCCGAGCGTGCAGTTCGACGTCTCGGACGTGACCGCCGCCGAAGCGGTGCTGAAGCGGCTGGCCGGGGTGCGTACCGTCGCCGCCGACAACGGCGGGCTGATCGTCGACGTCGATGGCACGTCGCGCAGCGAGGTGGTCGCGGAGCTGGTCCGGGCCGGGGTGGCGGTGGACCGGGTGGTGCCCCGCCGCCGGCTGGAGGACGCCTTCCTGGCCCTGGTCGGCGAGAACTCACGGGGAAGCGGGGACCGCTGATGGCTACCGTCGAATCACCGGGCGTGCGACAGCCGGACCGGCCGGCGGACGTGTCCGGCGCCGCCGCCGGCTACCGGGCCCGCGCCACCTTGCCGTTCTGGGCCGAGGTACGCCGCCAGGCGGCCCGCCGTCGCACCCAGCTGACCCTGGGCTTCATGGTGCTGCTGCCGTTGATCGTGCTGATCGCCTTCGAGTTCGACGACGGTGACGACGACAACGGCGGCGGCGAGTTCGCCAGCCTGGTCGAGCTGGCCACCACCGGCGGGTTGAACTTCGCCCTGTTCACCATCTTCGTGTCGTCGACGTTCCTGCTGGTGGTGGCGGTGGCGTTGTTCTGTGGCGACACGGTGGCCAGCGAGGCGAGCTGGGGGAGCCTGCGCTATCTGCTGGCCGTGCCGGTGCCCCGGGGCCGGCTGCTGGCGGTGAAGCTGGTCGCCGCGTTGGCGTACTCCGGGTTGTCGATCCTGGTCCTTGCCGCGACCGCGCTGCTGGTCGGCACCCTGCGGTACGGCTGGTCGCCGCTGCGTTCGACGGTGGCTGCCGAGATCCCGGCCGGGGAGGGCACGCTGCGGCTGCTCGGCATCCTCGGCTACCTGGCGGTGGTGCTGCTGATCGTGGCGTCGCTGGCGTTCCTGCTGTCGGTGTCGACCGACGCGGCGCTCGGCGCGGTCGGCGGCGCGGTGCTGCTGTGGATCCTGTCCAGCATCCTGGACCAGATCACCGCGCTGGGCGTGCTGCGGGACTTCCTGCCGACCCATTTCAGCACCGCCTGGCTGGGGCTGCTGTCGACCCCGATGCAGACCGACGACGTGGTACGCGGCTGCGTGTCGGCGTTGGCGTACGCCACGGTCTTCCTGTCGTTGGCGTTCTGGCGGTTCACCCGCAAGGACGTCACGTCCTGACCGTGGCAGGGTTAGGGGGCGGGGCGGGGATGTCCCCCTTGCCGGTCCGGGTGGTGCTCTTCTTACAGTGGTTACATGGCACCGGCGCGATCCCTGCATGAGATCTTCGCTGGGCTGCCCGGCGACGCCGCAGCCCACAGCGACGTCGCTGCCGTGCTCGATGCCAACGGCTACGCGGACCTTTCCCCGGAGTTGCTGGCACAGGCAGTGGTCAGCTTCGCGGACACCGCCCCGGCTGAGGTGGCCGAACATCTGGCCCCGTTCGTCACGGCGCACAGCCAGGTCAGCGGCGACGGCACCGTACCGGACGATCTGGCCTCGCCGCTCGACCTGCTCGCCACGGCTCCCGCCCCGGCGTTCGACGCTCCGACGCCGGATGATCCGGCGTTCGACCGGCTGGATCTGGACGGTCCGGGGTTCGACGCCGTGCCGCCGGACGGTCCGGGGTTCGACGACCCCGCCGGTTTCGACACCCCCGGGTTCGACACCCCAGCCAGGTTCGACACCCCAGCCGGGTTCGACGACCCGGGTTTCGCGGCCGGCCCCGAGATCGACGCGGCGTTCGGTCGCGGCGACGGCCCGACCGTTGACGATCGTGAGTCGGCAACGGTCGACCCGTCCCCGGCCGGCCCGACCGGGGACGACGCCGAACCGGCCAGCCACGACAGCCAACCGGACGCGGCGGATCTCCTGGACGGTCCGCTACCGTCGGGTGACCCGTGGGCGATGCCGCCAATCTCCGAGGGCACCGCCGGGGTGGACGGTGCCGCGGAGATCGACGACCTCGGGGCCGGCTGACCGGTCAGGCGCCGACGATCGCGGTGGCGTGTTCGCGCAGCTGACGCAGCCGGTCCAGCTCAGCGTTCAGATCGCGGAGCCGGCTCTCCCGCTCGGCCTTGGTGCGCTGGGCCGCTTCCGACGCTGCGGACAGCGCCTTGGCGTTCGATCGGGACAGCTCCTCGGCCAGCGCGCTGTAGTGGTCGCGGAGCTGGCGCTGAATCCGGCGCAGGGTGTCCCGGGAGTCCTTGGTCATCACGAAACTGACCTCGTCGCAGTACCGCCGGACGGCGTTCTTCGCCTGGTTCTGCCGGTTGACGCGTTGCCGCTTCTTCTCCTCGCGCAGGCCCTTGCGGCCCATCACCAGCCCGATTCCGATACCGATCGGGCCGAGCGCGATCCCGGTCAACGAACCGAGCATGACGAACATGAGCGCGCCTCCGTAGGCGCTCTTGAGCGCCACCATCGCCTGCTTGCCCAGCTTCATCTTGGCCAGCTCGATCTTGTGGTCCACCTGTGCGGTGCCGACCAACGGGACCGGGTCGGGGATCGCGACGTGGTGTAGCACCTCGCCGGCGGCCTCCTGGAAGTGCAGGGCCACGTCGTCGCTGAGGCTCATCGCCCGGTCACGCAGCATCATGTAGTTGGCCAGCAGTTCGTTGGACACCCTGGCCTGCAACCAGCGTTCGGTCTCGTCCCAGGCGTCAGCGGGGTCGATCTCCTCGATCGCGGCGTCGGCCTCTTCGAGGATGCGCCGGAGCCGGCCGCGCAGGTCGTAGTCGACGTCGGCGTTGAGGTCGGAGATCCCGTCGCTCAGCGTCTGTTGCCACTTCGCCGCAGCCGCCTTGAGTGACTCGACCCGCTGCTTCACCGCGTTGAGCTCGGCCACCACCGTGGCGGCGGCCTCCGGGTCGGCGAGCGCGGCGTGCTCGGCCTTGAACTGGTTCTCCATCTGCTCGCAGATGCCGACGACCGACGCGGCGGCCTGTGTGGCGACCCGGGTCGCCGCTCCGCCGGCGACCCGCTGCGTCACGAACTTGACCAGATCCGGGAACCCGGACTCGGCGTTGAGTTCCTTGTCGTTGCCGGCGACTGCCCGCAGCCGCAGCGCGGACGACACCGGGATGATCGGCATTTCGACTTCGCGGCGCAGGTGGCCCTCGTCCAGGTCCCGGATCTTCCGCCAGTGTGGATAGAAGTCCGTCTTGGTGATCACGCACACCACCGTCGGGCACACCTCGTGGGCCTGCCGCAGAAAGTCCAGCTCGCTGCGGGTCAACTCCTGGGCGGCGTCGGTGACGAACAGCAGCGCGTCGGCCATTGAGGCGGCGGACAGGCTGGCTGCAGCGTGGACCGAGCCCAGACCGCCGACTCCCGGGGTGTCGACCATGACGAGGCCGTTCGACAGGATGTTGCGCGGCAGCCGGACCTCCACCCCGGCGATCCCGGGTGGGGTGGCGTCGCCGGTGGCCCGTTCCAGCACCACATCCTGCACCTGGTCGATGGGCAGCGGCTCCCGCCGCGCGGGGTCGTCGCTGAACAGCAGCTGCGCCGACGGCTGCGGTCCGTGCCGGATGTAGGTCGGCAGGACGGTGGCCACGTCGTCGTCGACCGGGCAGATCTTCGTCCCGACCAGCGCGTTGACCAGTGAGCTCTTGCCCTGTTTGAACTCGCCGACGACCACGACGTGCACCACCGGGTCGGACAGGGTGTGCCGGATGGTGGCCAGCCGACCACCGAGGTCGGGGCGGTCGTACGCCTCGCAGGCGCGTACCGCGAGATCGACGATCTGTGTCGCCCGTTGCAGCGTGCCGTCAGCGTCAGGGGGTGTCGTTTTCGCGGTCAACGTCGCTCCTCGATCGAGGTTGGTGTCGGCAGGCGGTGATCAGCAGGCGGTGGTCAGCGGGGAAACGTGCGAGCGCCAACATGGCGTGGCAGGCCCCGGCCGGACCTGCCACGCCATGTTGGCGCTCACCGGGCCGGACGCCGTGCGACGTCCGGTCCGCTCTGTGGTTGTCCGGTCACGCCCCGAGGGTCGGGTCCGCAGTGGTGTCCGCCTCGGCGGTGCTGTTGTTGTTGAACGAGTCGTCGGTGGTGAACGAGTCCTCCGTGTTGAAGGAGTCCTCCTGGTTGAACGAGTCGTCGGTGTTCACCGAGTTGTCGGTCGACTGGTCGTTGAACGAGTCGTTGGTGGACTGGTCGTTGAACGAGTCCTGGGTGCTGGCCGAGTCGCCCCCGGAGGCCAGCGACGAGTCCTCGATCCTCGAGTCGGTGGTGTTCTGCTGGCTGCCGCCCCCGAAGTTGATGTTGATCGGCCCCAGCGCGCCGCCGTCGCCGCCGCTGGCGTTGCCGCCGGTGCCGGCGCCACCGGCACCGCTGCCACCGGTCGCGGTGCCGCCGGCCCCGCCGGCCCCGCCGTCGCCGCCCTCGCCGTCACCCTCGCCCTTGCCTTCGCCCTTGCCGCGCAGCCCGACACCGACGCCGGCACCGACGCCGGCACCCGTCCCGCCGTCGCCGCCGTTGCCCCCGTCGGCGTCGGCGTCGCCACCGACGCCGCCGGCCCCACCGGTGCCGCTGGCGTCGCCGCCGGCCGCCCCGCTGGTGTCGATGTCGAACTGGGCAGCCTGGTTGTTGTCGCCGACCACGGCCTTGTCGACGTCGTCAGCGACGATCCCGGTGTTGTCGCCCAGCACCGTCCGGTCGACGTCTCCATCGGCGATCACGCCGGAGTTGGTGCCGGTGTTGACCACGCCGTCGATGTCGTCGCCTGCGGTGACGGCGTTGTCGCCGGTGTTGCCGACCACATCGCCGGACTCGGAGTTGCCGAGGAACGCGCCGTCACCGGTCGCACCGAGCACGTCGCCGCCGCCGGTGCCGACCACCGCGCCATCGTCGGCGATCACCTTGTCGCCGTCGACGAACTCCAGCGACGAGTTGTCGCCGGTGACGCCGAACGCGTCGTCGCCGGCCGCCACCGACCCGCCGGTCGCGGCGACCTGGTCGCCGTCGCCCTGCTGCGCCACCGCCCCGTCGCCGGTGGCCGCGTTGACGTCCCCGTCACCGGTGTTGGCGACGTTGCCGTCCCCGGTCTGGTTGAGGTTCTCGGAGTCGACGTCGATGTCGCCCAGCACCGGACCGTCCACGTCGACGTCCACCGAGTTGTCAATCTCGGTGGAGTTGTCGGTGAAGGTCTGCGAGTTGTCGATGAAGTTCTGGTTGGTGAAGTTCTGCGTCACCTGGGTCACCTGCTGCACGACCTCCGGGGTCGGTACGTTGGCGGCGGCGCCGGCACCGAAGCCCCCTCCGGCGCCGCCGCCCCCTCCAGCGAAGCCGCCGCCCCCTCCGGCGCCTCCACCGGCCCCCCCGCCAGCGAAGCCCCCGCCGCTGCCGCCGCCACCGGGCCCGCCGCCGGCGAAGCCGCCGCCCCCTCCGGCGCCCCCACCGGACGGGCTTGCGCTGCTGCCGAACGCCGCGTCGTTGACGATCTGGTCGACGTCGAGCTCGTTGAGCGTCTCCGCCTCGATCCCGTTGGCGGCGAACGCGCCCTCCGGGTCGGCCAGGAACTTGGCGGTCTCCTCTTCGCTGCTGAACACCTTGTCGAACAGCGCCTTGACCTTTTCGACGATCAACGGGGTGACTTCTACCGCGGCCATGATGTCTCCTGCATTCGTGGTTCGTAGGGGTTTTGGTCCGTCCCGATCGGCCGGACATGTACAAGACTGCGGGTCAACGCCCGCCCCTCGCATCGGGGCTTCCCCCCTGCCAGGTTCGGGGGTCTAGGGGGGTGCCACCAAGCTCAGGTCAGCTAACCGACAAGTCAGGACTCCTCGGGGAGCAGACTTCGCAGCGTAGCGACCATCTCGGCCCGGGTGGTAACCCCCAACTTGCCGCGGATCCGGGCCACATGGTGCTCGACCGTCTTGGGGGACAGGAAGAGTTGCGTCCCGATCTCACGGTGGGTCCGGCCGGCCAGCACGAGCCGGGCCACCTCGACCTCCCGGTCCGACAGGCCACCGTGCGAGGCCCCCGGCCGCGACTCGTCCGGCACCGGGTCCATCCGGGTCAGTTCCCGGGCCCGTTCCAGGAGCCGGCGGGCGGCCGACGCGTCGGTGGTACGGACCGCTGCCTGACCGATCAGTCTGGACGACTCCCAGGGCAGTTCGGCGGCGGCCAGTTCGGCGGCGTCCGTCAACACCGCGTCCGGGTCGACCTCGCCGGCGAGTACGGCGGCCCACCGGCCGGCGGCCCGGCACTGCGCCTGTTGCCGGAATCCGCCCGGGTCGAGCGAACCCAGCTCGTCGGCTGCTGCCGCAGCCGCCGCCGGCTCCTCACCCACGACCGCGATCTGCAACCGGATCCAGCTCAGCGACACCGTCCACGCCGTCGGTCGACCCAGCTGGTCGACGATGCCGGCCAGGTCGGCCAGGACCGGTGCGATCCGCTGGTGGTGGCGCAGCCGGGCAGCGGCGACCAGCAGTTCCTCGACCACTTCCAGCTGGGACAGGTCCACGGCCCGCCGGGCCAGCACCGGCTCGGCGACGGACCAGGCCGCCCGCAGTTGGGCGATGTCCCCGCTGCGGCGGGCGATCCCGGCGGTGAGGCCGGCGTAGGTCAGCCGTTCTCGGCCGGGCAGCATGGCACCGGACAGCCGGCGTAGTTCGGCGACGGCCGAGTCGTATCTGCCGGTGCGCATTCGGACCCAGGCCAGCAACGTCCGGTGCCGGTCCAGCGCGACGGGACCGCCGGCCCCGCTGGTCGACGCCCGCTCCAGCAGATGCTCGGCGGTCGCGGAGTCACCGGCTGCCACCGCGACCAGCGCTCCGACCGCGTGTGGCAGGTCCGGTACGGCAACCGGGGGCGGTGCCTTTTCGAAACTCTCGGCGGCCTCGATCAGCAACGGCAGCGCCGCCGCCGGATCCGTCATCGCCAGCGCGGCGTCGGCGAGTCGCCGCACCGGCAGCGGAGCCGATCCGGTCGCCGCCGTCCGCGCGGCGGCCAGCTGACCGGTGACCACCAGGGCCGGTACCGCGAGGACCGGGCCAGGGGCGTCGGCGCCCAGCAACGCCTCCGCCGCTCGAGCGGCGCGGCCGTCGTACGCCGCCGCCGCCCCGGCGACCAGCGCGATCCGGCCGGTGTCGGCCGGTGCCGCAGCTGGCCCGTCCAGGTCGACCGGCACCCCCAGCAGGGTGGCCGCCTCGGCCCGCCCGGCGGCCACGGTGGATGGCTCGGCGCCGGCGTCCAGCGCGTCGTCGTACCAGGTCAGCGCGCTGCCCGGGTCGGTAAACCGCAACCGGTCGCCGGCCTGCCGGTAGACGTCGGCGGCGGTCGGGGTCCGGGCCCGCGCGGCGCGTAGCTGTCCGGCGGCGCGGACTGGGTCGGCACCGGTGGCCAGCAGCGCCGTGGCCACGGTCTCGTGCAGCCGACGGCGCTCCGACGGGGGCAGGTCGAACAGCAACGCCCGGGCGACCGCCGGGATCATCCGTTCTCCGTCGGGGGTGAGCAGTCCCTCGTCGCGCAGCGACCGCATCGTGGCGGCCGCCTCGGCCGGGTCCAGGCCGGTCGCGGCGCAGACCACGTCGTCGGCCAGGTCCAGACCGAGAGCCAGGACTGCGGCCAGTCCGGCGACACCGCGTCCGGCGACACCGCGTCGGGCGGCGTCATGTCCGGTGGCGTCACGTCCGGCGGCGGCGAATCGACGTTGTAGCCGGGCTACCAGGGCGGGCGGCGTACCGGCCGGGTCGGCGGCGACCGTGACGGCGACAGCGGCCAGCCCGGCGGAGGCAACCTGGAGCGCGTGCAGCTGTTCCGCTGTGGCCGGTCGGCCGAGAACCTCCTCTGCCAGCTCGGCCAGGGCGGCCGGTGCGAGTGGGCCGAGCTGCTCGACCGGGCCCTGCCCGGAGACTGCCTCGTCCAGGTCGGCGAGTTCCGGGCCGATGATCGTGGGACGGCGGGCGATCGCCATCGACACCCCGCCGTAAGCAGCCACGGTCAGTGACCGTAAGATCGCTGGCTCCAGGTGGTGTGCGTCGTCGACCAGGACCAGGGCGCCGTCAGCTCGGGCCTGATCGAGAAGAACCTGCAGGTCGTCGGTTGTCGCGGGCGACACGCGTACGGCCGGTCGGCCGGCGGCTGCGGCGATCTCGCCTAGCCGCCGCGATCGCCCGGAACCGTCCACACCCACCACGACAGTCACCGGTGCAGCCCCTCCTTGCCCGTGTCAGTGAGGCAGTGTACGGACGGCTCCGCAGGCCGACGCATGGCCTGACCCCGTACGCGTGTACCGTGTACTCTCGGCCCGACCTGGGCGCTGAGTGTGCCGTACCCCGAACGTGCGTTCCGCCGGCCGCCGAACGTGCGCGTGGTCAGCTGTGCTGTGTCTCCCGGCTGGGCTGTTCAGCCGGTCAGCAACTCGTTGATCGACAGGGTCGCCCGGGTGAATCTGCGGGTCGGTCCGGTACCGGTGACCGACTCCGACGAGTGAGACAACAGGACACATCCCCGGCGGACTAGAAAGTAGCGGTGTGAGAAATGTGCAGTCCGAGTTGGTCTGTAGTCATATCCCCAGGCCACGGTCACCGGCGGTGACCGGATGAGTCTGATCGACCGGACCCGCAGCGTGCTCGGCCACGCCGTCGAGGTCTACCGGGGCACCGCATACGAGCGGCGGCTCAGCGCCGTCCGCGACCGGCTCGACGAGCCGCTGCGAGTGGCCATCGCCGGTCGGGTCAAAGCGGGCAAGTCCACCTTGCTCAACGCGCTGGTCGGTGACCGGCTGGCCCCGACCGACGCCGGGGAGTGCACCCGGATAGTCACCTGGTACCAGGACGGACATACCTACCGGGTGCTGGCGACGCCCACCCAGGGCGAGCCACGACAGCTCCGGTTCACCCGCGAGGACGGCGCGATCGATGTCGACCTGGGCGACCTGTCCGTCGACGACGTCGCGCAGCTGGACATCACCTGGCCTTCGCAGGCCCTGCGTAACGTGACGCTCATCGATACCCCCGGTATCGGTTCGCTCTCCGAGCAGACTTCCCGGCGTGCCTGGGACCTGCTCGTCCCGGACGAGGAGGAGACCCCGGCAGACGCCGTCGTCTACCTGATGCGCCACCTGCACTCCAACGACGTCGACTTCCTGCGGGCCTTCCACGACGTGGAGGTGTCCCGGCCCAACCCGGTCAACGCCATCGGCATCCTGTCCCGGGCCGACGAGATCGGCGTCGGCCGCCTCGACGCGATGGCGTCCGCCCGGCGGATCGCCGAACGGCTGAGCACCGACGCGAACGTGCGACGGCTGGTGCAGTCGGTCGTCCCGGTTGCCGGTCTGCTCGCCGAGACCGCCGCGACGTTGACCGAAGTGGAGGTCGCGCAACTACGCCGGGTCGCCGAACTGCCGGTGGCCCAGGCCGAACAGCTGCTGCTCTCCGCCGACCGGTTCGTGCAGAACATGCCCGAACTCGGGCTGACCACGATCGAACGGGAAGCACTGCTGGCCCGGCTCGGCATGTTCGGCCTGCGGCTGTCCGTCGCGATGCTGCGACACAACGGCGCGGCGACCGCCACCGAACTTTCCCAGGAGTTGACCGAGCGCAGCGGGCTCACCCAGCTGCGCGAGGTCCTCGGCTCACTGTTCTTCGAGCGTCGGGACGTGCTCAAGTCCCGGTCGGCGCTGCTGGCGCTCGCCGACGTCACCCGGCTCTGTGACCGACCCGGCAGTGAGCAGGTAGCCGGCGCGGTCGAGGAGATCATCGCCTCGGCGCACCCGTTCAACGAGCTGCGCGTGCTGTCCAGCCTGCGGGCCGGCTGGATCACCGGCAAGCCCGCGGTCGTCGCCGAGCTCGAGCAGGTGATCGGCGGCTCCGGCGCGGCGGCGCAGCAACGGCTGCGGCTGCCGGCCGACGCGACCACCGCCGAGGTGACCGAGGGCGCGGTCGAAGCGCTGGGCCGTTGGCAGCGGCGCGCCGAAAGCCCGATGACCCCGTACGAACTGGCGGTGGCCGCCCGGGTGGCGGTCCGGTCCTGCGAGGGCATCATCGCCGACCAGCGGCGATCCCGGTGACCGGGTGCCTGGCCGGGGTCAGCCGGCCCAGCGGTGCCGCCGGACGTTCGCCACGTACCACTACCGTTTTCAACAGTGATCCGACCTTGTGGTGTGCGGCACACCACCGGTCGGCTACCCAGACCCGGCCATACCTGTCTCCACAAACTTCATCGGAGCAACCCTGATGTACGCACTCGGCATTGACCTCGGCACAACGTTCACGGCGGCAGCGATCTGGCGGGAAGGCCGGGTGGAGACCGTCTCACTCGGCGGCCGGAGCTCCGCGATCCCATCCGTGGTGCTGCTGCGGCAGGACGAAACGTTCCTCACCGGCGAGGCGGCGCACCGTCGTGGGCTCTCCGAGCCGCAGCGGGTGGCCCGCGAGTTCAAGCGGCGGCTCGGCGACACCACCCCGATCCTGCTCGGCGGCGTACCGCAGTCGGCCGAAGCGTTGATGTCCCGGTTGCTACGGTCGGTGGTGGAGGAGGTGGCCCGCCGAGAGGGTAGCTTCCCTGCGGCGATCTGCGTCTCGCACCCGGCCAACTGGGGGCCGTACAAGCTCGACCTGTTGCGCCAAGCGGTGCGGATGGCCAACCTCGATGTGCCGGTGACCTACACCACCGAGCCCGCCGCCGCAGCGATCAACTATGCCGAGCAGCAGCGGATCGAGCCGGGCTCCATCGTCGCCGTCTACGACCTGGGTGGTGGCACCTTCGACGCGGCGATGCTGCGCAAGACCCCCACCGGCTTCGAGATCATGGGCCAGCCGGAGGGCATCGAACGCCTCGGCGGCATCGACTTCGACGCAGCGGTGTTCAACCATGTCCGGGCAACGCTCGGCGGGAAACTCGAAGAGCTCGACGAGGAGGATCCGGCGGCGATCGCCGCCGTCGCCCGGCTGCGCGACGAGTGCATCCAGGCCAAGGAGGCGCTGTCGTCGGACACCGACACCTCGATCCCGGTGCTGCTGCCCAACATCTCCACCGAGATCCGGCTCACCCGAGCCGAGCTCGAGGCGATGGTCCGCCCGGTACTGCACGGCTCGATCGAGGCGCTGCACCGGGCCGTACGGTCCGCCGGCTGCTCGCCGGAACAGGTGCACTCGGTGCTGCTGGTCGGTGGCTCGTCGCGGATGCCGATCGTCTCCCAGCTGGTCGGCTCCGAGCTGGGCCGGCCGGTGGCGGTCGACGCGCACCCCAAGTACTCGGTCTCGCTCGGCGCCGCCTGGCTGGCCGCCGCGGAGCTGACCGGCCAGACGATGCCGGCCGGGCCCGCCCCGACCCCGACCCCGGCTCCGCCGGCTGCGGCGGCCGCGGCGACCGGCACCTACCGGGTGCCGCCGACCGCGCCGGTCCCGCCGACCGCGCCGACCGCGCCGGTCTCCGCGGCGGGCTACCGCACGTCGTCGCCGCCGGCTGGCGTCACTGGCGTCGCCTCCGTCGGACGCGGCAGCCCGGACGCCGGCAGCGGCTATCCGTCCCGTACCGAGACCTTCGCTTCGGCGAACTCCATCGGCACTGAAGACTCCCCGGGGCGGCGCGGTGGGGAGAAACCGTCGGCGAAGCGTGGCCGGGGGCCGCTGATCGTGGCCGCCGCCGTGTTGGTGGTGCTGTTCACCGGCGGCGGGGTCACCTACGCGCTGACCAGCGGACAGGGCGACGACGGCCAGCCGGTGGCCAACGGCGTGGACGATCCTGGTCAGGACACCGGAGCGGAACAGCCGCAGGACCAGCAGCCGGAGCAGACCGGTGAGCCGGAGCCGGAAACGCCGCAGATCCCGGCCGACGAGCAGTGCACCGACGAGATCAAGAGCAACTGGACCTGGGTCTGTCTCACCTCGGCGCGGGTCGCCGGCGGCAAACTGACCGTGGAGTACGAGGCCGAGTTCGGCGGGAACCAGCCGTCCACCAACGGCGGATGGCACCTGCACATCTACGGCAGCGACGGCACCACCCCGCCGGACCACGTGATGGGCAGCCACGTCCCCGACGGCCAGCGGGGATCCTGGTACGTCGAGGACCAGAACCCGTCGGTGGTCTGGACGAACGACCGGGCGTTCATCAACGCGATCGGCGAACAGCCGAAGGTGTGTGCCCGGATCGCGAACTCGGCCCACGAACTGGCGCAGCACGACAACGGCAGCTACACCACCGGCAACTGCGTCAAGATTCGCTGGGAGTGACCCGGTAGTCGACCCGGACCGCGCGGGTGTTCCTGTGTGGAGATGCTGTCGGGCACGGGAACACTCGCCGGGTGGCTGTTGGATGCCGGCGGGTCTGCCGGTGACCTGCGACCGGGTGCCGGTCAGTCCGACCGGGTCGTGACGCTTGGCCGAGGGCGGTCGCCGTACAGCCGCCCCTCGGTCGCCTTCACCGACGCGACCAGGACGAACGACAGCGTCACCAGCAGCGCCCAGGAGCCGAACTTGCCAGCGTGCACGAACGTCCAGACGTGCTGCTGGTCCGGGTAGGTCCAGGCGCCGAGGAACGTGGCGATGTTCTCGGCGACCCACAGGAAGAAGCCGATCAGCACGAACGCCAGAGCCAGTGGCATCCGTAGCCGGGCGTCGCCGACGGTGTAGTGCACCCAGGTCCGGCGGAGCGCGATCAGCAGCAGCACCGCGATCACCCAGCGGGCGTCGGGCAGGACGTGGTGGGTGAAGAAGTTGACGTAGACCGCGACGGCGAGCCCGGTCACCGCCATCGCCGGGTAGCGGGTCACCCGTAGGTCGAAGCGGCGCCACGCCTGACAGATATAGGAGCCGACCGCCCCGTACATGAAACGGAGTAGAGCGGCACCCCGGCGACCTGGGTCAGCGCATCCTCCGGGTACGACCCAGCCGATGCGCCACAACCCCGATCGTCAGCGCGACCATACAGATCAGCAGCGCGTCGTAGCGGGGGACCGGCAGCGGGACCACCGATGTCAGCGCCAGACAGGTGAAGACCGCGACCGCGAAGCCGCACGACTTCGCCTCGGTCCAGCCGAACCGCAGCAACAGGACGGCGCGTCGGCGCAGGTCCGCGCGGGCCCAGACGGCCGCCGTCATGGCGGTCGCCCCGGAGCCGGGCCGGCTGGGCCGGCTCCGGTGCTCGTCAGCGGCGGCCGACCCGGGACAGTCCCGGGCCGGTGTCGTGGTCGTCGATCTCGACCGAGCCCAGCTGCATGAACCGCCGCAGCGCGTGTTCGACAGTCGCCCCGGTGTACCCGCTGGCGACGTCGCGCCTGCGCAGCACCGGCCCGACTGGACGGACCGGCCCGACCGGGCGTCGGTGATCCGACTCGATCAGCGCGGATACCTGACTGTGACCCTGTCCCACAGCGACTCCATACCTTCGAGTGTGACCTTTGAGCGTGGTCTGCCCCACACGGCCGGGCCTACCCTACCGTTGCCGTCGGTGATCATCGAATGGTGTACCGACGGGTCGGATGGGTGGCCGGGACCAGCGCCCACCGGCTGTTACTACGCCTTCACCGTTGCTACATCTTGACTTGCTGCGACCACCCTCCGTGATTGTGTCGTCTGGTCGGTGGACTTCGACAGTGGCTCAGCTCCGGTAGCGTCGTACCGGTCCGGTGGTCGTCCGATGGGGAGGGTTCAGGCGTGAGCTCGGTTGAAGAGGTCAAGGCGGGAGTCGCCCGGTTCGGTGACGAGCTCGGCCAGCAGGTGGGGGCGATCCGGGCGAGTGCGGAGGCGCTGAGCACCAGCGGAGCCGCGCTGCGGGCGATCACCAGCGGGTCCAGCCACTCGCAGGTGGCCGAGACGATCGCCAAGGTCGAGCAGGCCAAGCAGAAGCTGGCCGAAGCGGCCGCCCTCGCGCAGAGCGCGATCGAGTCGAGCCGCAGGTACGCGTCGAGCTTCTGACCAGCGGTCGACCGGCTGTCCCGGTTGGTGGTGTGTCCCGGTTGGTGGTGTGTCTAGGGTTGCAGGGCTGGTGGCCTGTCTAGGGTTGGCGGCATGGCTGACGATCCGCTTGCCCTGGACGACCTGCTCACGATCGCGACACAGGCCACCGCACGCGGTGCCGAGCTGATCCGTACCCGTGAGCCCGGACACCTGGCCGGCAAGGGTGACCGGGACTACGCGTCCGAGGTGGATCTCGCTGTCGAACGGGAGCTGCGTGCCTTCCTGGCCGACGCCACCCCGCACGTCGGGTTCCTCGGCGAGGAGGAAGGCGTCTCCGGGGTCGGCGACGGGCCTCAGTGGGTGCTGGATCCGGTCGACGGCACGGTCAACTTCGCGCACGGCGTACCGCTGTGCGGGGTGTCGTTGGCCCTGGTCCGGGACCGGCGTCCGGTGGTCGGGGTGATCGAGTTGCCGTTACTGGGCGGCCGGTACACCGCGACTCTCGGCGGGGGCGCGTGGCGCGACGACCGGCCGATCCGGGTGCGGGGCACGACGCGGCTGCCCGACGCGTTGGTCAATCTCGGCGACTTCGCGGTGGGCGACGAAGCCGCGGAGCGCAACGCCGCCCGGTTCGCGCTCACCCAGCGGATGGCCCGGGGCGCGCTGCGGGTGCGGATGCTCGGCTCCGCCGCGATCGACCTGGTCTGGGTGGCCGACGGTCGTACCGATGTGTCGATCGCCCTGTCGAACAAGCCGTGGGACATGGCCGCCGGCACGTTGATCGCCCGAGAGGCGGGTGCCGCCGTCGTCGACATCGACGGTACGCCGCACAGCCTCGACTCGTTCGCGACGATCGCTGCGGCTCCGCAGCTGCTCGACGAGGTCCTCGCGCAGGTGCGGGCGGCGGCTGACGACGGCGGGCTCACCTGACGACGGCGGGCTCGTAGGTGTGCAAGGTCGCCTGCCGGGAACGGCAGTGGACGGCCGTGCCGGGTCGTCGACCCGGGCGGCATCCGGGACCCGGACGGCGGCAGGGAAGGAACGGGGATGATTACCAGGATCGGGCAGGAAGGGAACGTGCTCGGTTACGAAGTGGCCGGGAAGCTGACCGAGCAGGAGTACCAGGACCTGTACCGGGAGCTGCGGGCGGCGATCGCCGAGTACGGCTCGGTCTCGGTCCTCGGCCGGCTGCCGGACGACGGACTGCCGGGTATGGAGCTGTCGGCGATCGATGACCGGTTGCGGTTTGCCCGGGAGCATCTGACCGACATCGACCGGGCTGCGGTGGTCGGCGGCAACCGGGTGGCCGAGTGGGTGACCCGGGCCTCGGACGCGATGACGCCGATCGAGCTGCGGCACTTCCACGCCGGCGCGGAGCAGCAGGCCTGGGACTGGTTGCGTCGAGCCCGCCCGGTGTGACGGCCGGTCGCGCCCGGTCGCGCCCGGTCGACGTTCGGTGGCGGCCGGTGCGGGCTTGCTCACACCCTGGGATCGCCGGGTGCCCGGTCCGACCAGCGCCCGTACACTCGCTGGAAACACAACTTCATACCTCATCCAGAGGGGCAGAGGGACACGGCCCGATGAAGCCCCGGCAACCACCCCCACCCGTCGCGCCGGTCGCAATCGGCCAGCCGGGGCAGGTGCCAATTCCGTCCCCGTCGCACCGCGCGGCGCAGGGAAAGATGAGAGGACAGCCGCCATGACGTCGCTGATCGACGCGAGCACCACCAGCCCTGACTCCGCCCCGGTGAGCACCACCAGCCCGGCCCGTGTCCTGGTCTGTCGCGGCTGTGGTGCCGAATACCCGCTCGCCGCGCAGCACGCCTGTTACGAGTGTTTCGGGCCGCTGGAGGTCGGCTACGACCCAGCGGCTCTCGCCCGCGTCACCCGGGCCGACATCGAGGCGGGCCCGGCCAACATCTGGCGGTACGCCCCGCTGCTGCCCGCCGGTCAGGACCCGGCCACCCGGGTCAGCCTGGATCCCGGCTTCACCCCCCTCGTCCCGGCCGCCGCGCTCGCCGCCGAGCTCGGCATCCGGGCGCCGCTGTGGGTCAAGGACGACAGCGCCAACCCGACCCACTCGTTCAAGGACCGGGTCGTTTCGGTGGCGCTCACCGCTGCCCGTACGCTCGGTTTCTCCCGGTTTGCCTGCGCCTCCACTGGTAACCTGGCCAACTCGGTCGCTGCGCACGCCGCCCGCGCCGGCGTACCGTCGATCGTCTTCATCCCCGGCGACCTGGAGCCCGGCAAGATCGTCACAACTGCGGTGTACGGCGGTGAACTGGTCGCGATCGAGGGCTCCTACGACGACGTGAACCGGCTGTGCAGCGAACTGGTGGAGACCGACGAGTTCGAGGACACCGCGTTCGTCAACGTCAACGTGCGGCCGTACTACGCGGAGGGGTCCAAGACGCTCGGCTACGAGGTGGCCGAGCAGCTCGGCTGGCGGATCCCCGAGCAGGTGGTGATCCCGATGGCCAGCGGTGAACTGCTCACCAAGGTGGACAAGGCGTTCACCGAGCTGGTCGAGATCGGTCTGGTCGACGCGCCAGCGAACGGCTGGCGGGTGTTCGGCGCTCAGTCCGCCGGTTGCAACCCGATCGCGACCGCGCTGCACCGCGACACCGACCAGATCGTGCCGGTGAAGCCGACCGGGATCGCCAAGTCGCTCAACATCGGCGACCCGGCCGCCGGTCTGTACGCGTTGGAGGCGGTGCGGCGCACCGGTGGCTGGATGGACTACGCCGACGACGACGAGATCCGGGAGGGGATCCGGCTGCTGGCCCGGACCACCGGGGTGTTCGCCGAGACGGCCGGCGGGGTGACCACGGCGGTGCTGAAGAAGCTGGTCGACAGCGGACGGCTGGACCCGGCCGCCGAGACGGTCGTCTACAACACCGGCGAAGG
Organism: Solwaraspora sp. WMMA2080; assembly: GCF_027497395.1. GTDB lineage: Bacteria > Actinomycetota > Actinomycetes > Mycobacteriales > Micromonosporaceae > Micromonospora_E. The sequence goes on along the minus strand of NZ_CP114910.1, from coordinate 3,669,228 downwards.
CCTGAAAACCATCGACGCGGTCGCCGGGCAGGTCGGCCCTACTCATCGGGTGAAACCGTCGTTGCGTTCGGTTCGTGAGGCAGGGCTGCTCGGCTGACCTTCTGACCAGCGCACCCTCCACTGAATCGGCTGATCGGCCTACGCTGATCAGCCGATGTTCGTGTGCGGTCCGTAGTCAGAGTTTTGCCAGAGGTCGAGAAAATACGCCGGTGGGGTCTTGACGGCTGCACTTGCACGGCGCAGGATGCTCCGTGCGGGAGGACGACTCGCCGTAAGGGCCCCGACCGAGCTTGGCAACAATCTCAACCCCGGGTCCCAACGACCGACGGCGCCGGAGGCGCCGTGCGAGCGTCCTCCCGACCAACATCCCCCGACCGGTAATTCGGTCGCGCTGGTGGTCCCGCCCCGTCACGCTCGACGGCATGGACATCACCATCACCCCGCTGGATCCGGCCGACGAGGCCGCCTTCGAGCAGGCGTACCAGATCAAGCGGTCGGCCACCTCCGTCCCGGACATACCGCCGACGCCCCGGCAGTGGTTCGAGGCCCTGCTGCGGCATCAGCGGCACAGCGTACGGTTCGAGGCCGCGTTGGCCAGTGTGGACGGCGTACCGGTCGGGTTGGTCGCCATGGAGTTCCCGTTGCTCGACAACCTCGACAACGTCGGCGTGGACATCCAGGTGGCCCCCGGGCACCGGCGGCGCGGCATCGGTCGCGCACTGTACGCGTACGCCGTGCGGCGGGCCCGGGAGACCGGCCGCACCCGGATCATGGGGCACTCGGCGGACACCATGCCCGGCGGCGTCGCCCGCGACCCGGCGCCGACCGCCTTCGCCCTCGCCGTGGGGGTCAAATCGGCCCTGGTCGAGGCGCGCCGTCGGCTCGAAATCGACGCGGTCGACCAGCCGGCGCTCGACGTGATGCTCGCCGAGGACTGGCGCCGCGCCCCCGGCTACGAGTTGCTGACCTGGGTCGGACCCTGCCCTGAGGACTACCGCGCCGATCTCGCCTACCTGGACGGGCGGATGGTGACCGACTCGCCAATGGGTGACCTGGAGTGGGAGCCGGAAAAGGTCGACGCCGACCGGATCCACGAAGCGGATCTGGCCCGGGAGGCGGCCGGCACCCGCAGCTACCACACGGTGACCCGACATCTGGACAGCGGCCGGATCGTCGCCTGGAGCAACATCACCCGGCAGGCCGAACCGGACTGGCACGCCTATCAACAGATCACCATCGTCGACCCGGATCATCGCGGTCACCGGCTGGGCACCATCGTCAAGATCGAGAACCTGCGGTTCACGTTGCGCCACGAACCGGCGCTGCGGGTGATCGACACCTGGAACGCCGACAGCAACCAGCACATGATCGCGATCAACGAGGCGCTCGGCTTCCGGGCGGTCGACATCTGGCAGAACTGGCAGCAGACCATCTGAGGCATGATGACGGCATGACGGAGACCCCGCACCCGCTGTACGTCACGCACGCCGACACCCTGGCCCGCGCGCTGACCGCGATCGTCGAACGCGACTACTGGTCGGCCTACCCCGAGTCGCCGAGCCCTCGGATCTACGGCGAACACGCCGCCGCCGAGGGCGCGGCGGCTTTCCGCGCCTACCTGGGCAGGGATTTCCCCCTCGACCAGCCCACCGCCACCGGCGAACCGGTCGCCACCGACGACAGCCCGTTCGGCATCGACCTCGGCACCCGGTACCCCCGCGCCGACGCCGACCAGCTGATCACCGCCGCCCGAGCCGCGCTGCCCGCCTGGCGCGACGCCGGCCCGCGCAGCCGGGCCGGCGTCTGCCTGGAGATCCTCGCCCGGCTGCACGAGCACAGTTTCGAGCTGGCCAACGCGGTGCAGTTCACCACCGGTCAGGCGTTCGTGATGGCGTTCCAGGCCGGCGGGGCGCACGCGCTGGACCGCGCGCTGGAAGCCATCGCCTACGCGTACGCCGAGATGACCCGCCACCCACGGACCGCCGGTTGGGAGAAGCCGACCGGTCGGGGCGAGCCGCTGCGGATGGCCAAGACGTTCCATGTGGTGCCGCGCGGCGTCGCGCTGGTCATCGGCTGCCACACCTTCCCGACCTGGAATTCCTACCCGGGGCTGTTCGCCTCCCTGGTCACCGGGAACCCGGTGCTGGTCAAGCCGCACCCGGGCGCGGTGCTGCCGCTGGCGATCACCGTCCGCTACGCCCGCGAGGTGCTCAGCGAGGCCGGCTTCGACCCGAACCTGGTGCAGCTCGCGGCCGAGGCGCCGGGCGAGCGGCTGGCGACCGTCCTCGCCGGCCGCCCCGAGGTGCGGATCATCGACTTCACCGGCTCCACCGAGTACGGCGACTGGCTGGAGGCCAACGCCCGTCAGGCCACCGTCTACACCGAGAAGGCCGGTGTCAACACGATCATCGTCGACTCCACGGCGGACTTCGCCGGCATGTGCCGCAACATTGCCTTTTCCCTCTCGCTCTACAGCGGCCAGATGTGCACCACCCCGCAGAACATCCTGGTGCCGGCCGGCGGCATCGAGACCGATCAGGGGCACAAGAGCCCGGACGAGGTGGCCGACGGCATCGCCGCCGCGATCGGCAAACTGACCGGCGACCCGGCACGGGCGGTCGAGCTCATCGGCGCGATCGTCGACGACGCGGTCCTCGACCGGCTCGCCGCAGCGGCCAAGCTCGGCGAACCGGTGCTGGAGTCGCGGGAGATCAGCCACCCGGCTTACCCGGACGCGGTGGTGCGTACCCCGCTGGTCGTCAAGCTCGACGCGGACGCCGACGACGTCTACGGCCGGGAGTGGTTCGGGCCGGTCACTTTCGTCGTCGCCACCGCGTCCACCGCGCACAGCGTCGAGATATTCCGGCGTACGGTCACAGCCCGCGGTGCGCTCACCGCCGGTGTGTACTCGACCGACCAGCGGGTGCTCGCCGACGTGGAGACCGCCGCGCTGGACGTCGGTGTGCACCTGTCGGCGAACCTCACCGGCGGCGTGTTCGTCAACCAGTCGGCGGCCTTCTCCGACTTCCACGCCAGCGGTGCCAACGCCGCGGCGAACTCGGCGTTGACCGACGGCGCGTACGTCGCCGGCCGGTTCCGGATCGTCCAGTCCCGCCGGCACGTCTGACCCGGCGCAGCACGGGAGCCGGGTCGGCTCCCGTGCCGGCCCGGTGTCGGGTCGGCTCCCGTGCCGGCCCGCCGGTCACGCCGGCCGGCGCATCTGCAACTCGGTCAGGTCCGGCCGGGTCGGGTGCGGCAGGCGTACGCCGGTGTCGGCGAAGCCGAGCCGCTGGTACGCCCGTACCGCCCGGTCGTTGCCGACCACCACCTCCAGCAGCAGCTCCGGCCGCCCGGCCGCACGTGACCAGGCAGCGACCGCGTCTACCAGTTCGGCGAGCAGGCTCCGGCCGCGCCAGGCCGGGCTGATGTAGACGGCGAACAGGACGGACACCGACGGGTCGTCGCGCCAGACGTGTGCTCCCGCGTGCGCCACGAACGATGTCGGTCCGGTCTCGGCCACGAACTGGGCGATCAGGTCACCGACGGCGGACCGGGCTGCCCGCTCGGCGTACTCGTGCAGCGGGCGGGCCGCCGCGTCGGCGAGCCGTTCGATGAACGCCAGCGGCGAATCGGCGAGCATCTCCAGCCGCAGCGCGCGCATCCGGGCGGCGTCGTCGGCCCGGATCCGCCGGACTGCGGCTACCGGCGGTACGACGTGGTCGGTGTCGGTCCCAGTTCCCATGCCGGCATGCTTGCCCGGCGCGGCCCGGCGGACAACCGGAATCCCGCCTTCGGCCCGGCCCGTACCGGTCACGCCACCAGCCGCCACGGTCATGCCCTCGCCGGCAACGGGGTCACGCCACCAGCAGCAGGGCGGTGCCGAGTTGCCGGCAGTAGTCGATGCCGTGGTCGAGCCCGTGCCGCCCGGGGTAGCGGGCCAGCGCGCCGATCACCCAGGTCTCCCCGATCGCGAGGCAGCTGACGTGCCAGAGCCCGTCCTCGTCGCGCAGCAGCCAGCCATTCTTGATCGCGATGGTGGCCGCGTACTCGGCGGTGAGCGCGTCCCGCGGGCCGAAGTCGCCCGCACCGCGGACGGCGCGCATCTCGGACAGCAGCCACGGTGTCCACTGCGGCCCGGCCGCCCGCCCGTCGGCGAGGCAGCGCCCCAGCCTGGTCACATCGCGGGCGGAGACGATCGTGTTGCTCCACCGGTCGCGCTCCGGGGCCGAGTCGGTCAGTCCGCAGATCCGTACCATCCGCTCGATGGACTCCTGGCCACCGACCCGGTCGTAGGTGGCGTCCGCGCCGGGATTGTCGCTGTCCCGGATGATCGACGACAGCTGGGCGAGCTGAGGTGTCCGGAGCATGTGGCCCTGTTCGTCGGCGCGGCGCAGGTCGTCGGCGGCCAACCACACCTTGATCAACGACATGGTGTCGCTCTGTGCGGTGAAGTTCGGTGACCCGGTGATCAGCCCGGTACGCCGGTTCAGCGCCGCCCAGGAGAAGAATCCGTCGGTCGGTGTCGGCACCGGCCCGGCGCGCAGCAACACGCTGCGCTGATGGTCGTGGTCCTGGTCGGCGACGGTCCAGCCCGGCTCGCGCGGCGGTGGTTTGCCGGCGTCCCCGGGCAGGCCGCCGGTGAACGCCGACAGCACGATGAGTAGCCCGACGGCGGCGGCCACCGGGTGGCGTTGGCGGGCGCGGTCATGTCGGGGCGCGGTGCGGTCCGGCCGTCGGACGGCCCGGCTGCCAGGCGCGCGATGCCGTCCGGACTTCACGTTCTGCGGTGTACGGGACACACGTGGTCAACGAGATGTGGTGCCAGAGAGACTTGACTGGGGGTTAATGTCCCCTTTTGGGGTAGTGCGGTGCCGTCGGACCTCGTGTAGCGTGCGATTTCGGCTGCTGTATTCGGGCACCCGCACTGGAGTCCCGATCGGTGGCTTCGGTCGGCGAACGCGCCGACCAGAGGGCCGGCAGAGGCCCGGCACGACAGAAGTGAGGAAGTGCACCGTGGCGCAGGGCACCGTGAAGTGGTTCAACAGCGAGAAGGGCTACGGTTTCATCGCGGTCGACGGGGGGCAGGACGTCTTCGTCCACTTCTCCGCGATCGAGATGGACGGCTACAAGGCGCTCGACGACGGGCAGCGCGTCGAGTTCGAGATCGCTCAGGGGCAGAAGGGTCCTCAGGCGGAGAGGGTCCGGGTCATCGCCTAGTCGACACAGTCTGCGTACCCGCAAGGCGTCGGTTCTCCTGGTGGAGCCGGCGCCTTTCATCGTCTCGCCGCCCGGCGATCCTGCTCACCTGATCCTGACCGCGACCGCTGTCGGCGGCCGTGCGGCCCGAAGGGGTACGTCGGGCCGGCAAGTTGCTGTTCGCTTGCACTCGACAGGGGAGAGTGCTAAACAAGGATTGGCACTCGCCAACCGGGAGTGCCAAAGGTCGGGGCGGTGGGGCCACCGCCGTCGTCCCGCTTCGCGGGGTGGCGGAGATGGCCGGTCGTCGCGGGCTATCCGGCCCGGCCGGCGGACGTCACTGTCGTCAGGTAGCGACGTCCGAAGGTGCGTAGAGCAGGCGGCATGGCGGAGCTGACCGGCTCCGGTGCTGCGAGCGTCCAGGAGGACAACGCCGTATGGCCAAGATGATCGCGTTCGACGAAGAGGCGCGCCGCGGTCTCGAGCGGGGTATGAACACCCTCGCCGACGCCGTCAAGGTGACGCTGGGCCCGAAGGGCCGCAACGTCGTGCTCGAAAAGAAGTGGGGCGCCCCCACCATCACCAACGATGGTGTGAGCATCGCCAAGGAGATCGAGCTCGAGGACCCGTACGAGAAGATCGGCGCCGAGCTGGTCAAGGAGGTCGCCAAGAAGACCGACGACGTGGCCGGTGACGGCACGACGACGGCGACCGTCCTGGCCCAGGCCCTGGTCCGCGAGGGCCTGCGCAACGTCGCGGCCGGCGCGAACCCGATGGCCCTGAAGCGGGGCATCGAGGCCGCCGTGTCCAGCGTCGCGGAGGAGCTGAGCAAGCTCGCCAAGGACGTGGAGACCAAGGAGCAGATCGCGTCCACCGCGTCGATCTCCGCCGGTGACTCCAGCGTCGGCGAGATCATCGCCGAGGCGATGGACAAGGTCGGCAAGGAAGGCGTCATCACCGTCGAGGAGAGCAACACCTTCGGCCTGGAGCTCGAGCTCACCGAGGGTATGCGCTTCGACAAGGGCTACATCTCGCCCTACTTCTGGACCGACCCGGAGCGGATGGAGGCCGTCCTCGACGACCCCTACATCCTGATCGTCAACAGCAAGATCTCCTCGGTCAAGGATCTGCTCCCGATCCTGGAGAAGATCATGCAGTCGGGCAAGCCGCTGCTGATCATCGCCGAGGACGTCGAGGGCGAGGCGCTGGCCACCCTGATCGTCAACAAGGTGCGCGGCACCTTCAAGTCGGTTGCCGTCAAGGCTCCCGGCTTCGGTGACCGCCGCAAGGCGATGCTGACCGACATCTCGATCCTCACCGGCGGCCAGGTCGTCAGCGAGGAGCTCGGCCTGAAGCTCGACGCGGTGACCATCGACATGCTGGGCCGGGCCCGCAAGGTCCAGGTGACCAAGGACGAGACCACGGTCGTCGACGGTGCCGGCGACGCCGAGCAGATCCAGGGCCGGGTCAACCAGATCCGGGCCGAGATCGAGAAGAGCGACTCCGACTACGACCGTGAGAAGCTGCAGGAGCGGCTGGCCAAGCTGGCCGGTGGCGTCGCGGTGATCAAGGTCGGCGCGGCCACCGAGGTGGAGCTCAAGGAGCGCAAGCACCGCATCGAGGACGCGGTGCGCAACGCCAAGGCAGCCGTCGAGGAGGGCATCGTCCCTGGTGGTGGCGTCGCCCTGGTGCAGGCCGGCAAGACCGCCTTCGACAAGCTCGACCTGGTCGGCGACGAGGCGACCGGCGCGCAGATCGTGAAGATCGCGCTGGACGCCCCGCTGCGGCAGATCGCCGTCAACGCCGGCCTCGAAGGCGGCGTCGTGGTGGAGAAGGTCCGCAACCTGGAGGCCGGCCACGGCCTCAACGCCGCCAACGGCGACTACGTGGACCTGCTGCAGGCGGGCATCATCGACCCGGCCAAGGTGACCCGGTCGGCGCTGCAGAACGCCTCGTCGATCGCGGCGCTGTTCCTGACCACCGAGGCCGTGGTGGCGGACAAGCCGGAGAAGACCCCGGCTCCGGCGGGTGCGCCGGGCGGCGGCGAGATGGACTTCTGAGTCCAGCCACGCCGCAGTAGCGACAAGAAGGTAGCGACAAGACCGCAGGGCGGTTACCGGGCAGCTTCCCGGTAACCGCCCTGCGGCGTCTCTGCTCCCGCCGGTCAGCCGACCGGTGCGCAGACCGGCCGAGCGCCGATCAGGCGTTGGACCGGGCGGCCTGCACCGCCGCGTACGCGTCGACCAGGCCGGCGCCGGTGAGGTTCGCCGGGTCACCGCAGGTGTCACCGCCCCCGGTGCCGGCCTCGGCGGCGGTCTGCCGCAGGATCCGCGCCGTGCCGTCCAGATCACCGATCAGCTCCGGTTGCGCCGACCACAGCAGCGCCACCACCCCGGCCACCTGCGGGGTCGCCATCGACGTACCGTCCAGCGCCGCGTACCCGCCGCCCGGCATCGCCGACAGGACGTCGGCGCCCGGCGCCACCAGGTCCGGCTTGACGGTGCCGTCCGGTGCCGGGCCCCGGCTGGAGAAGTCGGTGACCTCCCGGTCGGCGTCCACCGCGCCGACGGTCAGCACATCGGTGTACGGGGCCGGTGGGTCGTCGACCGAGCTGCAGAACGGGCCGGTGTTGCCGGCGGCGGCCACCATCATCAGCCCGGCGGCGGCCAGCGCCTCGGTGGCCGGCCGCAACGAACCCAGGTCACAGCCTTCCAGCTCCGGGCAGCCCCAGGAGTTGGTCAGCACGTGCGGGGCGCGCTCCGGTCGCCCGTCGGCGAACGGGTCGCCCCCGGTCGGGAATGGGGCCAGCATGAACTGCAGGCAGTCCAGGTAGCGTGCCGGGTTGCCGAGGTTGCGGTCCAGGTTGACACAGCCGACCCAGGACGCGCCCGGCGCGACCCCGATCGAGGTGTCGCCGACAGCCGAGCCGAGCGTGTGGGTGCCGTGCCCGTTGTTGTCGGTCGGCGTACCGGTGCCGTTCCACGGGTCGAACCAGGAGTCGCCGCCGCCCCGGAACCCGTCCGCGAGCGCCGGGTGGTCGCCGTCCACCCCGGAGTCCGAGGCGCCGACCACGATGCCGGCGCCCTCGACACCAAGCTCCGTCCAGACCCGTTCGGCACCGAGCATGGTGATGTTCCACGGCGGGGTACGCGGAGCGGGCTGGTCGCCCCGTTCGGGCTCGACCGTGGCCGGCAGCGGCCGCAGCTGCTGACTGATCAGCACCCGGTCGACGTCGTCCCGCCGGGTCAGCCAGGGCCGCAGCGCCGGCCCGGCGTCCACCTCTATCGCGTTGACCAGGTAGTACGGCGTGTAGGACAGCCCCCACCCGTCCAGATCGTCGCGCAGGTCGGCCTGGCTGGCCTCGGCGGTGTCGACCAGCCGTTGAAAGACCGTACGGACCCGTTCGTCGCGGGCCTGCGGTCCGGTGCCGCGCGGCACGTCGGACAGGTCGGCCTGCTCCCGCAGCACCACGAACAGCCGTTCGCCGTGCAGTCCCGGCTGCCCGACGGCGAGGTGCACGGCGGCACCGGCCACCGCCAGCACCGCGACGATGGCCACCGCCACCCACCGCAGCGGTCGACCCGCCAGCCGTGGTGGTCGACCCGCCCGCCGCCAACCGAGACCGAAGCCGAGGCCGACACCCAACGCGAGCGCCAGCGCCAGCCCGACGCCGGCACCGACCGCCGCCCAGAACGGCACGTCACGGCCGATGGCCAGGAGCAGCGAGACCTCTTCCGGGTCGAGCAGGGCCAGCGGTCCGGCGGCGGACAGCCCGGCCAGTACGCCGACCGGCGCGCTGGACCGGTCGGCGGCCCAGCCGATCGCCGCAGCCGCGTACCCGATCGGCGGCAGCACCAGGATCGCGGCCAGGTGCCCGCCGGGTTGGCCGATGCCGGCGGCGAGCAGCAGCAGCCCGACCCCGGCGACCGTCCCGCCGAGCAGGATGGTGCGCACCGCCGAGCGCCCCTGCGGGCCGGCACCGATCGCCGTCCAGAACCGGCGGGGCAGCAGTTCGGCGGCGTACCAGCCGATCGCGGCCGCTGCGGCGACGGCGAGTGCCGTCTCCACCGCGCCGCCCAGCGCGCCGACCCACCACCAGGGCAGCAGCATGACCAGCCCGGCCGCGACGGCGAGCAGGACAGCGACCATCCGGTCCGCCTTGCCGGACTGAGCGTGAGCTGGCTCGGCCTGAGCTGACTGAAGCTGACCTGGTTCGGCCGGACCTGGTTCGGCCTCGCTCGGTTCGGCCCGGCGCCGTAGCGCCCGCAGCCCGGCGGCGCCGCCGGCGGCGAGCACGGTGAGCGTTGCCAGGTACAGCTCATGGTGGACGGTCGGTACGGCCCGCAGCAGCCCGAAACCGCCGAGGGCGAACGCGGCGACCAGCCAGGCCCGGCCGGTCGCCCGTACCGCCGGTGACCGGGGCACCAGCGCCAGCAGCATGGTGGGTACGCCGACCAGCAGTGCGTTGCCGAACGCGATCAGCGGCCAGACCACCGCCGGGGTAGGCAGCCCACTGGCCAGCAGGACCTGATCGGTCAGCCAGCCGCCGGCCTGCGCGAACACCGTTACACCGACCGACCAGATCGCGATCGCCACCGCGGCGACCGTCGGCCACACGCTGGCCGGCGGCGGCCCGGCGGCGGCGGACGGCTGCATCGGGTACGGCGGCTGCATCGGGTAGGGCTGACCGGGGTACGGGTAGCCGGGATGACCGGGCGGCTGCGTCATGTCCGTCACCCTAGGCGGCCGGATACGGTGGAGAGGTGCGTGACCCTGCCGTCTCCCGGTACGCCGCCGGCCAACTGTCCGTGACCCGCCGCGCCGCCGATCTGCGCCGCCTACGTGGCGAGCGGTTCGACGTACTGGTGATCGGGGGTGGGGTGACCGGCGTCGGCGCCGCCCTCGACGCCGCGTCGCGCGGTCTCAAGGTGGCGCTGGTCGAGGCCCGCGACTACGCCGCCGGCACGTCCAGCCGGTCCAGCAAACTGATCCACGGCGGGCTGCGCTATCTGGAGCAGCTCGAGTTCGGGCTGGTGCACGAGGCGTTGACCGAGCGTGGGCTGCTGGCCACCCGGATCGCCCCGCACCTGGTCCGGCCGGTGCCGATCCTGGTTCCGCTGCCGCAGGGTGGCGCCAGCGGGCCACGGGCGCTGCCCGGCCGGCTCTGGCGGCGGGCCTACTACGGCACCGGGGTCGCCGCGTACGACGCGTTCGCCGGGGTGTTTGGCGGCGGCCGGGGGATGCCGCTGCACCGGCACCTGTCCCGCGAAGGCACCCGGCGGCTCTTCCCCAGCCTGCGGTCGGACGTCGTCGCCGGCGCCATCCGCTACCACGACGGTCAGGTCGACGACGCCCGGCTGGTGGTCACCCTGGCGCGGACCGCGGCCAGCCTCGGCGCGGCCGTGGTGACCAGCGCCCGCGCCGTCGGCCTGCTGCGCCAGGCCCGCGAGGTGACCGGGGTGCGGGTCCGGGACATGGAGGCCCGGCCCGGCGATCCGGACGCCGAGTTCGAGGTACGCGCCCGTACCGTGATCGCGGCCACCGGCGTGTGGAGCGACGACGTGTCGCGGATGCTCGGCGACGTCGGGGTCCGGCCCGGCCTGCGGGTACGCGCGTCGAAGGGCGTGCATCTGGTGGTGCCCCGGTCGGCGATCACCGGTGAGGCCGGGCTGATCCTGCGTACCGCCACCTCGGTGCTGTTCGTGCTGCCCTGGGGCGGGCACTGGATCATCGGCACCACGGACACCGACTGGCGGCTCGACCGCGCCCACCCGGCCGCCTCCGAGCGCGACATCGGCTACCTGCTCGACCAGGTGAACACGGTGCTGGACCGGCCGTTGACGCCGCGCGACATCGAAGGGGTGTACGCCGGGCTGCGGCCGCTGCTGTCCGGTGAGGCGGACTCGACGTCGCGGCTGTCCCGGGAGCACGCCGTGGTGGAGCCGATGCTGGGTCTGCTGCTGGTGGCCGGTGGCAAGTACACGACGTACCGGGTGATGGCCGCGGACGTGGTGGACCGGGCGGCGGCCCGGCTCGGGGTGAACCGGCCGTCGCGGACCGCCGACCTGCCGCTGCTCGGTGCCGACGGGTTCCCCGCGATGTGGCGGGACCGGGCTGACGTGGCCCGCCGGCATGGCGTCCCGGTCGGGGTGCTGGAGCATCTGCTGGAGCGGTACGGCACCCTGGCGGTGGAGCTGCTGGCGTTGATCGGCGACGATCCGTTGCTGGCCAGTCCGGTGCCCGGCGCACCGGAGTACCTGGCTGCCGAGATCGCGTACGCGGCCCGCGCCGAGGGCGCGTTGCACCTGGACGACGTGCTGACCCGGCGGACCCGCATCTCGATCGAGACACCGCACCGGGGCAACGAGTCGGCCGGGCACGCCGCCGAGGTGATGGGCCGGGTGCTTGGCTGGGACGACGCGGTGCGGGACCGTGAGGTGGAGCACTACCGGGCCCGGGTGGCGGCGGAGCTGCAGTCGCAGCGGATGCCGGACGACGCGACCGCCGACGCGGCGCGCCTCGGCGCGGCGGATGTCCGCGGCTTCGCCGCCGACCGGGGCGTGGACTGGCCGACCGACTCCGACATCACCGCCGGCTGAACATCCGGCTGGCCGGCTGAGCCCGCTAGCCGGCTGAAGGCCAGAGCAGTTTGCCGGGGTTCAGCAGATTCGTCGGGTCCAGCGCCTGCTTGATGGCGCGGTGCACCCGCATGCCGACCGGGCCGATCTCCTCGGCCAGCCAGTCGCGTTTGAGGAGGCCGACGCCGTGCTCGCCGGTGCAGGTGCCGCCCAGGTCCAGCCCGAGCCGCATGATCGCGTCGAAGGCCGCCCGGCCGCGCGTCAGGCTGTCCGGGTCGGCCCGGTCGACCACGATGTTCGGGTGCAGGTTGCCGTCGCCCGCGTGCCCGACGACGCCGATCGGTACGGCGTGTTCGGCGGCGATCGCCTCGACGCCGTCGAGCATCCGGGCCAGCGTCGAGCGGGGCACCGCCACGTCGTCGATGATCAGCCCGCCGTTGCCGGCCGGGAAGGTCCGCGCGGCGAGGCGTTCCATCGCCGGGTGGGCCAGCCGGCGGGCCTGCAGCAGGGCGGCGCCCTCGACCGCGTCGCTGGCGGCGTACACCTCGGCTGCGCCGGCGGCGGTGCACACCTGCGCGATCCGGTCCAGGTCGGTGCCGGCGGCGGTGCCGGTGTCGACCGAGGCGAGCAGCAGCGCGGCCGCGTCGGTGCGTAACCCCATCGGCCGGTACGCCTCGATCGCCTGCAGATGGGTACGGTCCAGCAGTTCCAGCAGGCTGGGGCTGAGTCCGCCGGAGGCGATGCCGGCGACGGCGGTGCCGGCTGCGGCGGTGGAGTCGAAGACGGCGACCAGGGTGAGCGAGGTGTCGGCGGCCGGCCGCAACGCGACGGTCACCTCGGTGATCACCCCGAGGGTGCCTTCGGAGCCGACGAACAGCCGGGTCAGGTCGTAGCCGGCGACCCCCTTGGCGGTACGCCGGCCGGTGCGCAGCACCTCGCCGCTGGCCAGCACCACTTCGAGCCCGATGACGTATTCGCCGGTCACGCCGTACTTGACGCAGCACATGCCGCCGGCGTTGGTGGCCACGTTGCCGCCGATGGTGGACGACTCCCACGAGCCGGGATCCGGCGGGTAGCGCAGCCCGTGCCGGCCCACCTCGGCGGCAAGGGTGGCATTGACCACGCCGGGCTGGACGACGGCGGTGCGGTTGACCGGGTCGACGTCGACGATCCGGTCCATCGCGGCGGTGGAGAGCACCACCGCGCCGTCGACCGCGTTCGCCGCGCCGGCCAGCCCGGTCCGGGCACCCTGCGGCACCACCGGTACGCCGTACCGGTTGGCGACGCCGACGGTGGCGACCACCTCGGCGGTCCTGCGGGGTCGGACCACGACGGCCGGGGTGCCGGCGGCGCACAGGTCGGCCTCGTCGCGCTGGTGGCCGCGCAGCAGGTCGGGGTCGGTGAGCACCGCGCCGTCGGGCAGCGCCGCACGGAGGGCCTCGATGAGGTCGGACATCTTCGCAGGCTAGCCAGCGCGGCACCGGACCGGCCACCTCGGGCGTGACCGGATGGGCAATAACGCCATAAGCCGCAAATTGCTCGGTACGCTGCCCGCATGGCCGACGCCGGGAAGCCACCACGCGCGGCGGCGGCACCCCGCCTCACCGGGCTGCTCACGCTGACCCGTAGCCGGGTCTCCATCGAGGTCCGGGAGCGGTCGGAACGGGTCCGCGCCAACCTCGTACTCGCCCTGCAGGCCGGCCTGGCGGCGGCGCTGGCCTGGTTCATCGCCCGTCGGGTGATCGGCCACCCGCTGCCCTTCTTCGCCCCGATCTCAGCGGTGATCATCCTCAGCGCCTCGATCGGGCAACGGCTGAAACGTGCCGCCGAACTGGTGGTCGGCGTCGCGGTCGGGATCGCCATCGGCGATCTGATCATCATCACCATCGGCACCGGCACCTGGCAGCTGCTGCTGATCGTGCCGCTCGCGGTGATGGTCGCCGTCTTCCTGGGCAGCGGTGCCGCGCTGGTCACCCAGGCCGCGTCGTCCGGGGTGCTGGTCGCCACCCTCACCCCGCAGACAGAGAGCCTCTACCCGGACCGGTTCATCGACGCCCTGGTCGGCGGGCTGATCGGGCTGGTGGTGCTGATCCTGCTGCTGCCGCTCAACCCGCTGGTCATCGTGCGCCGCGCCGCCGACCCGGCGTTGGACGTGCTGTCCGACATGCTGATCCTCAGCGGCAAGGCACTGGCCGGGCGGGACCGCCGTCGGGCCGAGGCCGCATCGAAGCGGCTGCACGATGCGGAGAAGGAGTTGTCCGAGTTCCGGGAGGCGGTCGAGGCGGGACACGAGACGGCGGTCCTGGCGCCGGCGCGCTGGCGGGCCCGCGGCCCGCTGGCCCAGTACGCCGAGAGCGCCGAGTACGTCACCCGAGGGCTGCGTAACTCGCGGGTGCTCACCCGGCGGGTGGTCTCCCTGCTGACCGAGGACGAGCCGGTGCCGTCCGCCCTGCCGGAGGCGGTCTGTCACCTCGGCGACGCGGTGCGCATCCTGCGCCACGAACTCGACACGGGTACCGACCCGGTGCACACCCGGCGGCGGGCGCTGGATGCCGCCCGGTGCGCCGGTGCGGCGTACGACGCCGGGGTGGGGTTCAACGGCAGCGTGGTGGTAGCCCAGGTCAGGGCTACCGCGAGCGACCTGGTCCGGGCCAGCGGGATCGAGGCTGGCACGGTCGAGGAGATGGTCAGTGAGGCGTTCGGGCGCGACGGCCCGGAATGACCGGCCGGGCGACACGCTGCCCGCCGTTGGTTGGTGCTGGCTACGCTAGCCCAATGTCCGACACTGTCCCCGGTGGTCCATCCGGCTCCCGCCCTGCGGCGGATTCGAGCGATCCGACCGAACCGGTGGATGCGGTGTCTCCGCCCGAGCAGCCAGCTCCGGAGACGTCGGCGGAGCCGGTGTCTCCGGCCGACCCGCCAACCGCGGCGGCGTCGGTGGACGGGGTCGTGCCGGCCGGTCGGCTGCGGCGTAGCGTCTGGCTGCGCTGGCTGGCGTTGGCCGGCATCGTGGTGCTGATCGCCGGCTGCGGCGTCGCCATCCTGGTCTACCTCGGCACCGCGCTCGGCCCGGTCGCGTTGACCGTCGGCGTCATCGCGGCGGTGCTGCCCGTACCGGTGCTGGTCGCCTGTTTCCTGTGGCTGGACCGGTACGAACCGGAGCCGGTGCGCTACCTCGCCTTCTGCTTCGCCTGGGGGGCGTTCGTCTCCACGTACGCCTCGCTGAACGTGAACAACTTCTCGGCGGATCTGCTCTACAACCTGGGTTACTCGGAAGCGCTGGTGGCGGTGCTGGTGGCGCCGTTCATCGAGGAGCTGACCAAGACACTCGGGCCGATCCTGCTGCTGCTGACCCGCCGCCGGGAGTGGTCCGGCATCACCGACGGTCTGGTCTACTGTGGCATGTCGGCGATCGGCTTCGCGATGGTGGAGAACATCCTCTACCTCGGCGGATACGGCTACGCGGCCGGCGCCGACCAGTACGGTCCGGCGACCGGCGCGCAGAACGTCTTCGCCATCTTCATCGTCCGGATCCTGTTCACCGGGTTCGCCCACCCGCTGTTCACCTCGATGGCCGGTGTGGGGCTGGGCATCGCCGCCCGTACCGCCGACCGACGCATCCGGGTGCTCGCGCCGACCGCCGGGCTGCTGCTGGCGATGATGCTGCACGGGGCCTGGAACCTGATCCCGACGCTGGTCGAGGCGACCGGACAGACCCTGATCCTGCTGTACGGCTACATCGGGCTGATGGTGCCGATCTTCTTCGGCATGGTCGGCCTGGCGGTGTGGCTGCGCAGCTGGGAAGGGCGGCTGACCGAGCGGGTGCTGCCCGACTACGTCCGGGCCGGCTGGTTCACCCCGCCGGAGGTAGCGGCGTTGGGCAGCCTGGGCCGGCGGCACTCGGCGCGCCGCTGGGCCAGCCGGGTGGCCGGCGAGCCGGGCGTACGGGCGATGCGCGACTTCCAGGCCGCCGCCACCAAGCTGGCGCTGCTGCGCGACGGGCTGCTGCGCGGCCTGGAGAGCAAACCGAAGGAGCTGGCCCGGCACGCCAAGGAGGAGCAGCGGCTGCTGAGCGCGTTGGCCGGCTACCGGCAGGCGTTCGTCGGCCGGGACCCGCAGGCGCCGCACGCGCTGTGGAACGGGGTGGACTACCAGATCGCCTTCCCGGACGGCAGCCAGCGGCAGGTGCCCGCGCCGGATGAGCCGGTGGTGCCGATCCCGGTGGTGCTCACCGCGCCACCGCCGCCACCGCCGCCTCCGCCACCGACGTTCGCCGGCTACCCGGGCTGGCCCGGAGCCGGTCCGGGCACCCCGCCCGGTTACGGCCCACCCCCGTTCTCCGGCTACGGCCCCCCGCCCCCCGGTTACGGTCCACCGCCCCCGTACTCCGGCTATGGCGCACCGCCTCCGCCGGGGTACGGTCCGCCGCCCGGCTACGGCCCACCCCCGGGCTAGCGGGAGGTCAGCAGCGGGTCAGCCCGAGCGCCGTCGCCAGCCGGGCGACGCCGGCGACCTGCGGTCCGTGGCGGGAAATCTCAGCCACGAGGGTACGGGCGGAAGGTCGGGAGCGGATTTCAGCCGGTGCGACGCGGTCCGCCTCGACCACCCACCGTCCCGCCGCCGTGAAGTCGCCGACGTCGAGGTGTGCGCCAGTTCGACGGCCGCCGGGCTGAAGCTCGCCGTACGGTAGTCCTGCCCGTCGCCAACTTGCCCGGCGACGTGGGTAGCCCGACCGAGCAGCTCACTGGCGTTGGCGGTGTCGCCGCAGCCGGCGGCGGCCAACCCGGCCTGCAGCAGCAACGTCCCGTACACCGCCCGGGAACCCGGTCTCGCCTGCCCATCGGTGGATGCGGCGACTCGCTCGGCGGCGTCGATCGCCGTGGTCATCGCCAGCCGGCTCTGGCTCAGCCCGCGCAGCGCCTGGGCGAGCGGCACCGCCGCCGACCCGGCCAGGATCGGATCGCTTCCCGCGGTGGCGAGTGCCCGGTCGGCGGCCAGCCAGGCCAGGTCCGCCTCGCCGATTTTGACCAGCACGAGCGAAGTGACCCGGTACGCCTGCACCAGCAGACCCGTACCATGTTCCGGTCGCGCGCTGTGCAGTCGCCGTGTGGCGTCCAGCAGCTCCGGCACCGTCCGCAGCAGCCGAGGATGGTCCCCGTGCCGGTACGTCGACCAGGCGTGCGCCACCCGCTGCGACACCTCCCCGGCATCGGGTGCCGGCCCGGCCGGCCCGGCGGCGAACACCTCATATCGCGCGAGTGCCGCCCGGACCGCGTCGACACCGACCACCGCGCTGCCGGACTGCGGCTGGCCGGTGTCGCCCAGCAACTCCGTCGGGTCGACCCGCAGCACGTCGGCGACCTGCTGGATCAGCGAGAACCGGTCCAGGGTGCGGACCCCGCGCTCCACCTTCTCCACCCAGCTCTTCGACCGGCCGATCCGGTCGGCGAGCACCTGCTGGGTCATCCGCCGCCGGACCCGCCACAGGGCCACCCGACGCCCGACCACCACACTCACCGCTCACGGCCGGGTGGGCACGGCCACGGCGTCCCCTCCGGGCACACCGCACAGCACCACGACGGACGCACCGGCTCGTGCACCGGCCCACCGCCACCGGCCTGGGGCTTTCTCACCGCAGGTAGTGCCGGCCGGCGTTACCGCCCCGCCGCTCCGCGCGATCGGTCCGCGTCGCCGGCCGACGGTCCGGCGGCGGCACCGTCCGGTCGGCGTACCGCCGCCGACCCGGCACCGGATACACCACATCGACCGGTATGTTCGCACGCTGAAACCATTTTCCGAACACAACGTCCCCCTCGACGAGTGTGGAGGGCGGCGACCCGAGGTGGCTCTCCGTGTCGACCCCGGGCCGCCGCCCAGTGGGCGGGCCCGACGCGCGAAAAGGGCGATCGCGGGTACGGCGTCGGGCCCAGCTGGCAGGTCGCTGATCCACAGGTGATGCGACCTGGTCTTAGCCTGGCCGGCGCTTGGGCGACGGTCTACAGTGTCGCCGTCCGCCAGCGCTGGCTACTGTCCGCCGTCACATTGACGGCTGATGTATCGCGCACAGCTCATCCAACTCGGCGGCCGGCACCCCGACCCGGGCCAGACCTCGGCGTACCCGGTCGACCCGCCACCAGTTCGACGCCGCGACCCGGCCCGAGGTGACCGCCGCCGTGACCTGCGCTATCGACTCGTGCGGGTCCATCGACAGTACGGCCTGGCCGAGATCCAACCGGGCCGACGCGATCCGCCGGGGGCGGCTGCCCTCGGCGAGTAGCCGGGCCAGGACATCGCCGGCCTCGGTGGCGGCGGCCGGATCACCTACCCACGCCAAGGTGGTCGCCACGTACGCTCGGGCTTTGCCCGGGTCGTAGCGGTAGTGGTGCTCGGGCCGGTCCGGCTGGCTCAGCGGCGACACCATCCGCTCCAGCTGGGCCAGTCGTCGCCCGGTGGCAGGTCGGTCGCCGAGCAGCGCCAGCGCCCGCCCGGTCTGTGCGGTCGCCTGCAGCTTGGCGCTGCTGCCGGTCGGAGCGACGGTCTGCGCCCCTTCGGCCAGGGCAAGCGCCGTCGCGGGGTCGCCGGCGGTGAGCGCCTCCCAAGCGTGGGTTTCCAGGCACCATGCACGGATCTCGGCGTGCTCGGTGTGGGCGGCCATTTCGCTGGCGGTGTGCAGATGACCGGCAGCGGCACCGTTTCGCCGTAGGTCGATCAGCACGGTAGCGGTGAGCAGCGACAGCCATCCGCCGGCGACGAGGATCCGTCGGTGCTGGTCCAGGGTCATCCGGCGGCCGGAACCGATCAGGGTGGTGACGTAGGTCAGGTGTCGGCGGACGCGTGGCAGGAGGACGTGCGACGCGGTGACGGGGTAGGCGACGGCAAGTTCGTCGACGGCCGCTTCCAGACCAGCGAGGCTGCTGCTGCTGATGTCGGTGGCCGCGACCCGGCGGGCCAGTTCGGTGGAATCGTGTGCGCCGTCGTCGGTGAGCATCGCGGAGAGCACACCTCCGGCTTCAAGCACGTCGTCGAGCCGATCGGCGACCTCGGGCCGCGGTGTCTTGCGACCGGTTTCCAGATCGTGCAGATATGACTTGGCGTAGTGCGCCTTAGCGGCGAGATCACGCAGCGAGAGCCCGGCCTGCTGACGCAACCGGCGCAAGGTCGACGGCCATCGCGGGTCGATGATGCGGGTCATGCGCGTCACCACCTTGTCAGCTGCCGGGTGGCACCGACCGAAGTACTTCCGGCTCTTGCCGCCACACCAGACGTTACTCCGCGTATCCATCACCACACAGGCTCCTCTCGGCACAGAGCGTGGAGGGCGGCGACCCGAGGTGGCTCTCCGTGTCGACCCCGGGCCGCCGCCCAGCGGGCGGGCCCGACGCGCGAAAAGGGCGATCGCGGGTACGGCGTCGGGCCCAGCTGAGCGGACGGCGGGCCGGGCGGTGTTCCGCTGTGTGATGGTGCGTGACCCGGCACCGCCGTCCTACGTAGAAGGATGCCGAGTTGATCACTGAGAGTGAATGCATGGGTTGTGCCCGTTGTCCGACAGACCCCAAAACCGGTACTCCCGGTGCCGGTTGTGCAGGTCAGGCGGCCTGGCCGTCCATCAGTGCGGCGAGCTTCGCCAGCTCCTGGCCCATCGCCCGACGGCGACTGGTGGTGATCATGCGGACGGTGTCGCGGGCGTACCGCTGGTGTCGCAGCCACACTGGAGCGTCGGCGGCCAGCTCGCTGAGCACCGCCGTTGCCTCCGACCAGTCCCGCAACTCAGCGTGCGCGCGGGCGACGTCGAGCCGGTGTCGCCGCCACGAAGTCTTCTCAGCACCACCACGGCGGACATTGGTCGCCAGGTCAAGAACCCGGCGCGGCTCGCCAGCGACCGCCGCCGCCTCGGCCCGCATCATGTCGACTTTGGTTGACCGCATTCCACCAACGATCGTCAGGTGACCAGCACTGACCGGCCGGCTGCCCAGCCGGGCCGCCGCAGCCGCCGCCGCGTCGAGTTGGGCGACCGCGTCGTCCGGCCGGTTGTCCCGCGCGGAAGCGGCGGCTGCCGCCATCATCAGCCAGCCCCACACCGCGAGTTCATCTGGTGTGGCTCGGGAGATCCGTGGCTCGACGCTGTCAGCGGTGGCGATCGCCAGCCGCTCCGCGTCGGTCAGCCGGCCCTGGCGCAGCAACAGCCATGACATGCGCTTGACCGTCGTCGCGCTGAGCAGCTCGTCGCCGGCAGATGCGGCAGCGTCCTGGGCGGCGTTCACCGCCTGGTAGGCGAGGTCGACCGCGCGTACCTGGATCAACAGGCTGCTGGTCAGGTCATAGGTGCGGGCCAGGGTCCGGTATGCGGCAGGCCTGTTGGCGTCGTCGGCGTTCTCGACGGCGTGCCGGGCTCCGGCGATGAGTGGTGGCAGCACGGCCAACGCTGCGGCGTAGTCGCCCTGGTGGTAGGCGCGGTCCGCCTCGGCGAGCCGTCCCGGGACACCCGCTGCAGGCAACGCCGGCACCTCGTCAGCGATGAGCCCGGCTGGTCCACGGGCCGGGATCAACACCCGACGCAGGTCGAGCAACGCGAGCGGACGATGACCGCGTTCCCGGCGGGCTGCCCCGGTGCTCGCATCCCCGAGCAGAGTCGTCGTCGGCACGCCCAGCGCCCGCGCGATCGCATGCAACGTCGCGATCCGAGGCGTCGTACGCTGATTCGTCTCCAGCTTGCGGATCGTCTCGGTGCTCACTCCGGCCGCTGCCGCGAGCTGTTCCTGAGTGATCGACTGCCGGCGCCTGACCTGCGCGATGTTGTCGCCGATGGTGGCCATCGGGTAGCCCTTCCCCGTCAACGGTCTGGACAGTGGCACACCAGCCCACGATCCCCGGCATACCACCACACCAGACGGTACTCCGTACCTCCGACACCCTTCCAGAACCGCCGATAGCCGTCTCCGAGATCAACTTGATCCCTTGCTCCAACAGCTTGCCCCGTGCGCGCACCGCCCGGTCAGCCGCTACCCTGGGAGCAGCAGCTGTCTTCGATCTTGTAGTTTTCACAGAGACATGATCAATAGCGGCTACGTCTATGTTGTACCACTTCTGCTGACCCGTCCTTCCTGGTCACAGCCCGAATGGACGGCTGCCGTACTGGTCGAAGTCTCGACAGGCATTGCGTTGCGGTCAAAGGTGCAGTACCTTCAGTGTCAGGCGTCGATGTTGGGAGGGCACAGAGAATGAGTTTCCGTGCTATCTGGAAATCGAATTTCTGGCCGATGGCCGCCGCGTTGGCATTGTTAGTTACGGCAACACTTATTGTCGCTATTGATCCATCTGTTGCTTCGGCTCATTCGCGGAAGGTAATTGAATCTCCGTTCGGCCTGGTAGGCTTTGATGCAAAAGTTGCGCGTGCGCACGGCTACGAAGTCGTGACCCTACCCGACGGATCCCTTGCATCCGTGCCGGTGGCGAAAGCTGCTGCCGCACGAGCCGGCACCTACGTTCCGGTTAGCGGAATCCTTGAGCCTGTAAAGAACTCTTCCGGCCCGTCGACAAACGACTACCAGGAACTCCCCGGTGAGTGCGGAAGCTCATACGTCTCCCTGAATTCGACGGGAAATCAGAAAGCAAATCTGGGCACGGGATTCTTTATCAGTAACTCTGGGGCTGGCCTTCCTTGGCAGGTGAGCTGGCATGTGGCTATCGTGGACAATGGCGGCTCTTCGCAGCAAAACTACAGTGAAGGAGGTGGCCACCTGGCCGGCGTCGCCTGGATTGGTCACACCCGGGTGCTTGGCCTCACTCGCGGCTACGCCACCGCTAAGGTGACTACCGGGAGTTTCACCATAACGACACATGGCTGGATCTGTTTCTCGGCTGGGCCACAGGTTACAGAGTTCATCTCATAATCTCTGCTCAGTATAGAGCGATTGATGGACTTTACGTTGTTGCCGTTGGAGCGATACTGCGGCGCAAGGCAACGTTCTGCCGTCCTCCGCGAGGGCGGCAGGACGCGCGTCCTCCGCAGCACGCAGCGTGACATAACCACCAATATTGTTCATCGGACCGCTCGGCCTGGCCAACCTCACCTGGATCAGCAGCCGAGTCCGCCACAGCGGCCTCGACCAGACAGGACCATCACCCTGCCAGGCAGCCCCGCCCACTACCCGGATGAAGCCGATAACTACCTGCCGTCACGCACCTCAAGAAGGCCCTGGATGAGGGGGCTCACTCAGTCGACAGCTCCCGCCCGAGCCGGCAGTCACCACGAGATCGACGGTCTTGAGGACTACGTCTGCCATACTGTGAGGTATGGATAGACGGAATCCGTGGCTTGTCCGAGTACTGGCAGCCGATCACCACGAAGCCGCCCGAACCCAGATCATCGCCGCCGACCTACCCATCTTTGTGTTATCCGAGGTCGTTCAGTCGACACCCGCGCAGGTGACCAGCTGGGCCGGTGCCGAAGGGGTCGTCACCTCTGTACGAGTCCTTCACGACTTGGGCCAGCGGGGCGACGAGAATCCGGCAGTGGTAGTGGCGACGTCCCGGCGGGATGGGACTCTAGCAGAGGGCGAATCTCTGCGCTCGCTGCTCGAGCACCATTTGCGCCAGGATGGCGAGCGGATCTCCGCGGTGGAGTGGGCCGAGGCCGACACCGAAGTCGTCGTGGACGGCCGAGCCGTCGCGTCCCACATGCTACGCGCAGGGAGCCGCCGATGGGCTGTCCGGTGCCAGCACGGCGATCTCGAGATCAGCGTCACCGCCCGCGACTGGCATCCCGGTACGATCAAGATCGAGGCGGTAGCTGATGTGCCAGCCTTCCTTGCGCTAGCCCTCCCCGCCCTGCCGCCGTCAATGTCACCGACACCTGCAGAAGAGGTTGTGCCGTCAGACACGCTGAGGCAGGACCCGCATCGCGCGCTCGTGGATGTGAACCTGGCGCTCAGCAGCCAGACGTACCGATGGTTGACGGACGGTGGGGACGCTCCAGAACAGATTCCTCAGCTCTCAGCATTGTGGCAAGCGGCCGCACACCGGCAGATGACCCTCACCAACCAATCCGAAGCCGAGGCTCTGGCCGTGGTGACGACGATCGTGGCGCAGTTGAACAACCTTTATCACAATGTTGAATGGTTCCGGGACGACCCGCGACTGCGTGAGAGGGCTACGTCGGAGACGCTCCTGTACTGGACTCAACTCGACACGGAAGTGGCCAGCAGTCGGGCACAGCGCGCGTGGCGCGACCTTCAGGTCGGCTCGCTGCCGGGAAATTACGGGGAGGTGACTTCCCACGCCGCTACCAGCAGGACCTGGCAAGACGCCTGGCGGACGTGGGTTTTAGCCGCTAACACGAAATGATCCGATGCGACAAGGGTGCCGTTGGTTATAATCCGCCTGGAGGGCAATCGTGCAAATTGCCACCGCAAACCAATGCTTCCTCGGCCGTCCTCGCGCTACAGGAACACGAGAACGTCGACTGGGAAGCGGTATGGTGCTGATGTGGTCAAGGGAGTCCTTCGTGTGATGGGCAATGTTGACTGTTGCGCGAAGGGCGGCATCAACCTCGATTCGTCAGAGGGGTTTGGTCCCTGCCTGACCGTTTCGGCTTGACTGTTTTGTCCTCTTGTGGGTGTACGGGCCGGCCGCGGCTCGCTGCGGGCGCGCCGGGTCTCCGGTCCCGGGGCTTGCCTTTCTGCTGGTAGGGGCAGGTTGGGTGGGTCAGGTGGTCAGCGGCAGGTGCAGGCGTTGCCAGCCGATCAGGAACGCGTCGGCCCAGGGCCAGGTGTCGGGGATGGACAGTGTTCGGCGGCGGGCGTGGGTGGTGAGTTTCGCGGGTAGGTGCAGTAGCCGGTAGCGCAGGGTGTCGGGTTCGGCGTGGGCGAGATCGGGTTGGTCGTGCAGGCCGAGTAGCCGGGTCCAGGCGGCCAGGTCGGCGGCGATGTTCGCGGCGAGGATCCAGCCGCGGTTGACGGTCCAGGACTTGCTGGGCAAGTTCCGCAGGCCCATGGCCTTGTTCGTTCGTACCTGGTCTTCCACGCCGGCGTGGGAGCGGTGCGGGGCGTCGAGCCACTGCGGGTGGTGCGAGCCGGGCACGCCGCCGATCCGACCGATGTTGGTGGCCACGATCGCGTACCGCCAGCCGGTCTTCTTCTCCAGGTCGGTGAGTTTCTTGGCGTGCCGGGCGGCCGGGCGGGTGCGCCGCGCGAGCAGCCGCAGCCCGGCGGGCCAGCCGCCGAGGCGGGTGTTGAGGCCGGTCAGTTCGGCGACCTGCGCGGTGTCGGTGGCGGTCCCGTCCTGACGCAGGCTGCTGTCCCAGGCCCGCTCGGGCAGGGCGGCGATCGCGATCTCGTCGGCGTCGGTGATTGTCCATCCGACGGTGAAGCGCACCGTGCGCCACAGCCGGTTCATCTGCTCCAGGTGGTGTAGCAGGTCGTGGGTGGCTCCAGCGCCGTCGACCCGCACGAGGATCCTGCGCCGGTACTTCGGGGGAACAGGGTGTCGTCGCAGCCGGTGACGCGGATCGTGCGGCGTTCGGTGCGTCCGTGTCCGCGATCGGCGTCGACGTCGGTCCGGTCGGCGAACTCGGTGTCGGTGCCGGACAGCAACGTGTGGGCGGCGCGCAGGGCGAGCGGCTGGTTGCCCTTCAGGATCAGCATGTAGTGGGCGTTCAGGGTGTCGGTGATCAGCCGGGCGGTTTTCCTGGTGGTGTGCAGGGCGTCCAGGGTGAGGAGCATGCCGGCGACGTCGAGCTGTGTGAGTAGGTCCTCGGTCGCGGTGGCCTCGCCGCGTTTGTCGGCGACCTGGCGTTGGCCCAGGATCACGGCACGGTCGTGGGTGACGGCGGCGACCAGGAACACCTGTCCGGTGGGGGTGCGGGTGCCGTGCAGCAGTTTCCCGTCGATCGCGGCGGCGGGCAGCAGTCCGGCCGGTGCCGGGTGGGTGCGCGTCCGGGTGGCGGCGCGGCGTTGTTCGCGTTCGGTGGGTTCGTCGACGCTGGTGGGGATCCGTGGGGCCGGGGCGTCGCCGCGTGCCACGTCCGCGGCGTAGCCGCAGGTCGCCGTGTCGAGGGCGTCGCCGTCGACGGCGGCCAGGACCCGCCGGAAGGTCCGTTCGCTCGGGACGAGGTAGCGGCTGGTCAGTGGGTCACGGCGGGCGCCGAGGCGGTGCAGGACGTCCTGTGGGGTCCGGGCTGCCCACTGCCGGATCGCGGTCAGGCTGTCGTTGCCGGCGACGAGGGTGGCACACGCGGTCAGGACCAGGATCACCAGCAGCGGATGGCGCCGTCCGCGCGGCCGGCGGGGGTCCGGCACCCGGGCCAGGCGTGCTACCAGGGGCGACGCCATCGACAAGGGATCGGCCGGGCCGGTGGAGAGTTCGGCTTCCCACAGCGCCAGATCGGCGAGGTGGTCAACAACGGGGTCGGTCAGGGAAGATGTCGTCACGAGCGCGGCTCCAGCGATGAACTTCGAGGCTAGTCACCCGCAAGATCATCAGGAGTCGCGCTCGTCCCGCAACTCAGCCGACGTCCGATTTCCAACACGGACATAACGACTCAAGCCGGAACAACGCCGGGGCCGTGGGTGACGTCGGCTTTGGTCAGCGTAGGTCGGGGCTGGGCGTTGGCGGCGATCTGAGCGGCGGTGCGGAAGCCGAGCATCGCAACGGCAGCCGGTGCGGTGACGGGTGCGTAGCTGGTGGCGATTCGAGCGAGGGTGGCTGGTGAGTCACAATGACCGCACCGGCGTGGGGCCGTTGAGCTACAGGTAGAGGCCGGTGGAGTCTTCCTCGACCCGCTGGGCGGCCACCGCGTGCACGTCGCGTTCGCGGAGCAGGACGTAGCCCCGGCCGTGCAGCTCGACCTCGGAGCGGTCCTCCGGGTCGAACAGCACCCGGTCGCCGGTGACGATCGAGCGTACGTTCGGTCCGACCCCGACCGTGGTCGCCCAGGACAGTCGCCGGCCCACCGACGCGGTGGCCGGGATCACGATGCCGGCGGTGGAGCGGCGTTCGCCCTCGCCGCCTTCGAGTTTGACCAGCACCCGGTCGTGCAGCAGGCGGATCGGCAAACCGTTGTCGTGTGGTGGGTCGGCGGTCACGACCGAACCGTACCGCGTGCGTGTGCCGGCCGGTCGCGGGTGGGTCGGCCGGATGGTTGCCCGATGCCCGTACGGGGCACATCGGGGAGAGTCCAGGGAGGTAGCGGCAGCAACGACGCACATGTGCCCGCTACCGTGTACGCACCGATACTCGACTCCGGGGGTTCGCTTGAGCCGGCTGCAACAAATGAGAGGGCGGCTACGCCAGGCGTACGAGGCCGGGCGGGAGTCGGTGCGGGCCGCCCGGGAGCGGGAACGGTCCCGCCGGGCCGCCGCGGCCGGTGCCGCCGACGAGCTGGCCGGCGCGGGTGCCGACCCGGGCGCGGAGACCCCGCCGCCGGGCGACGGACATCTGTCGACCACGAGCCGCGACGACGCGGACGTGCCGCACGCGCTACGGATCGCCGCCGCCTGGTCGTGGCGGTTGATCGTGATCGGGATCGTCGGTTGGGCCTTGCTGCGGGTCATCGGCAACGTCCGGATCGTCATCATCCCGGTGCTGGTGGCGTTGTTGCTCGCCGCGCTGCTCGCCCCGGCGGTCGGCTGGCTGCTGCGGGCCCATGTGCCCCGCACCCTGGCCACGGCGGTGGTGCTGATCACCGGGCTGGCCGGGGTGGTCGGCACGCTGACCCTGGTGGTCAACGAGTTCATCACCGGACTGCCGGACCTGAGCGAGAAGGCGTCCAGCGGCATCGGGGAGATCCAGCAGTGGCTGCGCACCGGGCCGCTGAAGCTCGACGACGGCCAGCTCGACCAGTACGTCGAGGCCGGTCAGAACTGGATTACCGAGAACACCCAGACGTTGACCAGCGGCGCGGTCTCCACCGCCGGTACGGTCGTGGAGCTGTTCACCGGTGCGCTGCTGGTGCTGTTCTCGACGTTCTTCTTTCTCCGGGACGGGCAGCGGATCTGGCGGTTCATCGTCGGCATGTTCCCGGTCGCCGCGCGCTGGCGGGTGGACGACGCCGGTAGCGCGGCCTGGACGACCCTGGTCGCCTATGTCCGGGCGACCGTGCTGGTGGCGTTCATTGATGCCGTGGGCATCGGGATCTTCCTGGTGCTGTTCGACATCCCGTTCGCGTTCGCGTTGGCCGCGCTGGTGTTCCTGGGGGCGTTCATCCCGATCGTCGGCGCGACCCTCTCCGGCGCGGTGGCCATCCTGGTGGCCCTGGTGGACAGCGGCTGGGTCACCGCGTTGATCATCCTGGGTGCGGTGATCGCGGTTCAGCAGCTGGAGGGCAACGTCCTGCAGCCGTTGATCATGGGGCGGGCGGTGGCGATCCACCCGCTGGCCGTGGTGCTCGCGGTGACCTCCGGTGTGGTGCTGGCCGGCATCGTCGGCGCGCTGGTCGCCGTACCGCTGATCGCGGTGCTGAACACGGCGGTACGCCGGCTGGCCCGCCGCCGCCACGTCCCGCCGCCGCCACCGCCGGAGTCCGTGGTGATCGGCACCAGCCCACCGTGACCCGACCACAGCCGCCCGGCTGCTGACCCGCCCACCTCGCGGCGGGTCAGCTGGCGGCGAGTCGGCGCAGCGCGCCCTGCACCACCTCGGGCCGGGTGGTGTACCAGAACGGCGGCAGCGAGCGGCGCAGGAACGCACCGTAGCCACGGGCGGTCTCCAGCCGGGAGTCCAGTACCGCCACGACGCCCCGGTCACCGGTGGACCGGATCAGCCGCCCGGCGCCCTGCGCCAGGCGTACCGCCGCGATCGGCACGCTGACCGCCGAGAACCCGGAGCCGCCGGCGGCGTCCACAGCGGCGGCGCGGGCGGCGGCCAGCGGCTCGTCCGGCCGAGGGAACGGCAGCCGGTCGATCACCACCAGCTGGCAGGCGTCGCCGGGCACGTCCACCCCCTGCCACAGCGACATCACGCCGAACAGGCAGCTCGCCCGGTCCTCCCGGAACCGGCGGACCAGCAGCGGCAACGCCTGCTCGCCCTGCACGTGCACGGTCAGCCCGGTCCGGGCCCGGACCAGCTCCGCGGCCTGCTGCGCGGCCCGCCGGGACGAGAACAATCCGAGGGTACGGCCGCCGAGTGTGCCGATCAGCGACAGCAGCTCCTCGCCGGCCTGGGCGGGCAGCCCGGAGACGGTCGGCCGGGGCAGGTGCGCGGCGACGTACAGGATGCCCTGCTTGGGGTAGTCGAACGGGGAACCGACGTCGAGTGAACGCCAGCTGAGATCGTCGGCCGTGACCGCCTCGGCCTTGTCGGTGGCCGGGGTAGCGGTCTCCAGACCCAGCGACCGGGCCACCGTGTCGAACCGCCCGCCGAGGGTCAGGGTGGCGGAGGTGGCCACCACGGTCCGCTCCTCGTAGAGGTGGCTGGACAGGGTGCCGGCCACCGACAGCGGAGCCACCACCAGCGCCCGGCGGTTGGCGGCCGGGCCGTCCGGCTTCTCCACCCAGGCGACGTCGTGTTCGGCCTCGTCGAGCAGCCGTTGGGCGGTCGTGGAGAGCTCGTCCAGCACCGACTTGGCCTGCTGTTTGCGCACCGGGTCCGGGTCGTCGGCCTTGATGTCGCCGATCTTGTCCAGCGCGGCCCGGGTCGCCGACTCCAGCAGGGTGCACGCCTCGTGCAGTGCTGGCGGCAGACCGCTGGTCAGCCGCCCGGCCGGCGACTCGCCCAGCCCGACGGCGAGGGCGTCACCGGCCTCGGTGAGCTGCTCGGCGGTCTCCGGCGGCAGCAGCGGCCGGGCCCGCCGGGCGGCCCGGTCGATCACGTCCGGGGTGAGCTCGGCCTGGGCGGCCGACGAGACCCGGTCGGCCAGCTCGTGGGCCTCGTCGACGATCAGCAGCTTGTGCGGCGGCACGATGTGCCGGCCGGCGAGCATGTCGACGGCGAGCAGGCTGTGGTTGGTGACGACCACATCGGCCTCGCGGGCCCGGAACCGGGACGCCTCGGCGAAGCATTCCTCGCCGTACGGGCAGCGGGCCGCCCCGACGCATTCCCGGGCCGGCATCGACACCTGCCGCCACACCTGGTCGTCGACGCCGGGATCCAGCTCGTCGCGGTCGCCGGTGTCGGTCTCCATCGCCCAGTCGCGCAACCGTTGCACCTGCTTGCCTAGCCGGTTCGCGGCACCCAACCAGCGGGTGCCGCTGCCGCTGCCGCCGCCAGCGTCGCCGCCGTTGTCGCCGGCGGCGTCGAACAGGTCGGTCGGCTCCTCCTCGGCCGAGTCCTCCAGCCGGGCCAGGCACAGGTAGTGGTGCCGGCCCTTGAGGACGGCGAAGGTGGGCCGGCGGCGCAGGATCGGCTCGACCGCGTCGGCGAGCCGGGGCAGGTCGTGCTCGACCAGCTGGGACTGCAGCGCCAGGGTGGCGGTGGAGACCACCACCGGGCCGTCGACGGTCAGCGCTGGTGCCAGGTAGGCCAGCGATTTGCCGGTGCCGGTGCCGGCCTGCACGAGCAGGTGGTGCCGGGTGCGGATGGCGTCGGCGATCGCCGCCGTCATCTCCTGCTGGCCGGGCCTAGCCGCGCCGCCGGGGACCGCGCCGACCGCGGCGGCGAGCAACTGGGCGGCGCTCGGCCGACCGGTGCCGGAGCGGCCGGCCGGGCGCGGCGGGGCCGCCGGAGCGGACGCGGTGCTGGTGGTCGTCGCAGGGGTCACCCGGTGACAGTACCGATCACCACCGTCGTCCTCGGCGGTCATCCACAGCGTGCCGGCCGGTGTTGCCCGGTGACGCCCGGTGACGCCCGGGCGCTGGCGCCGGCACTGGGGCGTCACCTGCACGTTGCCTTCCGGTGGGCGGCCATCCGTTAAGGTGCGACACATGTCCAGCGATGTCGTACGGGTGGTCTATCGCAAGTACGACGGTTCGGCCCACCGGGACTATCCGGCCCGCCGGTTGACTGAGGACGAGGTCGGCGTGTGGCTCGGCGTGCCCCGGGGCACCGAGTCGATCTACCACGGTCGCCCGTCGGTGGAGCAGATCCCGTTCGTCCTGCTGGTGCCGCGTGAGCAGTGGTGGACCTGCATGTTCAACCCGCCGCCGCGCACCAGTGAGGTCTACTGCGACATCGCCAGCCCGGCCCGCTGGGAGGACGAGTCCACCGTACACCTCATTGATCTTGATCTTGATGTGGTGCGGCGTCGGGCGACCGGCCTCGTGGAGCTGCGCGACGAGGACGAGTTCGCCGAGCACCGGGTGCGGTACGGCTACCCGGAGGACGTGGTGGAGTCGGCCTGGGCCGCCGCCCGCTGGTTGCAGGACGCGCTCGGCGACGGCACCGAGCCGTTCGCCTCGGCCTACCGGAAGTGGCTGGCGCTGGTCTGCTGACCCGACCGGCTGGTCGGCCGGCCGGTCCGGTGGTCGGCCGGGTAGCGGTCGGCTGGTCGGCCGGGGGCCGGCTGGGCGATGATCGGCTGATGACTGCTGACCTGTACGAGCCACCTGTCCGGGAACTGCTACGGGTCGGCGCCGGCCGGCCGCTCGACCTGTCCGCGATCGACCCGAGGTCGACGCCGGGGCTGCCGGCGCTGTCGGTGACCGGGCCGGACCGCAAGTCGTGGGCCCGCGCCGAGGTCCGCCGCATCGGCGACGAACTGGCCGAGCAGCAGGAGATGCTGCACGCCCAGGCGGTCGCCGGCGACGCGGCCGGCCGGCGGGTGCTGCTGGTGCTGCAGGCGATGGACTGCGGCGGCAAGGGCGGCGCGGTGAAGCGGGTGGCCGGCGCGATGAACCCGCTCGGCCTGCAGATCCGGGCCTTCGGGCCGCCTACCGAGGAGGAGCTGGCGCACCACTTCCTGTGGCGGATCCGCCGGGCGTTGCCGGACGCCGGCCAGGTCGGGGTGTTCGATCGGTCACACTACGAGGACGTGCTGGTCGTACGGGTCGAGTCGCTGGTGCCGGAGGAGACCTGGCGGGCCCGCTACGACGAGATCAACGAATTCGAGGCCGGGCTGGTCGACGAGGGGTTCGTGCTGATCAAGGTGTTCCTGCACATCTCGTACGCGGAGCAGCGGGAGCGGCTGTTGTCCCGGTTGACCGATCCGACCAAGCACTGGAAGTACCACCCGGGGGATGTGGACGCGCGCAGCAAGTGGCCGGACTACCAGGCCGCGTACACGGAGGCGTTGAGCCGGTGCGCCACGGACGCCGCGCCCTGGTTCGTGGTGCCGGCCGACCGCAAGTGGTACCGGGACTGGGCGCTGGCGCACCTGCTCCGGGAGCACTTCGCGGATCTGGACCTGAGCTACCCGCCAGCTCGTTTCGACCTGCGCAAGGAGCACGCCCGGCTGCTCGCCGGGGACGGACTGAAAGTGAACGGTGGATGAACAAAGACTGACCTGTGGGTGTACAGGGGTGGGCCGCGAGCAGACGCGATTCGCTGTTACCTAGCATTCCCTGCAGAGCGCGCGGGCGTTTCCCGTGGCCAGCCCCTGTTCCCCACCGTCTCCGACGAGGTCTGCGCTGTGAAGTTCTCCTTCCGCCCGGTCGAGGGCGCCTTCTATGAACTGTTCACCAAGGCCGCGCAGAACCTCGTGCGGGGCACCGAGCTGCTCAACGAACTCGCCCTGCCCGGAGTCGACGTCCAGTCGGTCAGTGAGCGGCTCACCGAGGTCGAGCATGACAGCGACCAGATCACCCACGACCTCTACAAGAAGATCAACTCGGCGTTCATCACCCCATTCGACCGGGAGGACATCTACCGGCTGGGCAGCCAGCTCGACGACGTGATGGACCACCTGGAGGCGGTCGGCAACCTGCTCTACCTCTACGGGCTGACCCAGCTGCCGTCGCTGCCCCGGGAGATGCACGAGCTGATCGCGGTGCTCGACCAGCAGGCCCGGGTGACCGCCGACGCGATGCCCCGGCTGCGGGCGATGAAGGACCTCGACGACTACTGGATCGAGTGCAACCGGCTGGAGAACGAGGGCGACCGGTCGTACCGGATGCTGCTGGTCCGCCTCTTCTCCGGCGAGTACGACGCGCTCACCGTGCTGAAGATGAAGGAGGTCGCCGACGAGCTGGAGGCCGCCTGCGACGCCTTCGAGCACGTGGCCAACACAGTCGAGACCATCGCGGTCAAGGAGTCCTGAGCCGGGTGAGCGCCGAACTCATCGCCGTCCTCGCGGTGATCACCGTTGCCATGGTCTTCGACTACACCAACGGGTTCCACGACGCGGCAAACGCCATCGCCACCAGCATCTCCACCCGGGCACTCACCCCACGGGTCGCCCTGATCATGGCCGCGGTCGGCAACTTCATCGGCGCCCACTTCGGCGCCGAGGTGGCCAAGACCGTCGGCAGCGGCCTGGTCGAGCTGCCGGCCGGCGTCTCCAGCCTCGGAATCGTCTTCGCCGGCGTGGTCGGCGCGATCACCTGGAACCTGATCACCTGGTACTTCGGGCTGCCCTCGTCGTCGTCCCATGCGCTGATCGGCGGCCTGGTCGGCGCCACCATCGCCGCCTCCGGCACCGTGCTGTGGGGCGGCATCGCCGGCGACGTGGTACTGCCGATGGTGCTCTCCCCGCTGGTCGGCTTCGGCCTCGGCTTCCTGGTCATGCTCGCCGTGCAGTGGATCTTCCGCAACGGGCAGCCCGGCAAGCTGAACCGGGGCTTCCGGATCGCCCAGTCGGTCTCGGCGGCGGCGATGTCGGTCGGGCACGGCATGCAGGACGCCGCGAAGACCATCGGCATCGTGGTGCTGGCGCTGTTCGTCGGCGGGTTCCAGTCGGACGCCGAGACCATCCCGGAATGGGTCTTCTGGACCTCGGCGACCGTGCTGGCGCTGGGCACCTACGCCGGTGGCTGGCGGATCATCCGTACCCTCGGTCGCAAGATCATCGACCTGCGGCCGCCGGAGGGGTTCGCCGCCGAGACCGTCGCCAGCTCGGTGCTCTACTTCAACGCCCTGGTGCTCGGCGCGCCGATCTCCACTACCCACACCATCACCTCGGCCATCATGGGCGTCGGGGTGACCAAGCGGCTGTCCGCCGTACGGTGGAACGTCGCCGGCAACATCGTCGGCGCCTGGATTCTGACCTTCCCCGCCGCCGGCAGCATCGGCGCGGTGATGTACTTCGTCGTCCGCCCGCTGTTCAGCTGACCCGGGTCGTTGGGACCAGGTCGGCGAGCAGCGCCTCGATCCGACGGCGGATCTCGTCGCGGATCGGCCGGACCGCCTCGACGCCCTTACCGGCCGGGTCGGGCAACTGCCAGTCCTCGTACCGCTTGCCGGGGAAGACCGGGCAGGCGTCGCCGCAGCCCATCGTGACGATCACGTCGGAGGACTCGGCGGTGGACCACTCCAGCCGCTTCGGGGTCTGGTCGGTGATGTCGATGCCGACCTCGCGCATCGCCTCGACCGCCGCCGGGTTGACCGACTCGGCCGGCGCGGAGCCGGCCGAGCGGACCTCGACCGCGTCGCCGCCGAGGTGACGCAGCCAGCCGGCGGCCATCTGGGACCGGCCCGCATTGTGTACGCAGACGAACAGCACACTGGGCTTGCTCACGGTGTCTCCTTCGAGGGGTGTGGGGCAACGGGTCAGCGTCGGGTGGTCGCCAGAGCGGGATCTGTCGGCTGGGCGGGCTCGGCCGGCACCACGACCTGGTCGGCGGCGTGTCCCACCCCCGGGTAGAGCGCCAGCAGCAGGGCGACTCCGATGGCGAGCCCGACGACCTGGGCGACCAGGAACGCCGGGATCGAGGCGGGCTGGATGCCGGCGAAGGTGTCGGTGAAGCCCCGGCCGATCGTCACCGCCGGGTTGGCGAACGACGTCGACGAGGTGAACCAGTAGGCGGCACCGATGTAGGCACCGACCGCAGCCGGTGCTGCGCCGGCCCGGCCCGACCGGGCCAGCGCGAAGACCAGCAGGACCAGGCCGGCGGTGGCGACCACCTCGCCGAGCCACAGGTTGCCCGCCGACCGCTCCTTGGTGGACCAGGTCACCGCCGGCAGGGCGAACATCAGGTTGGCCAGGATCGCCCCGGCGATGCCGCCGGTCACCTGCGCGGCGACGTAGCCGGTCAGATCCGGCAGGGTCAGACCGGTGCGGCTGCGTCGTCCGAGGAACCAGTCGGCGGTCGAGACGACCGGGTTGAAGTGCCCGCCGGAGACCGGCCCGAAGATCAGGATCAGCGCGCCGAGCGCGAAGGCGGTGGCGATCGAGTTCTGCAGCAGCTGCAGCCCGACGTCGTCCGGCGACAACGTCTGGGCCATCACCCCGGAACCGACCACCGAGGTGACCAGCAGGGCGGTGCCGGCGAACTCGGCCAGCAGCCGTCGCCAGAGTGCGATCGGGTTCACGCGTTCTCCACTTTCTGTAGGTCGTCCAGCAGCCGGCGGACCCGGCGCTCGATCTCGTCGCGGATCGGCCGTACGCCGTTGACGTCCTGCCCGGCCGGGTCGTCCAGCTCCCAGTTCTCGTACCGGGTGCCGGGGAAGACCGGGCAGGCGTCACCGCAGCCCATGGTGACCACCACGTCGGCGGCGCGGACCACCTCGTCGGTCCACGGCTTCGGGTACTCGCCGGAGATGTCGATGCCGCGTTCGGCCATCGCCGCGATCGCCGCCCGGTTGACCTCGTGGCCCGGCTCGCTGCCGCCGGACCAGGCGACCACCGTGTCCCCGGCCAGGTGGGTGAGGAACCCGAGCGCCATCTGGCTGCGGCCGGCGTTGTGGGTGCACAGGAAGAGCACCACCGGGCGGCCGTCGGAGTGCAGGCCCTCGACCCGGGCCAGGGCCTGCAGCCGTTGCCGGGCGAACCGCTCGGCGAGCAGCGGCAGATAGTTGGGGATGGTGCTGCCGGTGGCGAACTGGTCGTAGCTGGACGCCAGGAACCGTTCGATCGTCTCGGTGTTGTAGGTGCCGTCGAACTCCCGGGCCAGCCGGGTCGCTGCGGTACGCAGCGCCACCTGCTGGTCGATGGACAGGTCGGGGCGGACGGCATCGGTGACGTCAGACATGGTGGGCTCCGGTGGACGTGGGGGCGGTGGCCCGGCTGGTGATGGCGGGTGCCAGCCGGTGGACCCGGCCGGCGAGGTCGGCGTACGCGGCTTCGAAGGCGGCGTCGGTGTCCACCCGGACCGGGTCCGGCACCGACCAGTGCAGGTCGGGCGCGCCGGCCCCGGTGAGCTCCTCGTGGGCGTTGTCGCAGACGGCGACGACCAGGTCGCCGTCGCCGATGACGGCCGACACGTGTGCGGTGCGGGCCGGGTCGAGGTCGAGCTCGAGCCGGCGGGCCAGCGCCACCGCCCGGGGGTGCACCCGGGTCGCCGGTCGGGTGCCGGCCGAGGCGGCCGGGGTCGGGCCGGTGCGCTGCCAGAGTGCTGCGGCGAGCTGGGAACGGGCCGAGTTGTGGGTGCAGACGAAGACCACCCGGTCGACGCCGGCCAGCGGCGGTGGGGCCAGCCCGGCGAGGACGTCCGGCACCAGTTGCAGGTAGCTGCGGCGGCGGTCGCCCTCGGACCGGGCGCGGCGCAGCAGGCCTGCTTCCTGCAGGACCTTGACGTGGTGGGCGACCAGGTTGCTCGGCAGCCCGAGCCGTCGGCCCAGCTCGCCGGGGGCGGCGTCGCCGAGGTGCAGCAGGTCGACCATGGCCAGCCGGGCCGGGTCGCCGAGCGCGGCGTGCACCCGGGCGCGCCGCTCCAACTGCCCGGCGTGCACCCGGGCGCGCCGCTCCAGCGGGCGGGCGGGTGGCGGCCGGTCATCGGCACGGTGACTTGCCTCAGCGTTCATTGACTCAATGATTGCTGAGGTATTCGGCGGAGTCAAGCCGGGCGAGCGTTGTGACCCGGCCGGCAGACCGGATCAGCCAACTCCCGACCGGAATCAGTCGTAGCTGACGCCGATCTGGCCACGGATCGTGTCCAGCAGCTCCATGACCTCGAGGGACACCGCATGCGGCACCAGCGGACTCTCCCGCAGACCGGCGGCCAGGCAGCGGTGCACCTCGGCCGCCTCGTACTGGTAACCGTTGCCGGCCGGCTCGACCACCCGCACCACCTCGGGGTCGCCGGTGCCCCGGCGGAGCGTGAACTCGCTCGGGCAGATGAACGGGTCGGGCAGCGAGATCCGGCCGGTGCTACCGGTGATCGTCGCCGTCACCGGGGTAGCCCCGACGATGCCGCAGGTCAACGCGGCCACCGCGCCCGACTCGTAGCCCAGCAGCACGCCGGTGTTCTGGTCCACGCCCTCCGGGGTGAGTTTCGCCCAGGAGCGCACCGAGTCCGGCCGGCCGAGCACCAGATGCGCCAGGCTCACCGGGTAGATGCCCAGGTCGAGCAGGGCGCCGCCGCCGAGCGCGCGGTCGCGCATCCGGCTCTCCGGCGCGAACGGCCCGGCCAGGCCGAAGTCGGCGTGCACCGAGACGACCTCACCGATCGCGCCGTCGTCGATTAGCTCGCACACCCGGCGTACGGTCGGGTTGCACCGCATCCACATGGCCTCCATCAGGAAAACGTCCCGGGCCCGGGCGGTCTCCACCAGCTCGGTGCTGCTGGCCAGGTCGAGGGTGAACGGCTTCTCGCACAGCACCGCCCGGCCGGCGGCCAGACAGGTCATGGTCGCGGCGTGGTGCGCCGAGTGCGGCGTCGCCACGTAGACGACGTCGACGTCACCGTCCGCGGCGAGCTCGTCCCAGGATCCGTACGCCCGGGGAATGCCGTAGCGGTCGGCGAACGCCTGCGCGCTGGCAACCGAGCGGGAACCGACCGCCAGCACCTCGGCGTCGGGCAGCAACTGCAGGTCTTCGACGAAGCGGGCGGCGATGCCGCCGGTGGCGAGGATTCCCCAACGAGTCATGCCAGGCACGCTAGCCAGCGAGTCCGTGCGCGGCGACGGCGGGGCGTGCTGGCCGGTCTGCCGGGCGACGACCTACGCTCGGCGCGTGCCCACCGACGACGATGTCACGGCTTTCGCCGCGCCACCCGATCCGATGCTGTTCGCCGTACCCGAGGCGATGGTCGAGCAGGCCAGCCGGTTCTACGCGGCCGGCCGGGAACCGGTACGACCGCGGGTCGCCGCGACCGTGCTGCTGCTGCGCCCGACGACGGATCCGGGGCCGACGGGGGCGCCCGGCGGCCCCGGGTTCGAGGTCTACCTGATCCGGCGGGTGGCGGCTGTCGCCTTCGGCGGGGTGTACGCGTTCCCCGGCGGCGGGGTGGATCCCTCCGACGCCGCAGGCGAGCTGGACTGGGCCGGGCCGGACCCGGAGCACTGGGCGGCGCGGCTGGGGTGTCCACCGGACCAGGCGCAGGCGGTGGTCTGCGCCGCCGCCCGGGAGGTGTTCGAGGAGTCCGGGGTGCTGCTGGCCGGCCCGGACGAGACCACTGTGGTCGACGCGGTGGACGGTCCGGAGTGGGAGGTCGACCGGCAGGCCCTGCTCGCCCGGACGTTGAGCTTCGCGGAGCTGCTGCGCCGTCGGCGGCTGACCCTGCGGTCGGACCTGCTGGCCGCGTGGAGCAGGTGGATCACCCCGGACTTCGAGCCACGCCGGTTCGACGCCCACTTCTTCGTGGCCCGGCTGCCGGTCGGGCAGGCGACCCGGGACGTGTCCGGTGAGGCGGATGAGACGCTGTGGGTCCGGCCGAGGCTCGCCCTGGACCGGGCGGAGACCGGCGACTGGCAGCTGCTGCCACCCACCCGGGTGACGCTCGACGAGGTCGCCGGCTGCGCCGACCCGGGTGCCGTCTTCGCGGCCGCCGCCAGCCGGGATCCGGCCGTACCGGTCACCCCTCAGCTGTACGTCGATCCGGACGGGACGGTCAGTTTCGCGGTTGTCAAGCCCTGATCCGGATAGATGATCTTGCGTTACCAAGCGGTGATACTTTGGCGCGCACGAACGCGACAGGGTGCCGGGCGGTCCTCGCCCGCCACCGCTACCGGACGGGACAGATGGCTCCACGACCAGGGACCTCAGCCGCGCGGGGTGCGCCGACGGACGCCGACGACCTCGTGCATCTTGCCGTGCCCGCCGAGTACGTCTCGCACATCGCCCGGCTGATCGAGGAGCTCGACCGGCGACCCAGGCCGATCCCGAAGCCAGCCCGGCGGGCCCGGTCCACCGCCCGCGCCGCCAAGGAGTGGCCGGTCGAGGAGTTGCGCCGGTTCGCCCAGGGTCGGTCCCGGACGCACCAGACCGTGTTCGCGATCCTCGACCTGCTCGCCGAGCACCCCGGCGAGACCATGTCGGTCGGTGACCTCGCGGCGCGGCTCGGCAGCCCGGTCGACAAGGTGATCGGCGCGCTCGGTGGGCTGACCAGGATCGTCAAGGCGTACCACGACTATCCGAAGTGGGGGCTGCCGTTGCAGCGGATGGCCCGGACCGGTACCGGCAGGTCCAACGCGGTCGGCTACCAGCTTCCCGCCGAGCAGGCCCGCCGCTGGCGGCTGGTGCGGCGCGGTCGGCCTGGGAGCTGATCACCGACGCAGGCCGGTGAAATGCGTCGGCCGAGATGCGACGTCGGTCACAGTCGAGCGTGGGCTTGGCTCGGACGGCGACCATACAACCCCCGTTCACCTTCTGTTCACCATGGTCCGGTCGGCAGTTTAGCCACGGCTCGTACCGTCCTCGGCGTTCGAGACGGTGAACTCGCCCCCGCGACCCCTGGGCGGCGACTCGCCACCCGACCTCAGAGAGGCAACGCACCGTGAATCGTAAGTCCCTCCGGCTGGCCGCCCTGCCGGCCGCCGTCATGCTTACCCTCGGCGTGGCCGCGTGCGGCGACGACGGCGACAACGGCTCGGAGTCTGGCAACGGCTCCGACACCTCGGTCAGCGGGAACCTCGCTGGCGCCGGCGCCTCATCCCAGGGCGCCGCGATGGAGGCGTGGATCGCCGGATTCACCTCCGTCGCTCCGGACGCGACCGTCACCTACGACCCGATCGGCTCCGGCGGTGGCCGCGAGCAGTTCACCAGCGGCGGCACCCAGTTCGGCGGCACCGACGCGTACCTCGACGAGGAAGAGATCGCCGCCGCCCTGGAGACCTGCGGCGAGCAGGGCTTCATCGAGTTCCCCGGCTACATCAGCCCGATCGCCGTGGCGTACAACCTGCCGGGCGTCGAGACGCTGAACCTGTCGCCGTCGGTGATGGCCCGGATCTTCGACGTCAAGATCACCAACTGGAACGACCCGGCGATCGCCGAGCTCAACCCGGACGCCGCGCTGCCCGACCTGGCGATCACCACGGTGCACCGCTCGGACGAGTCGGGCACCACCGAGAACTTCGTCGACTACCTGGCCAAGGCCGCGCCGGCCGACTGGCCGTACGAGGTTGACGGCAACTGGCCCGCAGCGGGCGGCGAGGCCGCCCCGCAGAACCAGGGCGTCGCCGCCGCGCTGCGCGGTGGCGAGGGCACCATCGGCTACATTGACGCCTCTCTCGCCGGCGATCTCGGCGTCGCCGCGGTCCAGGTGGGCGAGGACTTCGTCGAGTACTCGGCCGAGGCGGCCGCCGCCGTCGTCGACGCCGCCGAGACCGTTCCTGGTCGTCCGGAGTTCAGCTTCGCCATCGACCTGCCCCGGGACACCGCCGAGGCCGGCGTCTACCCGATCGTGCTGGTTTCCTACCAGCTGGCCTGCGTCACCTACGACAGCCAGGAGACGGTTGACCTGGTGAAGGCCTTCTACTCGTACGTGATCAGCGAGGAAGGCCAGCAGGCCGCCGCCGAGAACGCCGGCTCCGCGCCGATCTCCGACGAGCTGCGCAGCCAGGCGCAGTCCGCGCTGGACGCGATCACTGTCGCCGGCTGAGTCGAGCACCACGTCCAGCCCCTGCGACCCAGGTCCGGACGGTCACCCGGTGGCCGTCCGGACCTGCGGCGTATCCCGTACCGCCCGTCACGACACGGCCTGAGGAGGCGTAATCCGTGACAAAGCCCGCCACCGCGCAGAGCGGTACCCCATCGAGTGATCCGCCGCCCGGCGGCGACTCGCCGCGCGGCACGTCAACGGGCGAGCCGCCGGACGCGGAGACGCGTCGCCGGGGCCGGTCCGGCAAGCGGATCGGTGACCAGATCTTCTCCGGCACCGCCGTCGGCGCCGGTGTGCTCATCCTGGTCACCCTCGCCGCGGTCGCGGCCTTCCTGCTCTACGAGGGCCTCCCCGCCCTGGTCGCCGACCCCGAGGAGCTGCCCGGCGGCGAAGGATTCATCGCGTACGTCACCCCGCTGCTGTTCGGCACGGTCCTCGCCGCGGTGATCGCGCTGGTGGTCGCCACCCCGCTGGCGATCGGCATCGCGCTGTTCATCTCGCACTACGCGCCGCGCAGGATCGCCGCCGGTCTGGGCTACCTGGTCGACCTGCTGGCCGCCGTGCCCAGCGTCGTGTACGGACTGTGGGGCATCTTCTTCCTCGCCCCGAACATCGTCCCGGTCTACCGCTGGCTGGAGGAGCACCTCGGCTTCATCCCGTTCTTCGCCGGCCCTGCCTCAGCCACCGGCCGGACCATGCTGACCGCCGGTCTGGTGCTGGCGGTGATGATCCTGCCGATCATGACCGCGGTGAACCGGGAGGTCTTCCTGCAGACCCCCCGGCTGCAGGAGGAAGCCTCCCTGGCGCTCGGCGCCACCCGCTGGGAGATGATCCGGATGACCGTGCTGCCGTTCGGCCGGTCCGGGATCATCAGCGGCAGCATGCTCGGGCTGGGCCGGGCGCTCGGTGAGACGCTGGCCGTCGCGATGGTGCTCTCCGCCTCCGACGTGATCACCATCAACCTGATCGACTCGGTCAACAGCAGCACCATCGCCGCCAACATCGCGTTGGACTTCCCCGAGTCCAGCGGGCTCGCGGTGAACGCGCTGATCGCCACCGGCCTGGTGCTGTTCGCGCTGACCTTCGTCGTCAACTTCGCCGCCCGGGCCGTCGTCGCCCGTCGGCGCGACTTCTCGG
The DNA here is from genome assembly GCF_027497395.1 of Solwaraspora sp. WMMA2080. GTDB lineage: Bacteria > Actinomycetota > Actinomycetes > Mycobacteriales > Micromonosporaceae > Micromonospora_E. The sequence continues at coordinate 3,628,535 of NZ_CP114910.1, read as the reverse complement.
GAGCGAACGCATGACCACCATCACCCCGCCCCGGGCACCCGTCACCAGCACGCTGACCAGCGGCGTACTGCCGAAGTGGGCACCGTGGGCGGTGGTCAGCGGCAGCCTGTCGGTAGGCCTGGTCGGCGGCCTCAGCCTCGGGCTGGCCATCCCGCTCTCGTTGGCCATCGGCGTACTGCTCGTCATGGTGGCCCTGCCGGCGGTCTCCTGGCAGGTCGAAGGCGGCCGCCGGGCCAAGGACCGGTTCGTCACCGTACTGGTCAGCCTCGCCTTCGCCCTCGCGATGCTGCCGCTGCTGTCGTTGATGATCACCGTCACCCAGAACGGCATCCACCGGTTCGACGGGACCTTCCTCAGCAGCGACATGCGGGGCGTGCTGGGTGAAGGCGGCGGGGCGCTGCACGCCATCGTCGGCACCCTGATGATCACCGGCGCGGCCACCCTGATCTCGGTCCCGATCGGCGTGATGTGCGCCGTCTACCTGGTCGAGTACGGCAAGGGCCGGCTGGCCCGGTGGGTCACCCTGCTGGTCGACGTGATGACCGGTATCCCGTCCATCGTGGCAGGTCTGTTCGCGTTCGCCTTCTTCGCGATCTTCTTCGGCCCGAGCATCCGGTTCGGCCTCGGCGGTGCCGTCGCCCTGTCGGTGCTGATGGTGCCGGTGGTGGTCCGTTCGGTCGAGGAGATGCTCAAGCTGGTGCCGAACGAGCTGCGCGAAGCGTCGTACGCGCTCGGCGTGCCGAAGTGGCGCACTGTGCTACGGGTGGTGCTGCGGACCGCCGCTCCGGGCATCGCCACCGGCGTGACCATCGCCATCGCCCGGGTGATCGGCGAGACCGCCCCGCTGCTGATCATCACCGGCAGCACCACGGCAACCAACTGGAACCTGTTCGACGGCCGGATGTCCTCGCTGCCGATCTTCACCTACTACTCGTACAGCATCCCCGGCGCCCGGCCGGAGTTCGGTGTGGAGCGCGCGTGGGCGGCGGCGCTCACCCTGTTCGTCATCGTCATGGGCCTCAACCTGGTGGCCCGGCTGATCTCCCGCTTCTTCTCCCTGCCGACCAGCCGCTGACCGCGGAAAGGACCCCTCAAGTGGCCAAGCGCATCGAAGTCTCCGACCTCGACATCTTCTACGGCAACTTCAAGGCCGTGGAGCAGGTCGACATGACCATCGAGCCGCGTTCCGTGACGGCGTTGATCGGCCCGTCCGGCTGCGGCAAGTCGACCTTCCTCCGCTCGCTGAATCGGATGCACGAAGTGGTGCCCGGTGGACGGGTGACCGGCAAGGTCGCCATGGACGGCGACGACCTGTACGGCATCGGCGTCGACCCGGTCGCGGTACGGCGGCAGGTCGGCATGGTGTTCCAGCGTCCCAACCCGTTCCCGACGATGTCGATCTACGACAACGTGGCGGCCGGGGTGAAGCTCAACGGCGGTCGGATGCGCAAGGCCGACCTCGACGAACTGGTCGAGCAGACGCTGCGCGGCGCCAACCTGTGGGAGGAGGTCAAGGACCGGCTGGGCCGGCCCGGCTCCAGCCTCTCCGGCGGGCAGCAGCAGCGGCTGTGCATCGCCCGGGCAATCGCCGTCAAGCCGGCGGTGCTGCTGATGGACGAGCCGTGCTCCGCGCTGGACCCGATCTCCACCCTCGCCATCGAGGACCTGATGCACCAGCTGAAGACCGAGTTCACCATCGTCATCGTCACGCACAACATGCAGCAGGCGGCCCGGGTCAGCGACCGGACCGGCTTTTTCAACATCGCCGGCACCGGCCACCCCGGCAAGCTGATCGAGATGGACGACACGCAGCGGATCTTCAGCAACCCGAAGGTCAAGGCGACCGAGGACTACATCACCGGCCGGTTCGGCTGACCGCGGTCGGTGCCGGCACCGACCGGCCGGCCGGTGCCGGTCGGCCGAGGCCGGCCGGTCAGCGCCGGCGGTAGCTCACGTCGGCCGACCAGCGCAGGAAGCCGAGCCGGGTGTAGAGCCGTACCGCGGCGGTGTTCGACTCGTCGACGTAGAGCATCGCCCGGTGCAGCCCGGCGGCGGCCAGATGCCGCAGCCCGGCGAGGGTGAGCGCGCGGCCGAGACCGCCGCCGTGGGCGGTCGGATCGACCCCGAGTACGTAGACCTCGCCGACCGCCGCGTCGGCGTGCACCTTGGTCCAGTGGAAGCCGAGCAGCCGGCCGGTCGGATCCTCGGCGAGCAGGAAACCGGCTGGGTCGAACCACGGCTGCGTGATCCGGGCATGCAGTTGCGGCAGCTCCCAGCGGCCCTGCTCGGGGTGGTCGGCGAACGCCTTCGCGTTGAGCGCCACCCAGGCGGCGTCGTCCTGACCCGGTACGAATGACCTCATCCGTACCCCGGCTGGCAGGGCCGGCTCGGGCAGCGGCTCGGGCAGCGGGTCGGTCAGCTTGCGGCGCAGCTGCAACAGCACCCGGTCGCGGACGAAGTCGTGGTCGAGGGCGAGGGCTGCGGCCGACGGGTGGTCGCCGTGCGCCCAGACGCGCAATGCGGCCGTCGGACCGGCGGCGTCGAGCAGCCCGGCGAGCAGTCGACGACCGTACCCGCGTCGCCGGTGTGCCGGGTGGACCACCAGCTCGGCGACCGGGCCGGCCGGATCGGTCGGGTCGAGATGCGCGTAGCCGATGGTCTCGCCGGCCGGGTCGGCGAGCGTGAGGTGCCGGGCGGAGGCCGCCTCCCGCAGTCCGATGACGACCTGCTCCGGCAGCGGGTCGGCACCGTCGGTGTCGGCGGCGACCGCCGCCAGCTTCAGCACCCGGTCGACCTGGGCAGGGTCGAGCTGGTCGAACCGAACGACGGTCATGCTCGCTTGGGTCGCCGACTCAGCCACGTGCCCCACCGTATCTCCCGTCCGGTCCGCCCGTCGCGGCGGATCGTCGCGGTCAGATCTGGCCGGTGCGCAGGTGCAGCCGGCGGCTGCGCTGGTCGGCCGGTTCGGCCATCGGCGGCAGCGCGTCGACCAGGAAACGTTGCCGCAGGTTCGGCAGGATCGTACGCAGTGCCAGCACCGTGCCGGACCGGTTGCCGCCGGCATCGTGCAGCAGTACGACCGACCCGGGTACGGCCTGCGCGGTCACCGTCGCGGTGATGCTGCCCGCACCGGGCTGGAAGTAGTCGGCCGGGTCGATGGTCCAGTGGATCGAGGTCATGCCCAGTTCCCGCGCCACCTCGACCACAGCGGGAGTCCAAAAGCCACCGGGTTGGCGGTAGTAGGAGACCGGGTGGCCGGGGGCGGCGGCCCGGATCGCCTCGGAGGTCCGGGTCAGATCGGTGCGGATCGCGGCCGGCGGGTAGCTGCCGAGGCCGAAGTCATGGCTCCACGAGTGGTTGCACAGGGTGTGCCCGTCTGCGGCAATGGCCCGGACCAGCTCCGGATGGGCGACCACGTTCCGGCCGACCAGGCAGAAGGTCGCCTTCACCCCGAACTGGCGGAGCACGTCGAGGGTCTGCTGGGTGTGCACCGGGTGCGGGCCGTCGTCGAAGGTGAGGGCGACCGCGGCGCTGCCGCTGGTCTGCCGGGTGCCGTGCGGTCCGCTGCGGTCGGGGGCAAGTGGGGCGTACGCCGGCAGCCGGGCCGCCGAACGGTCCGGGTCCGGTGCCCCGGTGGGTGACGGCGGCGACGCCGTGGACCGGGCCGGTGGTGGCACCAGGTCGGGGTCGGGTCCGCTGCGGGTCGGGCCCGGTGCCGGCGCGGGCGTGGGGTCGGGGTCGGCCCGGTCGGCCGGTGCACTGCTGGAACCGAGAAGGTACGCGCCGGTCAGGACGGCCGTCACGGCCACGGCGGCGACGGTCAGCCCGCGTAGACCCGCCAGCACCGTCACTGCAGCCCTCCCGCCGTCGGTTCGGTCGTCGGCCCGACGCTAGGAGGTTGCAGCTGGCTGATTTAGATGAAACGGTGAATAACCGATATAGACGGTCTATTCGGACGAAAATCTGAGGCGCCGTCCGGACAGATCCGGATGGCGCCTCAGCTGATGTTTCGGCGTTGCGCCACCGTGAGGTGGCGGAATCCGCTAGACCGGCAGCGGTGCGGGCTCGGTGTCCGGCAGCGACGAGCGGCTCGGCGGCACCACGAACTTGTAGCCGACCTGGCGGACCGTGCCGATCATCGACTCGTACTCCGAGCCGAGCTTGGCCCGCAGCCGCCGCACGTGCACGTCGACCGTACGCGTACCGCCGAAGTAGTCGTAGCCCCAGACCTCGCGCAGCAGCTGGTCGCGGGTGAAGACCCGCCCCGGGTGCTGGGCGAGGAACTTGAGCAGCTCGAACTCCTTGTAGGTCAGGTCGAGCGGGCGGCCCTTGAGCTTGGCGGCGTAGGTGTCCGGGTCGATGGTCAGCTCGCCGGCCCGGATCAGCCCGCCCGCGCCTGACGTGGCGTTGGTCAGCCGACCTACCGCCAACCGCAGCCGCGCCTCCACCTCGGCCGGGCCGGCGCTGGCCAGGATGACGTCGTCGACGCCCCAGTCGGCGTTCAGCGCGATCAGACCGGCCTCGGTGACCACCGCGACCAGCGGGACGCCCAGACCAGTGGCATGCAGCATCCGGCAGGTCGCACGGGCCTCGGACAGCTCCGACCGGGCGTCGACCAGGACCGCGTCCGGGCTCGGCCCGGAAACCAGGGTGCGGACATCGCGGGGCGCGGTCCGCACCGAGTGGGGGAGCAGGTCGAGTGCGGGCAGTACGGCCGACGGCTCGCCCGCACGGGCCGTTACCAGCAGCAGGATTTCCACACATCACCTCCGTCCTCGCGGCCTGTCCTGGCCGCGCGTGGTGACCGCGGACGCCGGCCACGTGGCCGTCACCGCAGACAGTGGCGTCGAACCCCGGCTTCGCTGACGGGTGGTTAAGCCATGAGCTTAACCGATTAGGTGCCGGAAACAGCGGGGCGGTGAGCTGTTCATCTGTGCAGTCGGCCATAGCGCCCCGCGCCGTCGCCAGCGGGCCACCCGCCGCGTCTGGCACCATCAGGGCGTGCATCCCTCCACGCCATCCGAGACCGGTCGCGGACAGTGGCCTGACGGTAGCCGGGAGTCACCGCCCGGGCCACCGCCCGGCGGGCGGCCCGGCGGCATGCGGGGCGGCCCCGGTCGCGCCGTCGTCCCAGGGCCGCCGGAGCCCGGCCCACCGGTGCCGGGTCGAGCACCGGCCCCGGGCCGGGTACCCGCGCCCGGTCCCGGTCGAGCCGCCGCGCCGGTGCCGGGTCGGGCGCCCGCTCCCGGCCCTGCCCCGGGTCCGGGTCCGGCCCCGGGTCACGCGCCCGCTCCCGGTGGTGCGGCCGCTGTGGGTGGCGAGGCCACCGGCCCGTCGGGCGCGGCGGACAGCCGGCCGGCGGACCGGCCGGACCGCACCGGGGAGCAGGAAACCGTCAGCAGCCGGTCCACGTCGGCGCCGGTGCCGGTCAGCCGGACCATCTCGCTCACCGTGGCCGGGTTCTCCGTGCTGCTGGCCCTGGGGCTGATCTTCGGTGGGCAGACCGCCGGGCCAGGGCTGGCCCGGACCCCGTTCACCATCGTCGTCTTCGGCGTACAACTGCTCTTCGTGATCTCCTGGACGTTGGCGATCCGGCCACCGGCGATGCCGGTCATCGGCGGGGTGGGCCTGCTGGCCGCGGCCGTCGCCGACATCGGAGCGTTGCTGCCGACCGTCGCCTCGCTGGCCCCGGTCGGGTACGCGGCGGCAGGCGGCTTCGTCGTCGCGGTCCTCGCCCAGCTGATCCGGCCGGCCGACCGCACCAGGGTCACCGAGTCGCTCGGCGCCACGTTGCAGATCGTCGTCGGAGTGGTCGCCTTCGCCACGCTGATCGTGCTCAGCCGGCTGCAGCTCGGTGGCACCCAGACCATCGTGGTGGCGCTGGCCGGCACCGGCATCGCGCTGATGACCGCCCGGCTCACCGACGCGGTGGTGTCCCGGCCGCGGCTCGCCCCGCAGGTGCCCCGGGGCGCCACCGGCGTGGTGCTCGGTGCCATGGTGGGCACGCTGGCCAGCGCAGTGCTCGGCATCTACGTGGTCGGCTTCACCCCGGTCACTGCGGCCCTGGTCGGCCTGGTCGCCGCCAGTGCGGCGGTCCTGGTCGACCTCGCCACCGGCTACGCCGAGGCCAGCCGGCAGATGGCCGGGGATCCGCCGACGATGTGGGTGGCCCGGCACATGCAGGGTCCGCTCGGCGGGTTCGCCCTCGCCGCGCCGCTGTCCTACGCCCTCGGTGTGCTGATCTTCAACTGAGTCACCGGGTCGGTCAGGTCACCGGGTCGGTCAGGTGAGGTACCTGACCGGTCGGGCCGGTGCCGGATGAGCCGTACTCAGGTTGGGTAGATACGGTACGGCGCATCCGTCCGCAGCCGAGGAGGCACCGTGTCGACCTATCCGGCGTACCAGGAGGAACCGGTCCACCGGTCGCGTTCCCAGCGGCAACCAGGCCGACGAGCCCGCCGGCTACTGACCGTCGTCGCCGTGCTGCTGCTCGTCCTGGCGCTGGTCCTGGTCGTCGCCGACCGGGTCGCCGTCGCGTACGCCGAACGGGCGGTCGCCGACCAGATCCGCCAGCAGGTGGCCGGTCAGAACATCGAGTCCTCCGAGCCGGAGGTCTCGATCGGCGGGTTCCCGTTCCTCAGCCAGGTCGCGACCGGCCGCTACCAGTCAGTCTCGATCGTGCTGCGCGACGTGTCGGCGGCGGTCAACGGCAACAGCGTGCGGCTGCCCACCCTCGACGTCGACGCGCGGGGCGTACAGGCGCCGTTGGAGACGCTGCGCACCGGCCAGGGTGAGGTCATCGCGGAGACCGTGCAGGGGACCGCCACGGTCTCCTACGACAGCATCGTGCAGCTGATCGACCAGCCCGGCGTGGAGTTGTCCGAACAGGATGGACGGCTCGGCGTCACCGCCCCGGTGGACATCCTCGGTCAGCAGGTCACCCTGACCGGCACCGCGGACCTGGAGGTCGCTCCGGGCGAGGTGCTGCTGCGCTTCGACGAACTCGCCGCCGAAGGGCTGCCCGGCGACGAGGCGGCCCGCGGGTTCGTTGAGGCCTACGCCCAGCAATTGTCCATCGCGGTGCCGCTGCCCGCCCTGCCGTTCCAGCTCGACCTGCAGGAGGTGGCCGTGACCCCGGCCGGCCTGGCCGTCACCGCCACCGCCACCGACGTGCCGCTGAGCGCACTCGGCTGACCATCTCCGGCGGACCGGCGTTGCGGACCGGCGTGGCGGACCCGGCTGCAGGGTGGCGCAGGTCTCAGCGCCCGGATGTCCCATTGCGTGGTCGGATCGGTGACCGTCCGGAAACAGGCTGGTAAGCTTCGGCCCCATGGGGAAGTTCCTCACTAAGCGGCGCGCGGTCGACCTGTGCCGTGTGGCCACCTGCCTGTGTCGCCCGGTCCTCTGACGGCGGGCTGACCCGGCGGGCTGTCGTCGACCCTTTCTGTGGTCGGTGACCAGCGCCGAAGAATTCTCACCATCGCCCGGCAGCGGCGCCGTCGCACGTCCGTGATCCGTCCTCCAGGGTCCCGCACAGGTGCGACACCTGCGGCGTGGACTCGCCACCGATCCGCTTCCTCCACACCGGCGGCCCGCCGGGCCAGGGGGAGACCAACCAGGGAGTGATCTGATGAGTCGCGACACCGCACTCGTTTCGGCCGACTGGGCCGAGAAGAACCTCGACGCCCCGGGCGTCGTCTTCGTCGAGGTCGACGAGGACACCTCCGCGTACGACGGTGGGCACATCGCCGGCGCGGTCAAGATCGACTGGAAGACCGACCTGCAGGACCCGGTACGCCGCGACTTCATCAACAAGTCGCAGTTCGAGGCGCTGCTGTCCGAGCGGGGCATCGGCAACGACGACGTCGTGGTCCTCTACGGCGGCAACAACAACTGGTTCGCGGCGTACGCGTACTGGTACTTCAAGCTGTACGGCCACCGCGACGTCAAGCTGCTCGACGGCGGCCGCAAGAAGTGGGAGCTGGACGCCCGCCCGATGACCACCGAGGTGGTCGCCCGCCCGGCCACCCAGTACGTCGCCCAGGAGCCGGACAGCTCCATCCGGGCATTCCGTGACGAGGTGGTGGCCGCGATCGGCACCCAGAACCTGGTCGACGTCCGCTCGCCCGACGAGTTCGCCGGCCGGCTGCTCGCCCCCGCCCACCTGCCGCAGGAGCAGGCGCAGCGGGCCGGGCACATTCCGACCGCGGTCAACGTGCCGTGGTCCAAGGCGGCCAACGAGGACGGCACCTTCAAGTCCGACGACGAGCTGCGCGCCCTGTACGCCGAGGCCGGCCTCGAGGACGGCAAGGACACCATCGCGTACTGCCGGATCGGCGAGCGTTCCTCGCACACCTGGTTCGTGCTCAAGGAGCTGCTCGGGCACTCCAACGTGAAGAACTACGACGGGTCCTGGACCGAGTACGGCTCGCTGATCGGCGTGCCGGTTGTGCTCGGCGACGAGCCCGGAAAGGCGTGACGATGACCGCTGCGACCACACCGAATGCCCCGACCGCGGCGGGCTGCGCCGCCCCGGACCAGGCGGCACCGCTGCCGGCCAGCGTCGACCTGGCCAAGGAGACCGTGATCACCGGGACCGTGCGGTCGGCCGGCGGCGAGGCCGTGGCCGGCGCGTACGTGCGGCTGCTGGACGCCACCGGCGAGTTCACCGCCGAGGTGGTCACCTCGCCGGCCGGCCAGTTCCGGTTCTTCGCCGCACCGGGCAGCTGGACCCTGCGGGCCCTGTCCCGGCACGGCAACGGCGACACCCCGGTGACCGCCGCCCAGGGAGTCAACGAGGTCTCGGTGACCGTCGGCAGCTGACGCCCGGCCCGACCCGACGACAGGCCGCCGCCCCGGAGTTTTCCCGGGGCGGCGGCCTGTCGGCTTCGTGACCGACATTGGCGGCGGATCACCCGTCGCCGGTTCCCGCTGTCGCCCTGTGGACAGCGGAAACGGCCGACCGACGGCGTCACCCTGGTCGCTCCGGCCGGTGGCCACACCGACAAGGCACCAGCGCCCGACGGGACGGCGCGGCAGTACGAACTGACTTGATGACGTCACTCTCTGGTGAATTGGGCGGCCCGTCACCCACAATTCTTCGTGGCGGTAGCGGGCGTACGGCGAATCGGGTTTCGGTTCTTCCGATGCCTGCGAAAATTGCTCATCCCATGGGGGAATCATGCGAAAGACTGTCGGTGTCCTGACTGCGGCGATGCTCGGGCTGGTCACCTCGATGACCATCGCCGCACCTGCGAGTGCTGCACCCAGCCTGCGGGTGCACAGCGTCCAGTACCACCCGAACGGCGTCAACGACGGCAGTGGGACGTTCGCCAACCGGGAATGGCTGCAACTGGTCAACCGGGGTAAGGAAGCGGTCAACCTGCGGGGCTACACGGTGCACAACAAGAATGGCCGGACTTACCGGTTCGGCGACGTCGTCATTCCTGGAAAAGGCGGCCGGGTATGGCTGCGTTCCGGTGCCGGCGACGACACCGCACGGACCGTGTACTGGAACACGGCTGGTTTCGTGTGGGATGTCGAAGGTGACAAGGCATTCCTGCGGAACCGCAAGGGCCACGCCGTGCACACCTGCTCGTGGTCGTATGTGAAGGGCCGGGACTGGGTGCGATGCCCGGTCAACCCGTGACGATTCCGGGTTGACCGCCGGCGGGTGCCGGGCCAGAGCTGGGCTGGCCCGGCACCCGTTCTCACCATCGGTCAGACACGCCGTCGGTCGACCCGGTCACCCGGGTCAGATCCCGCCGAGGCGGGCCGGGCAGGGATCGACCGGTTCGAGCACGCTGTCGACCGTGGTGACGATCCCGGCCGGCAGCCGTTCCTGCCGGGCCTGCGGCACCCAGCCGTCCTTCGCGGAGATGATCTCGTACTGCCCGCGTGGCAGCCAGTACGCGTACCCGCCATCGGCACCGGTGCGCAGCGTGTAGCCGGTGCCCGGATCGGTCAGCGAGTTCAGCCGGATCGTCGCCCCGGCTACTCCGACCTCGACCCCGGCGCAGCTGACCCCGGTGACGGTGCCCTGTACCTTCGCCCAGGAGGCCGGCGGCGAGACGTTCATCTGCACGTCCACCTGGCCGACCGGGTACGGGGTGTCGGACCGCAACCCGAGGGTCGCCGCGTACCGGCCGGGCTGGTCCACGCCGGCCTCGGCGGTCGCCGCCAGCGTGACGGTGACCGTCCGGGAGGCACCAGGGGCAAGGGTGAAGCTGCCAGGGTCGGTGACCAGCCACGGCAGGTCGGCCGCGGCGTCGCACAGCTCCAGCCCGGCGAGCACCTCCACCTGCGCCGAACCGACGAACGAGCTCGGCGATCCGCCGACCTTGTACGCCCCGCAGGCACCGGCGCCCCGGTACCGGGCGAACTCGGTGTTCGGCAGGTCACGCCAGACCCCGGCGGCCGGGTCGAAGCCGACCGTACGGTTCGTCACCGTGGTGGACGCCCCGGTCACCCCGCCGGCGATCACCAGCAGGCCACCGGCCGCCGCGTACTGCCCGCCCCACAGGTCCAACGGCAGGTCCGGCAACGGGCTCCAGGCGTCGGTGGCCGGGTCGTAGGCGTACGTCGACCGGTACTCGACGGCGCCGGCGCCGCCGGCGCAGTACGCCAGCTCACCGATCCCGCCACAGGCCAACCAGGACGCGGCAACCGGATAGTCGGCCCGGGACCGGAACGTGCCGGTGCCGGTGTCGAACGCCAGCACCGTACGCGAGTCGGTGCAGGTGCCGTCGGTGCAGCCGCCGATCAGGTAGATCGTGCCGCCGATGACGGCGGACCCGGCTGCGGCCCGCGGCGCGGGGCTGGTCACCCCGGACAGCGTGGCCCACGTCCCGGTCGCCGGGTCGAACACGTCGACGCTCGCCACCGGAGTCCCACCGGCACCCCATCCGCCGAACAGGTACAGCTTGCCGCCGGCCGCGGTGAGCACCGGCTTGCTGCGGGCCGTCGGCAGGTCGGGCAGGGCGCTCCAGACGTCGGTGACCGGGTCGTAGACCCAGGCGTCCCGCTCGGTGCCGGTGGTGCTGCCCCCGCCGACCGAGTAGACCTTGCCGTCGAGCGTGGCGGCCGCGTTGTCGAAGACCGCCGTCGGGTGGTCCGGGGCCCGCGTCCAGGCATCGGCGGCCGTCCCGGCCGCGGCTCCGGCCGCCTCCGTCGCGGCGGTGATCCGGGTCGGCGCGGCACCGGCCGGGGCGCCGTACGCCGGACCCTGCCAGGCCTTGCTGATTCCCTTGACCTTGTGTTCGGCCAGCGGGGCACCGTCGCCGGCCAGCAGGCTGAACCCACCGTCGCCGGTCAGCATCTCGACTTCGGCCGGCGCGCTGCCGGTGTTGGTCACCGTCACCTTGGCCTTGCGGGTGCTGCCGTACGGCTGGTGGGACACGACCGGGCTGGTCGGGCTGATCGCCAACCGGCCGGCCTTGACCGAGAAGTCGGCCCGGCGGGCCCGGTCGGCGACCACCGTCACCGTCCGGCTCCGCACCTGGTACGGCGCTCGCGTCGCGGTGAACTCCTGCTCGCCGACCAGTGGCGAGAAGAGCTGGTAGAAGCCGTCGGGCAGGGCCGGGTCGTCCGGCGTGGCGGCGGAGACCGCCCGTACCGTCGGGTCGGTGGCGCTGGCCACCGTGACGCCGTTCAGCGCGGCCCCGGTGTTGTGGTCGGTGGTGTTGCCGACCAGCAGGCCACCGGGCAGCGGGGTGCAGCTTCGGTCGACCACCTCGACGTCGTCGACCTGCCACCACCAGGCGTAGCTGCCCTGGAAGTGGAACCGGATCAGCACTTCGTCGGCACCGGCCACCGAGGTCAGCGGGATCTCCTCGGTGCGCGGCCCGCGTCGGCTGGTGGTGTGCCGCCACACGTTGGTCCAGCTGGCGCCGCCGTCGACCGAGACACCGATCTCGGCGCTGTCGCTGAGCCCCACCGCCCGCCAGTCGCTGGCGAACCGCAGGTACGGCGCGTCCGCGCCGGACAGGTCCAGCATCGGGGTGACCAGGTCGGTGTCCTGGACCTCACCGACGCCGAGCGCGTCACTGTCGATGTTGGCGAAGCCGCCGTCACCGCCGGTCAGGTTGCCCCGCGAGCCGATGTCGGAGAACTCCCAACCGCCGCCGTCGGTGCGGTTGACCACCGACCAGCCGTCCGGGGTGTCGGCGGTCGGGAAGCTCTCGGCGAGCAGCGGGTCGCCGAAGCTGGCCACGTACCCGGGGGTCACGCACTCGGCGGTGACCGGCACCGCCAGGTGCACGGTGCGGTCGGTGTCGCCGGCCGGCACCTCCACCCGGGTCGGCTGGTATCCGGCGAGCGTCGCCGTGGCGACCAGCGTCACGGCGGTGCCGCCGGGCACGGTCAGCGTGTAGCGGCCGGACGCCGGGTCGGTGTAGGTGACGGTCTCCGGCCGTCCGTCGACCTCGACCCGGGCGTAGAGCGGCCAGCCGTGGCCGGCCGCGTCGGTGACCCGGCCGCTGAGCGTGACCAGGGTGGTGGCGGCCAGGTCGAAGTCCTGCTCGACGGTGCCGTCCTCGGCGACCGTGACCGTGGCGCTGTCCGGCTGGTAGCCGAACGCGCTGGCGGTGACGGTGTACTCACCGGTCGGCAGGGTCAGCGAGTAGCCGCCGTCGGTGCCGGTGGTGACGCTGCGGTCGCCGGCGGCGACGGTGGCGCCGGGCAGCGGGTCGCCGTCGCCGGTGACCACGCCGGTCACCCGGCCGGCGGGTCCGCGCGGGGCGGCCTCGACGGCGGCGTACGCGTCGAGCCGACCCTCACCGAAGTTGTTGTTGTTGGCTGCGGTCCCGCCGCAGCTGGTGTCGTCGGTGTCGATCGCGGTGCCGTCCAGCAGGGCCCGGGTGGCGGCGATGTCGCCGTGCAGGGTCGGTGCCGCCGACCAGGCCAGCGCGACTGTGGCGGCGACGTGCGGGGAGGCCATCGAGGTGCCGCTGTACGCCGCGTACCCGCCACCGGGGATGCTGGAGCGGACCGCGGTGCCGGGCGCGGCGATGTTCGGCTTGACCGATCCGTCGACCAACGAGGCGCCCCGGCTGGACCGGGCGGCGATCCGGTGGTTGACGTCGTAGTTGCCGGTTGCGTACGCCTGCGGGTAGTCGCCGGGGGAGCTGGCGGTGCCGCAGCCCGGTCCCTCATTGCCGATGGCGAAGGCCGGGAAGATGCCGGCGGCGATCCAGGCGTCGACGGTCTGCCGGTACCACGGGTCGGCCTGTCCGCCGCCCCACGAGTTGTTGACCACGTCGGGGCGCAGCTCCGGCCGGGGGTTCGCGCCCGAGGTGTCGGTCGGGGCGAGCACCCACTGGCCGGCGGCCAGCAGCGACGCGTCGGAGCAGTTGGTGACCTCGCAGCCCTTGGCGGCGATCCAGCGGGCACCGGGTGCCACCCCGGTCTGGTTGTCGCCGCCGTCGTCGCCGGTCATGGTGCCGGTGACGTGGGTGCCGTGACCGTTGTTGTCACAGGGGGTCCCGGTCGGGCAGATGCCGGTCGGGTCGAACCAGTTGTAGTCGTGGTCGTAGCCGCCGGCGCCGGCTCCCCGGTAGCTGGCGGCCAGGGCCGGGTGGTCGAACTCGACGCCGCTGTCGATGGTGGCCACGACGATTCCGTCGCCGCTGGTGCCGAATTCGGACCAGACCTGTGGCGCCCGGACGTCGTCGATGTTCCACTCGACGGCGGTGGTGCCGGCGTCGTCGCCGACCGGCGGCACCGGTTCGGCTGGTTCCGGGGTGAGCAGCGGGTAGCTGCGAGCTGGTTCGAGCTGCTGCACCTCGGGCAGGGCGGCGATCCGGTCGGCCAGGTCCCGGTCGCCGGTGACCCGGACCGCGTTGGCGATCCAGTACGCAGTGTAGTCAGCCTTCCGCCCGTCGAGCAGTTTGCGCAGGCTCTGCTGGCTGCGCCGGGCGGTGGTGGTCAGCTCGTGGTGTACGGCCTCGGCCCGGGCGTCGGCGCGCCGGTCACCGGTCGGCAGCCCGGCGCTGGCGGCGTCGGCCGCACCGGACAGGTCGGCGCGGTCGCGTAGGTAGACCATGAAGTCGATGGTGCCGTCGCGGTCCAGTTCGGCGGCGAGCTCGGCGCTGATCGGCGCGGTGGCCGACCCGTCGGCCGGGCCGGCACCGGGTGCGGCGGTCGCGGCGGCGGGTTGGGCGGTCACCGCGAGCAGGGTGATCAGCCCGGCGGTGAATATCCGGTGCAGCAGCCGGCCCTGGCCGCCGTGGACGCGGCGGCGGGCGGTGCTGCGGTCACTATGGTGTCGTCCGGTTCGGCGGCGGGGCAGGTCGACCACGCGGTCCCCCCATGCTCGTAGGCGGTCCGTACTCGCCGGACCGCGGGATCAGCGGACCGGAAAGCCCGAAATCCGCCCAAGTCGCGTGCGGGCAGTGCTCTACGGATAGTTTTCGCACGGCGGCTACGAGTCATGCTTTAGTGGGCGACGTTGGTGATCAATGGGGTCTGTTGGGCAGTTTTCAGGCAGTACCCGGGCAACATGTGGTCGAGCGTCGGGCCGCGGTGGTATCGGTGACTGTCGCTGTTGACTCCGGCGACTAAACGGCGTTGTCTGATGACACGCAGCAACCTGGGGAGGAGTGCGCGGTGGTCAACGGTGAGGTGCCACTGGTCGTGTGTGTCACCGCTGACGTAGCCGTCCGTGAGCGCGTCGTGAGACGCCTCGACGACTGCGGCACGGTAGTCATCTGTACTGATCTGGCCGAGTTACGGGCGATGCTGTTTCCGCCCGTACCGGCGGAAGAACCGGAACCGGCGGCGCCGGTCGTGCTCGGCGACCTCGTCGTCGACGTGCCCGGCCATCTCGTCACCTGGCGGGGTGAGCCGTTGGCGCTGACCCGGCTGGAGCGGGAGTTGCTGGCCCGGCTGGCCACCCCACCGGTGGTGGTCTGGACCTACGAACGGCTCTTCGGCTCGGTCTGGGGCGGGGCCTATCTCGGCGACACGGCCATCCTGCACTCGGCCGTGAAACGGCTGCGCCGCAAGTTGCGCGGCGCCGGCGGCGGCCTGGAGATCCAGACCGTACGGGGCGTCGGCTACCGGCTCGCGTCGAGCGCGCCGGACAACTTCGGCGCTCTGGCGGCGACGGGACCGGACCGGGTCGGGTACCAGCGGGACGACGTGGCCGGCGACGGCGCGGTCCGTGACTATG
The DNA here is from genome assembly GCF_027497395.1 of Solwaraspora sp. WMMA2080. Taxonomy (GTDB): domain Bacteria; phylum Actinomycetota; class Actinomycetes; order Mycobacteriales; family Micromonosporaceae; genus Micromonospora_E. Next base: position 3,613,366 of record NZ_CP114910.1, on the reverse strand, counting down.
TGGCGGTCCGTGACGACGTGGCGGCTCGCGACGAACTGGTCCACGAGGATGCGGTACCGGACGAGCCCGGCTGGGACGGGTCGGATCGGGAGCTGCCGGAGCAGCGGATCGGCAGGCCGGTCGAGGTCGGCTGCTGACGGCTGCCGGGCCGGCCGGCCGCCCTGGCCGGTACCTGGCACCATGGCCGGGTGACTGACGACCCGCCCGCGACCCCGGCCGTCCCGCCGGCACACCCGGCAGCAGCAGCCCCGCCGCCGTCGTCGTCGGGACCGTCATCTGCCGAGGTGCCGTCATCTGCCGCCATGCCGCCGAGCGCCGCTGGTCAGGGCCCGGTGCGTCGGTGGTGGCGGTGGTCGCTGGCGGCCGCCGCAGTCGCCTGGAGCGTGCTGCTGTTCGGCCTGGCCGTGCAGTCCCAGCGGGACGACAGCCCGACCGTCCGCGAGCAGCGCGACATTGGACAGGCGCGGCCAGTCGCCGACCGGGCGGCGATCGACCTGACCGCTGCGGTCGGCGACGCCGGCGTGGTGGTGCTGGCCGAGGAACAGATCAGCGCCGGCTGCCGGATCACGCCGATGCGCCCCGGCGCCGAACTGACCCGGGTGCTCACCGCCTACACGGCGCCCGACTCCGGCCCGGCGTTGCTCGACCGGATCGCCCACCGGCTCCCGGCCAGCTACGCCGCGATAGCCCGGCACGACGCCGCCACCGGCCGGTCGCGGCTAGGTGCCGACGCCGGTGATTTCGTCGCGGTCCGCGGCGAACTGATCCGCGCCGGCGTAGTGCAGTTGCGGATCAGCACCGGCTGCCGACCGGCCTCCGACGGGTCCCGGCCCGCGCCCGCCGACCCCCGGCCGGGCGCCATCGTCGGCCCGACCCCGCGCAGCCACGCCGAAGTGCTGACGGGCGCCTTCGGGGTGGCCGACGTACGGGCCGCATCGTCGGTGGAACTGCCCTGTCCCGACGGAGACGGACAGCTCAGCAGCTACGCGCTGACTGCGGCCAGCACCGCGGAGTCCGACGAGTGGGCGTCGCTCGGCTTCACCATGCCGCGCGCCACCGTGGTCTCCGATCAGGCACCGCTGTTCATCCACCGGTACGGCAGCAAGGGCACCGTGGTGCGGCTCGACGGCGACGACGTCTGGATCGCCGCCACCGACTTCACCTGCTGATCCCGTCGTCCAACCGCTGATCCGTCGTCGGCTGCCGACCCGGCCGCTAGACACCCGGTCAGTAGACGAGGGCCTGGACGCCGTCGGCCATGATCTCTTCGACAAAGACCGCCGCCCCGGCGATCCGTACCCCCGGCAGCACATCGTCCGGGCCGAACCCACGGCGGGCCGCGCACTGCGTACAGACCGTCACCCGACCACCACCGGCCAGCACCGCGTCCAGCAGGTCGGGCAGCGGAGCCGAATGCGGCAGGTCGAACTCGGCTGCCCGGCCGGGCAGCCCGAGCCACGCCGACTCACCGGTCAGCCAGAGGGAGACCTCGACGCCGGCCGCGGCGGCGGTGCCCGCTACGGTGAACGCCTGGGCGCACCGCTCCGGCTCGTCCGAGCCGGCGGTCGCCTTCACGACGAGAGTGCGAGCCATGCGGCCAGCATAGGATGGCCTTGTCATGGTTACCGAGATCGGGTTCGTCAGCCTGCTGGTGGCAGGCTTCGGCGCGCTCGCCGGTGGCCTGGTCTACCTCGCGGTCCGCATCTGCCGTGGACGCTGGTGAGAAAGCGGAGGATCGATGAGCGCGAGCAGCGCGTCCGGAGCGGGACAGCCGAGCACCGAGGAGAACCCGGTCCGGCCGCCATGGCTGGACGCCCCGCCGGTCGACCCGTACCCGTTCGAGGAGAGCCACGACCTGCGGGTCGGCCCGAAGCTGCACCCGGCGTTGAACGCGCTGCTGCCGTACATCGGGGTGTGGCGTGGGCGGGGGCGCGGCGGCTACCCGACGATTGAGGACTTCGACTACGCGCAGGAGATCCAGATCAGCCACGACGGCCGGCCGTTCCTGCGGTACGAGTCGCGGGCCTGGCTGCTCGACGAACAGTCCCGCCCGGTGCGCCCGGCCGGCCGTGAACTCGGCTGGTGGCGGGCGGTGACCGACGCCGACGGCCGGGCCACCGGTGAGCTGGAGGCGACGATGATGACCCCGACCGGGGTGATGGAGCTCTACCTGGGTCGGGTCACCGGGGTGCAGGTCGAGTTGGCCACCGACGCTGTGGTGCGTACCGGTACCGCCAAGGAGGTCACCGGTGGCCACCGGCTGTTCGGCATCGTGGAGGGGGCGCTGCTGTACGCCCAGGAAATGGCCGCCGTCGGTCAGCCGCTGTCCCCGCACCTGTCCGCCCGGCTGATCCGGGTCGGCGGCTGATCCAGATCGGCTCCGGAGACAGGTCGGTCACGGAGACAGGTCGGTCACGGAGACAGGTCGGTCACGGAGACAGGTCGGCCACGGAGACGGCGGCGATAGGATGGCGACGGTGGCTGAATCTTCCCTGGCAGAAATGCTGCGCTCGCGCGGGCTACGGCTGACCGCGCAGCGTCAGCTGATCCTGGAAGCGGTGCACGAGTTGGGACACGCCACCCCGGAGCAGGTGCTCAACGCGGTGCGCGAGGTCGCCGCCGGGGTCAACATCACCACCATCTACCGCACTCTGGAGCTGTTCGAAGAGCTGGGCCTGGTCACCCACACCCACCTGTCGCACGGTTCGCCGACGTTCCACTCCGTCGGCGAGGACCAGCACGTCCACCTGGTCTGCCGGTCCTGCAAGTCGGTCTCGGAGATGGACCCGGCGCTGGCCGAGCCGCTGATCACCGCGCTCGCCGAACAGCGCGGCTTCCAGGTGGACATCGGCCACATGGCGTTGTTCGGCACCTGCGAGCGGTGCGGAGGAAGACAGTGATCGACATACCCGGCGCGGTGGACATCGCCGACGTGGCCACCGGATCCCCCGACGCCGGGGTCGCCGCCCACTACGGCGACCCGATGCGCGAGCAGCGCCGGCTCGCCACCGAGGTCGGCCTGGTCGACCGGAGCAACCGGGGAGTGCTGGCGGTGCCCGGGGCCGAACGGATCGGCTGGCTGCACACCCTGACCACCCAGCATCTGGCGACGCTGCGCGCCGGTCAGGGCACCGAGCTGCTGGTGCTCTCCCCACACGGCCACGTGGAGCAGCACGCGATGGTCGCCGAGGACGGCACCACCACCTGGCTGGACACCGAGCCGCAGATGGCCGGCGAGCTGCTGACGTACCTGCTGAAAATGCGGTTCTTCACCCAGGTCGACCCAGCGGAGGTGACCGCCGACTGGGCGGTGCTGTCGCTGGTCGGCCCGGCCGCGGTCGACGCGGCGGCGGCGCTGGGCGTGACCGGGCTGGCCGACCCGGACCTGCTGCCGGTGCCCGCGTCGAAGTTCGCCGCCGGGTCGATCCCCGACCGGCCCACCGTGCTCTACCCGGTGGCCGCGCTGCCGACCGACGGGCCGTACCGGGGTGGCTGGGCCCGCCGGGTGCCACTCGGCGTCGACCTGCTGGTACCCCGGGCCGCGACGGCACAACTGGTGGCCGAGGCGAGTGCGGCCGGTGCAGCCCCGGCCGGGCTGTGGGCGTACGAGGCAATGCGGGTCGCCTCGCGTACCCCCCGGGTCGGTCTGGAGACCGACCACCGGGCGATCCCCGCGGAGGTCGGCCTGCTCGGACCGGCGGTCCACCTCGACAAGGGCTGCTACCGGGGGCAGGAGACGGTGGCCCGGGTGCACAACCTGGGCCGGCCACCGCGCCGGCTGGTGCTGCTGCACCTCGACGGGGTGACCAGCGATACCCCGCCGGACGCCGGCACCCCGCTGACCCTGGAGGGCCGGACGGTCGGCTTCGTCGGCACCGCGCTGCGCCACCACGAGCTCGGCATGGTCGCTCTGGCGGTGGTGAAACGCAACGTGCCGGACGACGCCGATCTGCGTGCCGGTGAGTTCACCGCCGCGATCGAGCCCTGAGCCGGGATGTCGCAGAGTTGACCAGGTACGCCGGCGGGGTGCCGCTGGTCGAGATGGCCCGCTCCGGTTTCGTGGAGAGCCGGCATCACGGCTCACTGGTGGTGCTGGCCGCTGACGGCGGACTGCGGGAGCGGTTCGGCGACGTGGAGTCGCCGGTGTTCCCCCGGTCGGCGAACAAGCCGTTGCAGGCGATCGGCATGCTGTGGGCAGGGCTGCGGCTGGCCGATCCAGCCGACCTGGCGCTGGTCTGTGCCAGCCACAGTGGCGAAGACTTCCACCTGGCCCGGGTGGCCGCGCTGCTGCGTACCGCCGGGCTCACCGAGGCGGCGCTGCGCTGCCCGCCGGAGCTGCCGGTCGGCGCGGCCGCCGCAGCCGACGTGCTGCGAGCCGGTGGCGGGCCGAGTCGGCTGCAGATGAACTGCTCCGGCAAGCACGCCGGGATGCTGCTGACCTGCCGGGCGGCCGGTTGGCCGGTGGAGGAGTACTGGCATCCGGAGCATCCGTTGCAGGAACGGATCCGGGCCGCCGTCGAGGAGTACGCCGGTGAGCCGGCCGCCGCCGTCGGGGTGGACGGCTGCGGCGCGCCGGTGCTGGCGCTGTCGCTGACCGCGGTGGCGCGGGCGTTCCTGCGGCTGGTGCACGGCCTCGCCGGGTCGGTGGAGCGGACCGTGGCGGACGCGATGCGGGCGTACCCGGAGCTGGTGGCCGGCACCGGACGGGCCGACACCCGACTGATGCGGGCCGTGCCCGGGCTGCTGGCCAAGGTCGGTGCGGAGGGTGTGCTGGCGGTGGCGGTGCCCGGCGTCGGGGCGATCGCGGTGAAGATCGACGACGGCGCGCAGCGGGCGACGGTGCCGCCGGTGGTCGCCGCGCTGCGTCGGCTCGGCGTCGGCACTGGCGCCGACGCCGAAGGCCTGGATCCGACGGCTCTGGCCGAACTCGGTGAGCCGCCGGTGCTCGGTGGCGGCCAGCCGGTCGGCACGCTGCGCGCCCTGTGCCGGCCCTCCTGACGAGACTGGCCGGCGGACGAGTTGGCTATCGCACGGTGATCGGCTATCGCACGGTGTCGGCGAGGAACTCACGCAGCGCGGCGTCGACCGGCCCGGGGCACTCCAGCGGCAGCAGGTGGGCCGCGTCGGGCACGTCCGGCAGCCGCCGGGCGGTCGGGATGCCGGTGCTGATCAGGTCGGCCAGGGCAAGGATGTCCGGCACGTCGAGCGCACCGGCGCCGACCAGCACCGGCACGCCGATCTCACCGAGCCGGCGGGCCGCCGGTGGATCGAGTTCGCGGTGGGTGACGTCGCCGAGCGCGGCTTCGGCGGCGAGCGCCCGACGGTCCATTTCGCGGGCGAAGGCGATCAGCTCCGGGTCGACGTCGGCGGGCTGCCGGTGCGGGCCGACGACCCAGAACCGCACCTCGGCGTCGGCCATCGCGTCCAGATCCTCCGGGTCCACCGCGCCGACCAGGTCGTCCCAGAGCTGTTCGGTGGCGTCGGACCAGTCGTGGCCGCCCAGGGCGGACCCGAACAGGGCGAGGGCGGTGACCCGGTCGGGGTGGGCGATGGCGACGTCGATGGCGACCGCGCCGCCGAACGAACAGCCGACCAGCGCGGCGCGGGCGACTCCGAGCGCGTCCAGTAGGCCGATCACGTCGTCGTGGTGGGCGAACGCGGTGGCCGGCAGGTCGGACTCGCCGTACCCGCGCAGATCCATGGCGATCACCCGGTGCCGGTCACGAAGCGCGGCGACCTGCGCCCGCCACATCCGGCGGTCGGCGATGCCGGCGTGGATCAGCAGTACGGGTGGCCCGGTGCCGACGTCGTCGTAGCTGATCGTTGCGTTGCCTACCCGGATCGTCGTCATCGGCGGGCAGCCTAGCGACACGGGGCGGGTGGCCGCCAACGACTTTCTCGGCTGCTCCTGCGACGGTTCTTCCGGGTGACTCCGCTAACTTTCGTTAGCGTTTCGCTAGCAGTTGCAAGCAGATCGGGGCTACCGTCGAGACATGGCCACACCGAAGGACCTGCCTCGCGACATCGGGGGCTTCATCCGGGACCTGCGGCACAACGCCCGCATCTCGCTGCGGCAGCTCGCCGAGCAGGCCGGCGTCAGCAACCCGTACCTCAGTCAGGTGGAGCGCGGCCTGCGCAAACCGAGCGCGGAGGTGCTCCAGCAGTTGGCCAGCGCGCTGCGGGTCTCCACGCCGGTGATGTACCTGCGGGCCGGGCTGCTCGACGACAAGGACGGCCAGGGCGTGCTTGCCGCGATCGCTTCGGACCCCGACCTCACCATGGCGCAGAAGCAGTCGCTGAGCCAGATCTACGAGACGTTCCGCCGGGAGAACGCCCGGCACGCCGGACCGGACACCGACGCGGACACAGCTACCGCCGCCGAAGCCGCCGAAGAAGTTGAGGAGCAGACCCTGCAGTCGGTCGCCGTCACCGAGGCCGGGGCCGCACCTGGCCCGGCGGGCGAGGACCCGCCGCCGACCGCGCCGACCAGGACCACTTCCCGGCAGAAGACCACCCCCCGGCGTCGTACGCCCCGGGCCGGGGAAACCGAGCAGGCCGCCGCAGCGGCCGAGGAGGAGCAACGATGAGCCAGCCGAAGACCAAGCGGATCCCAGCACCTCTGTACGCCGTCGCCGGCGCCGGTGACCTGGCCTACCAGCAGCTGCGCAAGCTACCGGTGGCCGTCACCCAGCTGACCGGCAAGGCCACCCTCGGCACCGTCGGCCTGCGGGAGAAGGCCACCCAGGGCACGGCCGAGCTGCGTGAGCGGGCCAACACCGGTGCCGACCTGGAGCGCCTGCGGGCGATCGCGGTGCGCAACCGCGACGCGGTGCTCGCCGGTGCCCAGTCGGCCGGGCAGCGGGCCGTGGCGATCTACGGCACGCTGGTGGCGCACGGCGAGCGGGTCGTCGGCACCGGGGTGGTCCGGGCCGCCGACACCGTCAACGCCGACATGGCGACCACCGAGGCTCCAGCCCAGGTCACCGCGGCACCGGAAGCCGACTCGACCGAGCCGGCCAAGCCCACCCAGGCCAAGGCCGAGTAGTTCCGGCGGGTCCGGGTGATCCGCGGGCCCCGGATGCAGGTGGCACCCGTCCGGGGCCCGCGGCATAAGCTTTGGGCATGGACTCTGCCGCGCCGCTGTTCTATGCCGACGTCCGGTACATCCTCAACCTGGCGCTGTTCGTGTTCGCCCTCGTCGTGCAGGCGGTCGCGCTGGTGCACTGCGTCACCCAGAAAGGCGAGGCGTTCCCGGCGATCGGCACCCTGCCGAAAGGCGCGTGGCTGGCCATCCTCGGCGTCTGCCTGCTGCTCACCCTGCTGTTCCAGGTCAGCCTGTTCGGCCTGATCGGGATCGCCGCCGGGCTGATCTACCTGCTCGACGTGCGGGTCGGGCTGCGGGACATCGCCGACGGCCGAGGCTCCTGGTGAGAGATTTCCGTTGGCCACCGCCGCCGGACGGCGGGCCGCGGACCTACGGACCCGGCCCGTCCGGTCCCCGTACCGGCCGGCCCGCGCTGCCCGAACCGGAGACCGAGGTGATCACCACGCCGCACGGCGTGGAGCTGGAACGGCTGATCACCGGGTCCGGTGAGCCGACCACCGTCTTCGCGCACGGCATCGCGTACGGCATCGCCACCACCCGGCCGCTGGGTAGCGGAGTAGCCGGGCGCAAGGTGTTCTTCCAGTTCCGGGGGCACGGCCGGTCCGCCGCGCCGGCCGGCCCATGGGGCTACCCCGATCTGGCCCGGGACCTGCGGGCCGTGGCCGATCTGACCGGTGCCGGCCGGGCGGTCGGGATGAGCCTCGGTGCCGGGGCGCTGGCCCGGTTGCTGACCGACAGCCCGCAGCGGTTCGACCGGGCGGTGTTCTTCCTACCGTCGGCCTTCGACACGGCCCGGCCGACCTCGGCCCGCCAGCGGGTCGCCGAACTGGTCACCGCGGTCAACGACAGCGACGTCTCCGGGGTGGCGGAGCTGATCGCGGCGGAGACCCCGGTGCCGGTACGCAACACCCCGGCCGCGTGGGCGTACCTGCGTACCAGGATCGACCAGCTGCTGCGCGACGGCCTCGCAGCCGAACTGGTCGACCTGGCCGACGCAGTGCCGGTGCCCGACCCGGCGGCGCTCGCCGCGGTCACCGCCCGGGTCCTGGTGATCGGCTGCGTCGGCGACGACCTGCACCCGGCCGAGACCGCCGAGCGGTTGGCCGCCGCCATCCCGGGCGCCGCCCTGCACGTCTACGACCGCCCCGGTGTGCTCTGGAACCAGCGCACCGATCTGCGGCAGCGGGTCTCCGGCTTTCTCAACGAGCCGACCTGATCAGCGACGGGCGCCACGGCGCCCGTCGCTGATCAGGTCGACGACGGTCAACCGCAGCAGCCGCCGGAGGCGGCGGACGGCGTGGTGGACGGGTCGCTGGGCGTCACCGAGCAGACGCCGGTCTCCGGCAGATCCAGCTGTACGTCCCGGGCGGCGGTCCAGTCACCGGCCAGCGCCGCCGTGACCGAGCGGACCTGCTCGTAGCCGGTGGCCAGCAGGAACGTCGGTGCCCGGCCGTAGCTTTTCATGCCGACGACGTAGTACCCCGGCTCCGGCTGGGTGAGCTCGTCCACCCCGTGCGGCGGGACGGTGCCACAGGAATGCTCGTTCGGGTCGATCAGCGGGGCCAGCATCCGGGCGCAGCCCAGCGCCGGGTCCAGGTCCAGTCGTAGCTCGTCGGCGATCCGGTGGTCGGGGCGGAACCCGGTGGCCGACACGATCCGGTCGGCGGCCAGCGTCCGGCCGTCGGTTGCGATCAGTTCGGCCCGGCCGCTGGCGGTGGCGCGTACGGTGTGCACGCCGAATCCGCTGACCAGCTCGACTCGGCCGGAGTCGAGCAGCAACCGCAGTCCGGTGCCCAACTTGCCGCGGCCAGGCAGAGCGTCGGCATCGCCGCCGCCCAACGCCCGGTCGATGGTCGCGCCCCGGGTGACCCAGCTGACCTGGGTGCCCGGCTCCTGAGCAGCCAGCTCGGCGAGGGCCAGCAGGGTGTTGGCGGCGGAGTGGCCGGCACCGACGACCACGGTGTGCCGGCCGGTGTGGTCGGCCCGGTGGGCACCGAGCACGTCCGGCAGAGCGGTGCTGATCAAGTGGGCTGCCTGCGGCTCGCCGTGGGCGGGCAGCCCGTTGACGCCCAGGACGTTCGGCGTACCCCAGGTGCCGGAGGCGTCGATGACGGCACCGGCGCTGAGCTCCGTACCGTCGGCGAGCCGGACCACGAACGGTGCCTGCTCGCGGCCGTCGGTGCGGACCCGGTCGATGCCGGTGCGGCCCAGTGCGACGACCCGCGCGCCGTACCGGATCCGACCGGCCAAGTCGGGCAGCTTGGCCAGCGGTTCGAGGTAGTCGCCGACCAACTCGGCGCCGGTCGGCAGGTGCTCGGGATCGGGGGCGGCCCAGCCGGCGGCGTCGAGCAGCCGGCGGGCGGCGGTGTCGATGTTGTAACGCCAGGGGGAGAAGAGCTGAACGTGCCCCCACCTGCCGACCGCCGCGCCAGCGTTGCCACCAGCCTCCAGCAGGACCCAGGGCAGGCCGCGTTCGTGCAGGTGGGCGGCGGCGGCCAGGCCGACCGGTCCGGCCCCGATGACGATGGCCGGTTGCTCTTCGTTGATCATGGATCCCTCCGTGCTGGCGAGCGTTTGCAGTCTTGATGATCGTCGAATCAACCATACGATGCCCGCTGTTTCGACGATGGTCAAGTTTGACACTCGTCAAATCAGCTGGCTGGGTGATTCCATCTGGTCAGCGGTAACCTGCCACCCGTGGGTGTCACCAGTCACGGCCGTACCGACCGACTCGACCTGCACGACCCGACCCTGCGTGAGTGGCAGAGCAAAGGTCGGGCCAACCGCCGGGTACGGCTGCGCCTGGCCGGCTGAGATGATCCGCGCCTTCCTCGACGGTGTCCGGCTGTTCCTGCGGGGCTTCGGCACCTACGCCCGCAACCCGAAGATGGTGCTGCTCGGGCTGATCCCGGCGGTGATCGCCGGGGTGCTGTTCGTGGCCGCGTTCGTCGGTTGGACAGCCGTCGTGGTCGACGTCGCCGGCTGGCTCACCCCGTTCGCCGACGACTGGTCGGCGGGCACCCGGGACGCGGTACGCGGTGCGGTCGCCGTCGCGTTGCTGGCCCTCGGTGGGCTGATCGGTGTACTCACCTTCACCGCCGTGACCCTGTTCATCGGGGATCCGTTCTACGAGAAGATTTCCGAACGGGTGGAGGAGCAGCATGGCGGGGTGCCGAACGGGGTCGACGTACCGTGGTGGCGGTCGCTGTGGCACAGCCTGCTCGACTCGGCCCGGCTGATCGCGTTTGGCATCGTCATCGGGATACCGCTGTTCCTCTGCGGGTTCATCCCGGTCGTCGGGCAGACCGTGGTGCCGGTGGTCGCCGCCCTGTTCGGCGGCTGGCGGCTCGCACTTGAGCTGGTCGGTTCCGCGTTCTACCGCCGTGGGCTGCGGCTGCCGGACCGGCGGGTGGCACTGCGCAGCAACCGGCCGAAGGCGCTCGGCTTCGGGGTGGCGGTCTTCTGCTGCTGCCTGATCCCGTTCGGCGCGGTACTGGTCATGCCGGCGGCGGTGGCCGGCGCGACGCTGCTCGCCCGCCAGTCGCTCGACCAGCCCACCGACGGGCCACCGCAGCTTGCTCCGCCCGCTTAGTGGCTGGCGGCCTGTGCGGCGTTTAGCGGCTGGCGGCCTGGGCGGCGTCGCGGACCTCACCGACCAGCTCCTCGATCACGTCCTCCAACGCGGCCAGGCCGGTCAACCGGCCGTCGGCGTCCACCACCCGGGCCAGGTGGGCGCCCCGTTGCTGCATGACCGTCAGGGTGTCCCGCATCGGCTGGGTGGCCCGAACCGTGACCAGTGGCCGGATCAGCCGGGAGTCGACCGCCCGGTCCCGGTCCTGCGCCGAGGCCCCGAGCACGTCCTTGACGTGCAGGTAGCCGGTGACCTGTGCGGCGCCGTCGACGACCGGGAAGCGGGAGTAGCCGGTGTCGGCGCAGCGCTTCTCCAGCTCGACCGGCGTGCTGGTGGCGGAGACCGTGACCAGCGAATCCAGCGGGATCGCCACCCGGGCGGTCGGCTGGTCGCTGAACGCCAGCGCCCCGGTCAGCAGCCGGTGCTCGTGCTCGTCGATCAGGCCCTCACGGCGGGACTGGGCGATGAAGCCGGAGACCTCCTCCCGGGTGAAGGTGGAGGTCACCTCGTCCTTCGGCTGCACCCGCAGCAGGCGCAGGACGATGTTGGCGAGCTGGTTGAGCAGCCAGATCAGTGGCCGCAGCACGGTGACGACGCCGTACAGGACCGGGCCCAGGACCATCGCGGACCGCTCCGGACCGGCGAGGGCGATGTTCTTCGGCACCATCTCGCCAATCACCATGTGCAGGAAGACCACGATTGCCAGGGCGATGGCGAACGCGATCGGGTGCACCAGCGCGTCCGGCACCCCGGCGGCGGCGAAGGCCGGCTCCATCAGGTGCGCCACGGCCGGCTCGCCGATGGCACCCAGGCCGAGCGAACAGACGGTGATGCCGAGCTGGGCACCGGCCATCATCAGTGACACGCTCTCCATGGCCCGTAGGGTGACCCGGGCCAGCCGGGACCCGTCGGCGGCTCGTGGCTCGATCTGCGTCCGCCGGGCCGAGATCAGTGCGAACTCGGCACCGACGAAGAACGCGTTGCCGGCGAGCAGCAGCACCCCGATGAGGATCGCCAACCAGTCACTCATGACGCGGTCTCCTCCGGGTGCCCGGCTGAGTGGCCGTTCCGGCGTCCGTCAGGAGACCCGGCTGCCGCGGTGGGGTCGGCGCGGCGCAGCAGCAGCCGGTCGGCGCGGCGGCCGTCGACCCGGGTCACGGTCAGTTCCACCGGTACGGACGTGGGCAGCCCGTCCGGGTCCGGGTGTTCGCGGTCGTCGGCGACGACCGTGACAGTGTCACCGACCCGGGGCAGCCGGCCGAGCTCCTCGATGATCACCCCACCGAGGGTGTCGGAGATCCGGCCCTCCGGCAGGTCGAGCCCGGTCAGCCGGGCCGCCTCGTCGGGCCGCAGCAGGCCGGAGAGCTGCCACGAACCGTCGGCGGCGCGCTGGTGTCGGCCGGTCGGCCGGTCCTGCTCGTCGGCGATCTCCCCGACGATCTCCTCGACCAGGTCCTCCAGGGTGACGATGCCGGCGGTGCCGCCGTACTCGTCGACCACCACCGCCATCTGCAGTCCCCGGCTGCGCAGCGTGCCGAGCAGCGGGTCCAGCTCGGCGGTCTCCGGGACCTCGGGCAGCTCGACCATCACGGACCGCACGGGCCGGTCGTCGCGCTCCCCGGCCGGTACGGCGAGGGCATGCTTGAAATGGACGGCGCCGAGCACCTCGTCGACTCCGGTGCCGGTGACCGGGAAGCGGGCGTGTCCGGTGGCTGCGGCCAGCCGCAGCACCTCGGCCACCGGTGCGTCGGTGGTGACGAACCGGACCCGGGGCCGGGGGGTCATCACGTCGGCGGCGGTCCGCTCGCCGAAGTCGATCGACCGGGAGACCAGCTCGGCGGTCTCCGCATCCAGGGTCCCTTCCTCGCCGGATCGGCTGACCAGCGACGCCAGCTCCTGAGGCGTACGGGCGGACGCCAGTTCCTCGGTTGGCTCGATGCCGAAGGCCCGCAGGATCCGGTTGGCCGTACCATTGAGGAACCGGATCAGGGGCCCGGTGGCGGCGGTGAAGCCGCGCTGCGCGCCGGCGACCGCCCGGCCGACCCGCAGCGGTTCGGCGATTGCCCAGTTCTTCGGCACCAGCTCGCCGAAGGTCATCTGGAAACCGGTGGCCAGGACCAGCGCCAGCGTCAGCGCAAGTGCGGTGGTCGCGCCGTCCGGCAGGCCGGTGAGCCCGAGCGGGCCGCGTAGCAGGGTGGCCAGTGACGGCTCGGCGAGGAAGCCGACGACCAGGCTGGTCACGGTGATGCCGAGCTGGGCGCCGGACAGCTGGGTGGACAGCGTCCGCAGGCCGCGCAGCAGGCCCGCCGAGCGGCGGTCACCGGCGGCGGCCTGCCGCTCCACGGTCGCCCGGTCGACCGTCACGAAGGCGAACTCGGCGGCGACGAACACGGCGTTGGCGGCGACCAGCAGCACCGCGGCGCCCAGCAGCGCCCACTCCATCACCGCCCGGTCACTCCTTCGACGGTGACGGGGCGGCCGGGACTGGGAGGGTCGCTGGTGGTGGGCATGGTTCTCAGCATAGACAGGCGGACGCTGCGCCAACCTTCGAGTTCACTGAGAACAGTAGCGAGAAGTACTCGTACAATTACTTTGCGTACCTGATATCTGCTGTTCAGCAACCTCTCAGGCTGCCCAGCTAGCATCTTCGGCAACCCCGGTTCCAAAATAGACACATCTGATCATGTTGTGCGGCAACGAGCGGCGCGTCCGGGGATCGCGCCAGCGTACCGCCAGGGAGAGATAGCCACGTGGTCTTCAAACGGATGCTCCGAGCCTTCGGAGTCGGTGGACCGACTGTCGACACCGTCCTGTCCAACGCCAGCACCCGCCCCGGCCTGACCCTGGCCGGCCAGGTCGACATCACCGGCGGCGACCACGAGGTGGAGATCGACCAGATCACCGTCGCGCTGGTCACCCGGGTCGAGATGGAGACCGACGACGAGGAGTACGACGGTACGGTCGAGTTCCATCGGGTTCCGGTCTGCGGCGAGCTGCGTCTTGCCGCCGGGCAGCAGTTGTCGCTGCCGTTCGAGATCGACGTGCCGTGGGAGACGCCGGTCACCGACATGTACGGTCAGCGGCTGCCCGGCATGACCATGGGCCTGCGTACCAAGATCTGGGTCCGCGGTGCCATCGACCCGGGTGACCTCGACGACGTGCACGTCTATCCGCTGCCGGTGCAGGAGCGGATCCTGGAGGCGTTCGCTGCGCTCGGACTGCCGTTCACCGGTGCCGACCTGGAACACGGCCAGCTGGCCGGCCTGCCCCAGACCATGCCGTTCTACCAGGAGATCGAGTACGCGTCGGCACCGCAGTACCCGGGGGTCAGCCAGGTTGAGCTGACGTTCGTCGCCGACCCGTACGGAGTGACCGTGGTCCTGGAGTTCGACAAGAAGTCCGGGTTGTTCACCCCCGGCCACGACGCGTACGGCCACTACCGGATCGAGCACGCGGCCGCCGAGAGCATCGACTGGATCAGCCTGGTCGACTCCTGGCTGCGGCAGTCGCTGGAGCAGCGACACGCGCTGCTCGGCGGCTACGGGGGTGGTCACGCCCATGGCGGGTACCACGGTGGACACGAGGACAGTGGCTCTGGGATGGGTGGCGTACTCGCCGGTGCGGCCGGCGGCGCCGTTGCCGGTTTCGCCGCCGGCATGGTCGCCGAGGAGGTCTTCGACGTCATCGGCGGCGACGACGAGGAAGACGAACCCGAGGAAGAAGAGTCCGAGGAGTAGCCGCCGGCCCGCGTACCCCCGAGTCAGTGCTGCAGACAGCTGGACTCGTCGGCTCGGCCCGCCGTGGGCCGGGTCATACCCCCACCGAGTAAGGAGAACAAACAGGATGCCGGTCACCGCTGACCTGACCACGCTGGTCGACAAGGCCTACCAGGACAAGTCCCTGACCGAGATCGTCGCCGCGCCGGTCGCCGCGCTGAAGGGCGTCAGTGAGAGCGACGCCAAGCTGCTCAAGGATGCCTTCGGCATCGTCACCGTCGGCGACCTCGGGCGGAACCCGTACTTCCGGACCGCGCAGGCGCTGGTGAATCTCGGCGGCGAGTAGCCGTAGCGGCCGGCCTCGGCCGAGTCTCCAGCGACGGGCGTTGCTGGGGCGAGTTCGGACGGTATCCGGCGGGGCGGTGGGAGATTTCCGCCGACTGCCCCGCCGGATTGTTTCGTATAGATGACGAACCCTCTTGACCCTGGCTGTGTGAGCGCTAACACTGTTCGTATCGAAGAGGATGATTGCGAAGGGTGTCGGTTATGAGGCGATCGCGATCCACGGTCAACTGGCTGGCGGCGACAACCGCCGCCCTGGTGACTGCGGCCACCACCACCGCCGTGGTCGCCGCCGCCCCGGCTGCTGTCACGGCGGCGGTCCCGCCCGCCGTCCAGTTCACCAACCCGATCGTCGAACAGCGGGCCGACCCGCACGTGCACCGGCACACCGACGGGTACTACTACTTCGTCGCCACCGTCCCCGAGTACGACCGGATCGTCATGCGCCGGGCCACCACCCTGCAGGGCCTGGCCGCCGCCACCGAGCGGGTGATCTGGCGCAAGCACTCGACCGGCGAGATGGGCGCGCACATCTGGGCACCCGAGCTGCACTTCATCGACGGCAGGTGGTACATCCACTTCGCCGCCGGCCGGGCCGAGGACATCTGGGCCATCCGCCCGTACGTGCTGGAGTCCTCTGCCGCCAACCCGCTCGACGGACCGTGGACCGAACGCGGCCAGATCCAGCCCTCGCGCCCCGGCTTCTCACTGGACGCCACCACGTTCGTCCACAACGGAGTGCGCTACCTGGCCTGGGCCGAGTACGCCGGCAGCAACTCCAACATCTACCTGGCGCGGATGGTCAACCCGTGGACGTACACCGGCACCCCGGTCATGATCAGCACCCCGACGTACGCGTGGGAGACCCGCGGCTACCGGGTCAACGAAGGCCCGGCGGTGATCATCCGCAACGGCCGGGTCTTCATGACCTACTCGGCCAGCGCCACCGACGCCAACTACGCCGTCGGGCTGCTCACCGCGTCGGCGAGCAGCAACCTGCTGAACGCGTCATCGTGGACCAAGAGCCCGAACCCGGTGCTGGCCAGCAACAGCCGGACCGGCCAGTGGGGGCCGGGGCACAACTCGTTCACCGTCGCCGAGGACGGCAGCGACGTGATCGTCTACCACTCCCGCAACTACGAGCGGTACCTCGGCAACGGCTACGACCCGCTGAGTGACCCCAACCGGCGTACCCGGGTGCAGAAGGTCTACTGGAACGCCGACGGCACACCGAACTTTGGCGTACCGGTGCCGGACGGTGCCACCCCGGTCCGGCTCAGCGCCCACGACCAGCCGGACCGCTACCTGCGGCACTGGGAGTACCGGGTCCGCCTTGAGGCGAATGTAACGAATTTGGCCGATTCGCAGTTCCGGGTCGTCCCCGGGCTGGCCAACTCGGCCGGTGTCTCGCTGGAGTCGACCAACTTCCCCGGCTACTACCTGCGGCACCGCAACCACCAGATCTGGGTGGAGGCCAACGACGGGTCGAGCCTGTTCCGGCAGGACGCCACCTTCATGGCGCGAGCCGGGCTGGCCGACGCCGGCAAACTGTCGCTGGAGTCGGTCAACTTCCCCGGCCAGTACGTCCGCCACCGCGACGGCCTGTTCTACCTGGAAGCCGTACCGGACGCCGCCGGCCGCGCCTCGGCCACCTTCACCGTCAGCTGACCCGACCGCCAACACCCGGCACCGTACGACAGCGCGCCACCAGCTGGGCGTACGGTGCGGGGGTGGCACAAGCGGAGATCTACGTCAGCACGGACGTCGAGGCGGACGGGCCGATCCCCGGCCCGCACTCGATGTTGAGCTTCGCCTCGGCGGCGTACACGGCAGGCAAGGAACTGGTCGGCACGTTCAGCGCCAACCTGGTCACACTGCCCGGTGCCAGCGGTGCGCCGCAGACGATGGCGTGGTGGGAGACACAGCCGGAGGCGTGGGCGGCGTGCCGGGCAGACCAGGAGGAGCCAGCGGCGGCGATGGCCCGCTACACCGAATGGCTCGCCCAGCTGCCGGGGCGGCCGGTGTTCATCGGTTACCCGGCGGCGTACGACTTCATGTTCGTCTACTGGTACCTGATCCGCTTCACCGGATCGAGCCCGTTCTCCCACTCGGCGCTGGACATAAAGACGTACGCCATGGCGCTGCTGGGCACGGGCTACCGGACGACGTCGAAGCGGACCATGCCCCGCGAGTGGTTCGGCGAGCACGACCATGAGCATGTCGCCCTGGACGACGCGATCGAGCAGGGCGCGCTGTTCTGCGCCATGCTCGCCGCCAACCCTGCGACCCGCTGACGCGGCAACCCGCTTCTGCACTGATGTGAGGCTGAGATACCTATCGCCGCCAAGTTAGGGTGTCTCAGCCTCACATCGTGTGCCGGCGATACCGTCACACCCGCGCGACGCGCCAAGAAGGTGACGCGATGCGACAAGCTGTCTGGCTGCTCGACGTCGACGGAGTCGTCAACGTGACCCGCCCCGGCTGGGGCGCGGCACCGTGCAACGGCACCGCACATGTCGGCGCGGTGGAGTATCGGCTGCGGTGGGCACCGGCGCTCATCGACCGGATCCGGGCGATGCACCGGGCCGGCGCGGTCGAGATCCGCTGGTGCAGCACCTGGTGCGTCGAGGCGGACCAGGTGGAACGTCTCTTCGGCCTGCCTCGACTCGGACGCAGCTGGACCCACGAGATGTCCACGTCGACCGCTGCGGGGGCGAAGCTTGGCGCCGCACGTGAGGTCGTCGCGCAGGGACGGCCGCTGATCTGGACCGACGACGCCGAGACGCCGACCGGTGGCCCCGTGTACGAAGAACTCACCGCCAGCGGGCGGGCGCTCCTGATCGCTCCGCTGCCGAATCGTGGACTTCAGCCAGCGCACCTGGATCAGATCGAAGCCTTCGTTGCGAGCGCTGCCGCCAGTGCTGAGGTGGACGAAACTGCTGCCCTGCATACAGCGCGGCGGCTACTCGGTGAGCCCGCAGAGTCATCCGCCGACCTGATCGGCTGACCTGTCCCTACCGTCCATCGACGTCGAGGATTCCGCTCCAGTCGCGGCTGATCGACATCAGCTCGTTGACGTCGGCAGCTGAGTGCCGCCGGCCGTGGCGCGGAAGCCGACGCTCGAACGGTACGGGGATGGGGGTGTCCGGCTCCGCGGGGATCAGATCGCCGAGAGCGTCGGGCAGCGAGCTCAGCAAGTCGGCGACCGCCTGTTCGACGGTGTCCTGGGTGAGCACGCCGGTGGGGCGACCGCCGACGGTGACCGTCAGGCCGAGGCGGAGCGCCACAGCGATTGCTGTCGCCGGCGACGGTGGGTGGGTGCTGTCCGGTGGACCCGTTGTCCGGCCGAGCCACAACCGCCACGGGTCGATCGACTCGGCAGCGATCGCCTCGGCTTCCAGGGCGTACCGCTGGTCGGCCGGCAGGTCGGGCCGCCACTGCCTGGGGAGTTGCAGCCAGGTGGCGAGAACCGGCTCGTCCGGGGCCTCCGGGTCGTAGAGGTGGGCGACGCCGGCCGAGACGACCGCACCGGTGTCGACGTTGGCGACCGTGAGCACCAACTGGGCGCGCCGTGCTCCGTCGCCGGCCGAGCCCGGCCCGGTGTGTCGCTCGGTCACCGGTAGCCGGACGGGGAGGCCGTCGGGGCATGGCCACTCTGCCAGCGGCGCAACGCGTCCTTGATCCGGTCGTTCTGCTCCCAGGTGCGGTCCAACTCGGCGTACACGATGGCCAGGTCGTGGGCTACCCGGTCGAGGAACGCGGCGACGTCGGCCGGGTCGAGCCCGCCCCGGCCGGTGATGCCGCTGACCGAGCGGAAGTGCTGGCTGCGGACCTGCCAGGGCCGGATCGGCCGGTACCCGGTCGGTCGCTGGTTGCGGCTGTTTCCGGGTACGCGGTACACGCCGTTGCCGCCGGGCCAGTCGCGCGGTGGCAGGGACACCATCCGACGCCGTTGCCGTCGCATCCGCCACCGTCGCCACAGTTCTCGCATCGCGCTTTCCTCCCCTTGCGTGTCAGGTGTGTGGAAGGGGTGGCCCGGCCGCATTGCCGAACCGGCCGGGCCACCCCGCCCCAATCGCCGCAGCCCTCCTTGGCAGTACGGCAACCAGGGCAGTCTTCGATTCACGGCGGATCGATCGGATAAGGGCCCGGGGCGCGTGCGTACTCCATTTCGGTGTTACTTGCGGGAACGCGGTGTCGGCCGCGTCGTGGCCACGGACCAGCACCGGAGCGGCCATGGCACGGGGGTTCCTGGCTGTTCCGGTGTTGACGGACGTGGCCGTGAAATGGTTTTCTCGCACGCGCCCCGGGGGCTCGGTCCTCCGTGGATCTCGCTTTCTCATCTTCCTACCCCTCTACCCTGGACTATCCACCCCATGCAATGGAAGATGTGGGAGTCGGAGGGTTCTCGGAGAGATCCTACGAATCTGATAAGGGGGCCGATAATGATCGACTTGCAGGAGGCCATCCGCAAGGAGCGGACCGCGCGAGGGCTGTCGCAGGAGCAGCTCGGCGCGCTGGTCGGGGTGAGTGGGTCGTCGATCGGCAGCTACGAGGCGGGGCGGCTCATCCCGGTGCCGGCGATCGCCAAGGCACTCGACGGCGTCTTCGAGACCGGCGACCGGATTCAGCGGCTGGCGGCCCATGCGCGCGGGCAGTCGATCGCGCCGTTCCTGCGCTCGTGGGCCGAGAACGAGGCGCAGGCGAGCATCCTGCGCTACTTCGAACTCTCCGTCGTGCCGGGGCTGTTGCAGACCGAGGCGTACGCCCGACAGTTGCTCACCGACGTCGGCCCGGTCGACGATGTCGAGACGGCGCTGGCCAACCGACTGGCCCGGCAGGAGATCATCACCCGGGCGGATAATCCGGCGCACTTCGTCGCGGTGCTCGACCGGTCGGTGCTGCATCGGCAGGTCGGCTCGCCCGACGTGATGGTGGAGCAGTTGACCGCGCTGGCCGCCGCCTGTGACCGGCCCAACGTGCGGGTGCACGTCGTGCCGGCGACCGCCGGGGCGTACGCCGGGCTCAACGGTCCGTTCGTGCTGGGAACGGTGCACGACCGGAGAGTGGGCTACCTGGACACCCACTTCGGCGGCGAGCCCATCGACGATCCGCAACGGGTGCGTCGGCTCGAACAGGTGTGGGAGGATGTCCGCAGCCACGCCCTGCCCATCGCGGAGTCCCGCGAGATGATCGAGAAAGCGGCGCTGACATGGAGCTGACCGGCACCCCGCGCTTCCGCAAGTCGACCAGGTCCAACGGTGCCGGCGGCGCGTGTGTCGAGGTCGCCGACAACCTGCCCGGCGCGGTGCTGGTACGCGACAGCAAGGACCAGACCGGCCCGGTACTCACCTTCGCCCCCGCCGCCTGGTCCACCTTCGTCACCCACCTCGCCACCCACCCCTGACCTCAGTTCCGCGGCTCGGCAACTGGCTGACGATGGCGTGACCGGATCTGAGGAGGCGATGTGGCTCCGGCGGTTCGGTTTCTGCTGATCACGACGGAGCAGATCGTTGTCGTCGTGGTCGCGTTCGCCTTCGTGATGACACTGCTGTTCGACCGGGCGGGCTGGTGGGAGTTCGGTTGGCTCGTTGACCTGCTGCCGCTGCTCACCACGATCGTCGTCATGGCCGTCCGGCGCACGTGCTGCCGACGTTCGAGGACCATCAGCGGTCGACCGGAGACCAAGGGAACATCGTCGACCTGATCGGGCTGTTCCCGGGCGAGGCCGACATCGAGCTTGTGGCCACGCGGTCACGTGATCTCGTCCGGCTGGCGGACCTGTGATGATGTGGTCGCCTGGGGCGGCCAGCTCAGCCTCGACACCGACTCGACCGTTTCCGTGGCAGCGCCTGTTGACTCGCTGCCAGGCTTGGCCGGGGCGCGGTAAAGAGCCTCCGCGTCACGCATCAGCAGGTCTGTAGCGGCTCGGTGCCTACTCTGCTCCGGGTCTCGTGGGCTGGTCAGGCAACCCGCAGGGTGAGCGGACCACGGGACACTACGATCGAAACCTCGGCACCCAGCGCCTCGGCGTACGCGCGCAGTGTGTCCAGGCTGTCGACCTGGCCATGCTCGATCTGGGAGATCCTGGCCTGACTCACCCCGAGTGCCACAGCTACTTCGGCCTGGGTGAGCCCGGCAGACTTACGCATCTCGGCCAACTCGTGTCCCCGGATGCGGCCGATATTCTCGCCGCGAATCGCGGCCCGCTGCGCCTGTGCTTCCTCACTGGCGAGCCACGGCTGTCGGGTGACCGCCTCAGCCTTCACATCGCTCCACCGACGGGCCGTCATGACCCCTCCCCACTCTTGCGCTCGACCAGATACTCCTCGTACCGCGCCTCCGCGACCGGGACGTTCTCCCGGTACCACTGGTTCCATCGGCCCGCCTTGTCGCCAGCGACCAGGATCACCGCGTCCCGTTCGACATCGAAGGCGAACTGCAGACGTATCTCCGAGCGCCCGGCAGAGCCCGGCCGCAGCTCCTTCAGATTGTGCAACCGACTGCCGTGGATCCGGTCGACCATCGGCCGGCCAAGCCCAGGGCCTTCCTCCGCCAGGTGGTCGATCGCCTCCATGACCCGGTTGGCGGAGGTCGGGTCCGACTCGCACAGCCTGAGGTACCACTCCTCAACCGGGGCGACCAGCACGACGTCCCACATGCCCCGAGTATAAACCATGCCTTATATCAGGTGGTCAACCCGCAGCTGCTGAAGTGCGCCTTCCAGTCTATGGTTCACCGCCAGCGGACGGTACGACCTGACTGCGGTCGTGGTGGCGCGGGCGAGCCGCCGGGCGGCGTAGCCGGCCAGGCCGGACAGCCGCAGCAGGCCACCGACCGCCGACATCGCCGCCCTGGCGGCCGGGGTGGCGGGGGCGAGAGCCGAGGCGTCGATCACCGACGGGGCGCCGCTGGCCTGCCAGGCCGCGAAGAGTTCGCCGCTGCCATGGCGGCGGTGGTGACCACGTCGCCGTCGGGGGTGGTCAACCGCTCGGCGGCACCACCGGCCCGGGTGCGTACCAATCGGTCCTGCCGCACCTTGCGGCCGCCGTCGAGCACCCCGTGCACGATGGTGGCGGCGAGGGCTTTGCCGAGGGCACCCGGTTTGACCTCGACCGACGCGACTGCGTCGACGCGTACCCGGGAAGGTTTCTCCTCGGCCGCCAGCAGATGCAGCAGGATGCTCTCGGTCGCGAGCACGCCGAAGCCCGCGCCGTAGACCAGCGTGCGACCGGTCGCCGCCGCCTCCCGGTGCATGGCGTGCAGCGACTCGAACGCGCTCAGTTCGTTGCCGACGTCGACGTAGTGGGTGCCGGCCGGGCAGGCCCGCGCGACCAGCGGCGCGGTGGCCGCGAACGGGCCCACCGTGTTGATCACGACGGCCGGCGCCTCACTGGCCAGCCGGGCACAGACCTCGTCGAGTGAGCCGGTCACCGCCCGGGGGTCCGGAACCGTCCGGGTCGGCCGCTCCCGGTCGCGGCCGACCGCCACCACACCTCGGTGCCTGCCTGCCGCAGTCTCGACTACCTGTTACGCCGACGGGCCGTGATCGACGCCGAACCGGCTCTGCACGAGCGCGAGCTACGCAAGTTTGCGCTGCTGTCGGCGGCACTGGAGCAGGGCTTCCGCGATCGCGGCATCGACGATCTGACCGCCCGGCTGGCCGCCGAGATCGCGGTGACCACGTTCCGGACCGCGGTGACCCGCTGGCTCGACCAGCACGGCGACCCCGACCAGCACGGCGACCCCGACCTCCCCGCCACCATCGACCAGACCCTGGCAGCGATGAGACACCTGGTCGGTACGCCGTCGGCGTGAGGCCGGAACCTCGGATGTTGCCCGCCGTAGCGGCCGCTGAGGGGCGAGCCTGGTCGGCCCAGCCAGTTGGCCAGGTTGACGATGGCCTTTTGTAACGACATGCGTGCGAGATGTCACGCTTGCGGGGTCGGGAATGCCGGTTGAGCTGATGCCACAGGTGCATCAAGATGCACCTGTGGCATCAGGTCGTCGGAGGCACCATGAGGTACCGGAAGTTTGCCGACCCGCCCGACCCGCCGACCCGAAGCCCCAAGCAGGAAGCAGGAAGCACGAGGCCCGGGGCGCGAGGTCCGGGGCCGGGAAGGGCGCGCCGGCCCACTGCCAGGTGGGCCGGCGCAATTGTTCCGATCTTCAAGAATTGCTGGTCAGTAGCAGAGCAGGGTGACGTTCGCAGTGTAGTAGTAGTCGCTGATCTGGGTCACGTACGAGTTGACGACAAAGCAGTCGATGAAGGGGTTGTAGCCGTCAATCTGCGCCCAGATCTCGGCCTGGTACCTGGCGTTGTACACTGCGCTGCTCGCGCTGCTTCCGCTGCCGTAGCCGTAGTAGTAGCCGACCGCAGCCGTGCTGGCGGACGTGGTGCTGGCCTGGGCGTTGGACGACGACTCGGCGGCGACCGCGGCGGTCCCGGTGGCGGCCATCGCGCCCACGACCATCGCCGCGGTGACGGCGACTCTTGCGAGAGTACGCACGGATGTCCCCTTCCTGTTGCGGATTTGATTTCACGGTAACAGTGGCATTCGTGCTCGGCAATGCCTTGTCGTTATTCGGCTCGCGGCGGCGGGGCTGGGGTGACCTGCGACAACTACGAAAAGTCGAAATTGAATTGCGGTTGACCAGTGGTTTTGTGAACTGCGTTTATCTGCATGATCTCGCAAACCGCGCGTACCCAGTCAGGCGAGGGCAGGCGAGGTCAGTCAGGGTCAGAGCGGGACCGGGGCGCGGACCGGGAGCGGACCGGGAGCCGGACCTCAGGCGGAGTCGCGCCGGACGAGTTCGGTGGGCAGCACCACAGCCGGCCCGACGGCCTCGCCGTCGGCCAGCCGCAGTAGCAGCCGGGCCAGCGTCCGGCCGATCTCCTGGATCGGCTGGCGGACGGTGGTCAGCGCCGGGTCCAGGTAGCCGGCCATCTCGATGTCGTCGAAACCGATGATCGCGACGTCGTCGGGCACCCGGCGGCCGGCTTCCCGCAGCGTACGGATGGCACCGTGGGCCATCAGGTCGGAGGCGACGAAGACGGCGTCCAACGCCGGGTCGTCCTCGAGGAGCTGACGCATCGCGACCGCACCCGACTCGCGGGTGAAGTCGCCGGCGGCGACCAGCGACCGGCCACCGGTCTCCCGGATCACCGTCCGGTAGCCGGCGAGCCGGTCCACCCCGGCGATCATGTCCTGCGGGCCGGCGATCGTCGCCACCCGCCGCCGGCCGGATTCGAGCAGGTATCGGACCGCCCGCTCGGCACCGGCCTCGTTCTCCACGTCCACGTACGGCACTCCGGCGCTGACCTGGCCCATCGGTCGGCCGCTGCACACCACCGGCAGGCCGCTGCGGGCCAGGGTGCCGGGCATCGGGTCGACGCCGTGGATCGAGGCGAACATGACTCCGTCGACGTGTCGGCCCAGGGCGTAGCGCTCGACCCGGTCGTGGCTGCCGACCGAGCCGGACATCATCAGCACCAGCTGCTTGTCGGCCGCCTCCAGCTCCTGGCTGACGCCGTGGATGATGCCGGGGAAGACCTGGTCGTCGGAGAAGACCCGGGTGGCGGTCTCCGGCAGGATCAGCCCCATCGAGTCGGTGCGCTGGGTGACCAGGCTGCGGGCGGCCAGGTTGGGGACGTACCCCAGCTCCTGGACCGCCCGTCGAACCGCGTCCTGAATCGGTTCGGCAACTGTGGTGGAGCCGTTCACCACGCGCGACACGGTGGCCCGGGACACGCCGGCCCGGCGGGCCACTGCCTCCAGCGTCGGACGTTCCCTGGCCATGCTCACACCTGTGCTCCCCGTCTGTGAAAGGTGCCACCCCACCTCGGTGAACGCCAGCGGCTCAGCCGATGCCGTTGCGGCGGATCACCTCTTGGTACCACCGTGCGCTGGCCTTTGGCACCCGCCGCTGGGTCAGGTAGTCCACGTACACGATGCCGAATCGCTTGGCGTAGCCGTACGACCACTCAAAGTTGTCCAGTAGGGACCACACGAGGTAACCGCGCAGATCGACCCCGGCGGCGATCGCGGCGTGCGCGGCCCGCAGATGCCCGTCCAGGTAGGCGACCCGGTCGCTGTCGTCGACCCGGTCGCCGTCGGGATGCAGCTGGTCGGGGAACGCGGCGCCGTTCTCCGTGATGATCATCGGTACGCCCGGGTAGTCCCGCCCCAGTTTACTCAGCAGCGCGGTCAGCCCGGACGGCTGGATCTGCCAGCCCATGTCGGTCAGCGGCGGCTCCGGGGCGATGAACTCGATGCCCTCGGTGCCGGGGAACGCCCCGCCACCACCGGGTGCGCCGTCGCGGGCGGCCAGGTAGGTGGGGGAGTAGTAGTTGATACCGAGCAGGTCGATCGGCGCACTGATGATCTTCTCGTCGCCGTCGCGGATGTGGTCCAGACTGGTGAACCGGCTGACGTGGTCGAGGATGCGCTGCGGGTAGCCGCCGCGCAGGATCGGGTCGAGGAAGATCCGGTTTTGCAGGTCCTCGACCAGCTCGACCGCCTTGGCGTCGGCTTCGCTGGCCGGGTCGGCGGGGAACGCCGAGGTCGGATTGACCGTGATCCCGACGGTGGACGCGCCGGCGGCGCGCAGCGCCTGGTTGGCCAGCCCGTGGCCGAGCAGCAGGTGGTGCACGGTCTGGAAGGTGGCGGCCGGGTCGGTGCGGCCCGGGGCGTGCACCCCGGCGCCGTAACCGAGGTACGCCGAGCACCACGGCTCGTTGAGCGTGGTCCAGGTCTGGACCCGGTCGCCGAGCCGGGCGTACACGGCCCGCGCGTACTCGGCGAAGGCCTCGGCCGTCTCCCGGTTGGTCCAGCCGCCCCGGTCCTCCAGGGTCTGCGGCAGGTCCCAGTGGTAGAGGGTGACGATCGGCTCGATGCCGCGCCCGCGCAGTTCGTCGACGAGCCGGTCGTAGAAGTCCAGCCCGTGCGGGTTGACCGGGCCGGTGCCGTCCGGCTGTACGCGCGGCCAGGCGATGGAGAACCGGTAGGTGTGCAGCCCCAGTTCGGCCATCAGCGCCACGTCGTCGCGGTAGCGGTGGTAGTGGTCGCAGGCCACGTCCCCGGTGTGCCCGGCGTGCACCTTGCCCGGCGTACGGCTGAACGTGTCCCAGATCGACGGGCCGCGACCGGCTTCCCGGGCGGCGCCTTCGATCTGGTACGACGCGGTCGCCGCGCCCCAGATGAACGAGTCGGGGAATCGTACGGGCTGGTTGGAGTTCGTCACGCCTTGACAGCACCTTCCATGATGCCGCCGATGATCTGACGGCCGAAAATGATGAACACGATCAGTAGTGGCAGCGTAGCGAGCGCCGTACCGGTGAAGACCTGCGACATGTCGTTGTAGTAGCCGTTCGACAGCGCCCGCAGCGACAACTGCACGGTGGGGTTCTCCGGGTCGTTGAGCACCGCGTACGGCCAGAGGAAGTCGTTCCACATGGTCATGAAGGTGAGCAGGCCGAGCACGGCGGCGGCGGGGCGCAGCGCCGGCAGCACCACGTTCCAGTAGATCCGTAGCGTGGAGCAGCCGTCGACCCGGGCTGCCTCGATCAGTTCGGTGCTGACCGCCTGGCTGGCGTACTGCCGCATCAGGAACACCCCGAAGCCGGTGACCAGCGCCGGCACGATGACCGCGGCGAGCCGGTCGTTCCAGTCCAGCTGGCTCATCAGCATGTACAGCGGGATGACGCCGAGCTGGGTCGGCACCATCATCGTCGCGATGATCACCAGCAGCAGGGCGTTGGAGCCCTTGAACCGCAGTTTGGCGAAGGCGAACCCGGCCAGCGACGAGAACAGCACCACGGAGAAGGTGACGGTGCCGGCGACGATCGCCGAGTTGATCATGCCGGTGAGGAAGTACGCGTCCGGATTGTTGAACAGCCGCTCGATGTTGCCCGGCAGGTTGCCGCCCGGGGTCAGCGGCGGCGGGATCTGCCCCATCGCGTCGCTGGACCGGGTGGCGACCACGAACATCCAGTAGATCGGGAAGATCGACATCAGCCCGGCGACGATCAGCGTCGCGTACGTCAGTTTGCTGGCGCTCCACAGGTGCTGACTGGCTTTCACGGTGCTCACCCCTGCTTCCGGGTGCTGTTGCCGAGCCGGCGGATCACCAGCACGTTGATCAGCGAGATGACGACGATCAGGGCGAACAGCATCCAGGCGATCGCCGAGCCGTAGCCGAAGTTGAAGTGCGGCGCGAACGCGTTCTCGAACATGTACATGGTCATGGTCTGCGACTCGCGCAGCGGCCCACCCCGGATCGGGTTGGGGCCGGAGTTGAACAGCAGCGGCTCGGTGAACAACTGCAGCCCGCCGATGGTGGAGATGATGACGCAGAAGACGATCGTCGGCCGCAGCATCGGCACGGTGATCGACCAGAACTGCCGGGCGGGTCGCGCGCCGTCGATCGCCGCCGACTCGTACAGGTCCTTCGGAATGGACTGCATCGCGGCCAGGAAGATCAGCGCGTTGTAGCCGGTCCACCGCCAGTCGACCATCGTCGAGATCGCCACCCAGGCGCCGAACCGGGTGTTACGCCAGTCGACGGCGTCGACGCCGACCAGGTCCAGCGCCCAGTTGATCATGCCGAACTCGCGGCTGAACAGCTGGCCGAAGACGATCGCGACGGCCGCCGTCGAGGTGATGTTCGGGATCAGGATGCTCATCCGGAACGAGGTGCGGGCCCGCAGCTGCCGGTTCAACAGGTGGGCCAGCCAGAGCGCCAGCAGCAGCTGCGGCACGGTGGAGATGACGAAGATGCCCAACGTGTTGAGCACCGAGTTCCAGAAGTCGCCGTCGCCGAGCAGCCGGCTGTAGTTGTCGAAGCCGACGAACGGGTGCTCGGCGGCGAGCAGGTCCCAGTCGTGCAGCGACACCCAGAACGTGTAGCCCAGCGGGTAGGCGCCGAAGATCGCGAACAGCACGAAGAACGGCGCGATGTACAGGTACGGGGATGCTTTGGTGTCCAGCCGGGCCAGCCACAGCCGGGGCCGCCGGTGCGGCGGCTCGGGCTGTCGCCGGGCCGGCCGGGTGGCGTCGGCGGCCGGCTGCCCCGGCTCGACCTGCGCCACCCGGCCCGCGGTCACTTCTCGGCCGCCGTCTTGGCGTTGTTCACCGCGTCGGTCCAGCCCTCGTCGGGCGTACGCTGACCCAGCTCGACCGTACGGACGGCGTTCTCCACCTCGGTGCGGACCGCCTGGTTCTTCGGTCCCATGTAGACCGGCTTGAGGTTCTTGGCGCCCTCACCGAAGATCTGCCCGATCGGGGCGTCGTTGAAGTACTCGCTGGTCGCCTCCAGGATCGCCGGATCGTCGAGCGCCTGCGGCGACGACGGCAGCGGGCCCTTGGCCTTGAACGCCCCGATGTGCCCCTCCGGGCTGGTCAGGAACTTGACCAGCTTGACGGCTTCCTCCTGGTGCTCGCTCTGCGCCGGCACCGCCAGGTGCGATCCGCCCCAGTTGCCGCCGTCACCGGGCACCTTGGCGATGTCCCATTTGCCGGCCGCCTCCGGGCCGGCGTTGCCCTCGATGACCCCGGTCATCCAGGCGGGGCAGGCGATGGTGGCGAACTTGGCCTGCTTGAACGCGGCCACCCACTCGTCGGACCAGGCACCGTACTTGCCGCTCAGATCGGAGTCGATGATGTCCATGGTGATGTCCCAGGCCTGCTTGACGGCCGGGTTGGTGTCGACGACGAGGTTGTCGTCGAGGTCGTAGTAGTGGTAACCCTCGGCGGCACCGGCGGTCTGCAGCACGATCGTGTTGAATGTCTGGGTCGCCGCGTCCAGGAACGACGCGCCGGTGTCGGCCTCGATGAACCGCCCGCCGACGGAGATGTAGTCCTGCCAGGTCGGCCAGAGCGCGGAGACCTCGTCGCGGTCGGTCGGCAGCCCGGCGGCCTCGAACAGGTCGGTGCGGTAGCACATCGCCATGCCGCCGACGTCGGTGCCGAGCCCGATCAACTGGCTGCCGTCGGCGGTCAGCGCCTGGTCCCACTTCCACGGCATGAAGTTGCCTTCGAGCTCGGCGGCGCCGTGGTCGAGCAGGTTCACGAAGTTCTGCGGATTGGCCTTGTACTCGATGAGCAGGCCCTCCTCGATGGCGACGACGTCGCCTGCACCCTTGCCGGCGGCCAGCCACTGGGTCAGCTTGGGGGAGTACTCGTCAAGGTTGGTACCGGTGCCCCGTTCGACGATCTTGATCCCGGGGTTCTCGGCCTCGTACTGCTTGTACAGCTCCTCATAGCCGAACTGGCCGAAGACGTCGACGGTCAGGGTGATGGTGCCGTCGTCGGCGGCTTCGTCGCCGCCGCAGCCGGTAGCTGCGGCGAGCACGGTGACCGCGGCGGCGGTCGCGGTGACCAGTCGGCGGCGTGAATCGGTGCCCATGGATTGACCCCTCTCGGATCCAGGCATGGTGGGGTGCGGAAACTGCGTGTTTGCTGGCTGGCTCTCTGTCGACCCTGGCGGCCTGACCGACTGGCCGGGCGTGGTCGGTGAGAGCGCTCTCACGAGAGTGGGAGGTCAATCACTGCCTGTCAAGAGAGCGTTCTCAGAACGTTGCCGGCGCGTTACCTACCCCGGAGCCGACGGACGGAAGAGCGGGCAGTGGGTCAGCCGACCCGCAGCGCGTCCAGCAGCGCTGCGTCGCCGGAGACGTCCAGCACGTCGAACTGCACCCGACCCCAGAGTGCGAGGAGCAGGTCACTCGCGGTGCCGGTGGCCAGGGTCCGGGTGTGGTGATCATCGGAGTCGAGGATCGTGTCGGTGTCCAGCAGCGCCATACCCTCGCCCCGCAACCGGACGTACCACTCCTGTTCGGCGTCGGTCGCCACCAGATGCGCCACTCCGTACGCTGGCTGGCGCCTGCGCCGCCGGCCCGCCGGCAGCCAGGAGTCCAGCACCTCGCTGATCCCGTCGGCGGCCAGCTTCGCCTCCACCGGCTCCACCCCGGCGATCGCCGTCTGCGCGTCCCAGCGGTGCACCGCGGTCTCGTGCGCCATCCGCCGGACCCAGAAGCCCACCTTCTTGGCTTGCGGCGCCCAGTTCCATGCCGGTATCTCCGGGTCGAGCCCGTCCAGCAGGGTGACCAGCGCGTCGAACTCCTGCTGCCACCAGCCGACCGCCTCGGCCCCGTCGGGTTTGGCAACCACCGGCGGCCGCTCCTCCCGCGGATCGGCGACACCGCGCGACACGGTCTCCCGCACCCACACGTACACGACGCCGAGATGGTGCACCAGGTCGACGACCGTCCAGTCCGGGCAGGACGGCACCGGCGCGTCCAGCGGCACCTGGGCGATCGCGGCCCGGAACGCCGGACCGTCCGCCCGTAGTGCGCCGAGCCAGAAGTCCTTGGAGCCGTGCAGCCTGCTCATCATGATCCTCCGGGTCGAGCCGACAGCCAGTGGCGTGGCGCGGGTGGAATCCAGCCTAGGGTGAGGGGTGTGCCTGACGTTAGTGCCCACGCGCCATCTGCTGAAGACCCGACGGCCCTTGCGCCGTTGGCACGCTATACCACGCTCGCCCTCGGCGGCCCGGCCGACCGGCTGGTCACCGCGACCACCGCCGACGAGTTGACCGAGGCGGTCCGTGACGCCGGCCGGCGCGGGGAGCAGATCTTGCTGCTCAGCGGCGGCAGCAACGTGGTCATCGGCGACGACGGCTTCCCCGGCACGGTGATCCTGGTCCGCTCCACCGGGTTCCAGGTGGTCACCGAGGAACCGGCGAGGGCTGGTGGTCCGGCCACCGTCACCATTCGGGTCGAGGCTGGCGAGCCGTGGGACGACCTGGTCGCGGCGACCGTCGCCGCCGGCTGGTCCGGGGTGGAGTGCCTGTCCGGCATCCCGGGCGCTGCCGGCGCCACCCCGATCCAGAACGTCGGCGCCTACGGTCAGGAGGTCGCCGAGACCGTGCAGGCCGTGCACGTGCACGACCGGCTCACCGACGAGCGGTACGCGTTGCCTGCCGCCGACTGCCGGTTCGCCTACCGCGACAGCCTGTTCAAACGCAACGACCGCTACCTGGTGCTGGCGGTGGACTTCCAACTGGCCCGCAGCGAACTGTCCACCCCGGTGCGCTACGCCGAGCTTGCCCGCAGCCTCGGCGTCGCCGTCGGTGACCGGGTGCCGCTGGCCGACGCCCGTGCCGCCGTGCTGCGGCTACGGGCCGGCAAGGGGATGGTGCTCGACGCCACCGACCCGGACACCCGCTCGGTGGGCTCGTTCTTCACCAACCCGGTGCTGGACGCCGCCGCCGCGCGGCGGTTCCACGCCCGGGTCGCCGCCGCCGGGACGGGCGAGCCGGCGACCTGGCCGGTCGCCGGTGGCGACGCGGTCAAGGTCAGCGCGGCGTGGCTGATCGACAAGGCCGGGTACGGCAAGGGCTACCCGGGTGGCGACGCGCCGGTCGCCATCTCCAGCAAGCACACCCTGGCACTCACCCACCGGGGCGGCGGCAGCACCGCCGCGCTGCTCGACCTGGCCGGCACCATCAGGGACGGGGTCCGCGACCGGTTCGGCGTCGCACTGCACCCGGAGCCGGTCCTGATCAACTGCTCGTTCGACTAGACGAGTTGTTCCGAAGTCCCGTCAGTGGTCGTAGGCGATCAGGGACCGGGTGACGGGTGCGCCGGTCTTGTTGTTGTGCCAGATCGCGGCGGCCATCGCGAGGAGTCGCTGGGCCACCCGTACGGCGACGCCGACGAAGGTCCGCCCACCGTGTTCCTCAAGATCAAGCTGGCCCTTGAGGGTGTCGTTGACCGACTCGATCAGCTGCCGGACCTTCTTGAGCATCGGTTCGCCGTAGCGGGCCTTCTCCCGCTTGCGTGACGGGCGTAGCAGGGTGATGCCCTGGTCGGCGAGTTCCCGCTCGAGTGGTCCGGACGCGAAGCCCTTGTCGCTGATCAACAGGATGCCGTCGTGTTCGGCGACGACACCGGCCTCGACCTCCAGCATCGCGGCGAGGACCTCCCGCTCGCCGATCTTCGGGTTCGCCAGGGCCCACAGGATCGGCATCCCGGTCGGGGTGCAGACCAGGTACAGGCGCAGTCCCCAGAAGAACCGGGAGTGGGAGGCGCAGTAGCCGTATCCGGCCCAGCCGGCCAGGTCCGAACGTTGCACGGTGGGGCGGGACATGCCGCACGGCACCGGGGTGGAGTCGACGATCCAGTGGTTGTCGAACCAGAAGTCGCTGTCGCGGGCCAGGTTCCGGATCGTCTTCTTGATCAGCGGGAGGGCGGCGCGGAGCCGTTTGTTGTAGCCGGGCCGCTGCGGTAGGTAGGGGAACATGCCGGCCAGGTGGACCCGGGCGTAGCGGATCCAGTGGGCTTCGGAACGGGCGCCGAGCAGGACCTGCGCCACGGCCAGGCAGACCAGTTCGGAGTCGGTCAGCAGTGGTGGTCTGCCGCGCCACCGGGGCGTGCGGATGCTGTCGTCGATCTTCACGTACAGTGCGGTCAAGAGGGTGTCCAGGTCTTGCGTCACAACATGATCTTGGATGCCCTCTCCTCATGCCCGGACATCGACCCCTGACTTCGGAACTACTCGTCTAGCTGACCCGCCGGCAGGATTCGACCGTTGCGCCGTCGGTCGGGGCCACCGCCGACCAGGGCACGGTCAACTCGCCGAGCCGCCACCGCGCCGGTCGGTCCAGCACCGGCCAGCCGCCGTCCCGCAGCGCCGACACCGTGTGCAGCCAGCGCTGCCGTGGCCCGTACGGCCTATAGCCGGCCGCCGCCCGCCAACTCTCGTCGAGCGCCCGCAGCAGCGCGTGCACCCGCTCGCCCGGCACGTTGCGGTGGATCAGCGCCTTCGGTAGCCGTTCGGCGAGCACCGCCGGCCCGCCGCCGGCCGGGCCGGCCAGGGTGGCCAACCGGCCGGCCAGGGTCAGCGAGACCGGCCCGGTGGCGTCGAGCAGCACCCAGGAGCAGACCCGGCCCGGCTCGTCGCAGGTCCCCTCGACCAGCAACCCGCCGGGGGCCAGCGCGGCGCGCATCGTCGCCCACGCCGTTGCGACGTCGGACTCGGCGTACTGGCGCAGCACGTTGAACGCGCGGACCAGCACCGGCCGAAGTCCGGCCAGCTCGAATCCACCCCGGCCGAAGATCAGTTCTGGTGGCGTGGCAGCCGGAGCCGCCGCCGTGACCCGGTCCGGGTCGATCTCCAGCCCGACCACCCGCACGTCCGGCCGCACCGCCCGCAGCCGGGCGGCCAGTTCGACGGTGGTCACCGGATGGGCACCGAAACCCAGGTCGACAACCAGCGGTGGACCGGCCGAGTCCGTCAGCGCCGGCCCGCAGCGGTACGCGATCCACCGGTCGGCCCGGCGCAGTCGGTTCGGTGCGGTGGTGCCCCGGGTGACCTCGCCGACCGGCCGTGCCGGGTCGGTCGCGCGGGCTCCGCCCGGCCGGGCCGCCCGCCCCCCGCTCACCCGGGCAGCACCCGATGCACCTTGTGCTGCGCTGCCTGGGCCAACGGGCGGACCACCAGCCGGTCCACGTTGACGTGCGGCGGGCGGGTGACGCACCAGGCGACGCAGTCCGCGATGTCGTCGGCGACCAGCGGCTCGGCCACCCCGGCGTAGACCGCGTCGGCCCGCGCGGTGTCCCCGCCAAACCGGTTCACGCTGAACTCGTCGGTACGCACCATGCCCGGATCGATCTCGACCAC
Organism: Solwaraspora sp. WMMA2080; assembly: GCF_027497395.1. GTDB lineage: Bacteria > Actinomycetota > Actinomycetes > Mycobacteriales > Micromonosporaceae > Micromonospora_E. Next base: position 3,579,889 of record NZ_CP114910.1, on the reverse strand, counting down.
CCGGACCGGCCGGCCGCACAGCTCCAGCCGTAGCGTCTCGGTAAGCGCGGTCTGGCCGTGCTTGGCTGCGGTGTAGCCGCCACCGCCCTCGTAGACGACCTGCCCGGCGGTGGAGCCGATCACCACGACGGTGCCGGCCCCGCTGGCGGTCAGCGCCGGTAGCAGAGCCTGGGTGACCCGCAGCGTGCCGAGCACGTTCACCTCGTACATCCACCGCCAGTCGGCCACCGGTGCGGACTCGACCGGGTCCAGCCCGCGCGCCCCGCCGGCGTTGTTCACCAGCAGGGTGACCCGCCCGGGCGGGTCACCCTGCTGGGCCAACCCGCTGACCGCCTGCGCCAGCCCGGCCACCGACCCGTCGTCGGTGACGTCGCAGGTCACCGCAGTGGCGGCCCCGCCGTTGTCGCGAATCGAGTCGACCAGGTCGGCGAGCCGGTCGCCGCGGCGGGCGGCGGCGACCACGTGGAAGCCCTCGGCGGCCAGCCGGCGGGCGGTGGCCGCGCCGATCCCGCTGGACGCTCCGGTGACGATGGCGATCGGTGTCATCCCGCCATTGTCGCCGCTCGGCGGCTCGGGACGATCGCCGCCGGTCGGCCCCGGGCGTCGCCGCCGGCGAGAGGTGGATCACCTCCACCCGCTGTAGTGCGGCATGTCGCTGCCAGTACCGGGAAGATGTGACGGGTCGTCCTGGTTGGTGGCGTTGGCTGCGATCAGGCGAGCGGAGGGAGCGACGTGGTGCAGGTGGGTCAGGCCGGGCAGGGTGACAACCAGCCGCCGCCGCGTCCCCGTCGGGTCGCGACACTGTCGGTGCACACCTCTCCGCTGGACTCGCCGGGCACCGGCGACGCCGGCGGCATGAACGTCTACATCGTCGAGGTGTCCCGGCGGCTGGCCGAGGCCGGCGTGGAGGTCGAGATCTTCACCCGGGCGACGGCGGGCGGCGTACCGCCGGTGGTGGAGATGGCACCCGGCGTACGGGTGCGGCAGGTGATCTCCGGCCCGCTGGAACCGCTGCCGAAGGAGGACCTGCCGGCGCAGCTCTGCGCGTTCACCGCCGGGGTGCTGCGGGCGGAAGCCGCCCGGGCACCCGGCTACTACGACCTGATCCACTCGCACTACTGGCTCTCCGGGCAGGTCGGGTGGCTGGCGAAGGAGCGCTGGGGGGTGCCGCTGGTGCACACCGCGCACACTCTCGCCAAGGTCAAGAACGCCCGGCTGGCAGCCGGTGACCGGCCTGAACCGGCCTGCCGGATCATCGGCGAGGAACAGGTGGTCAGCGAGGCGGACCATCTGGTGGCCAACACCAGGACCGAGGCCGGCGAGTTGATCGACTGGTACGGCGCCGGGGCGGACCGGGTGTCCGTGGTCGAACCGGGCGTCGACCTGGACCGGTTCCGGCCCGGCCCACCCGGACGGGAACAGGCCACCAGGGCGGCCGCCCGACGGCGGTTCGGCCTGCCGGTCCGCGGCCATCTGGTGGCGTTCGTCGGCCGAATCCAGCCGCTGAAGGCACCCGACGTACTGCTGCGCGCGGTGGCTGCACTACGTCGGCGGGATCCGGGCGCGGTCGCCGATCTCACGGTGGTGGTCGCCGGTGGCCCCAGCGGAACCGGTCTGGACCAGCCGCGGGCTCTGATCGACCTGGCGAGATCGCTGGGAGTGGACGATCTGGTGCAGTTCATGCCGCCGCTGGCCCGTACCGACCTGCCGGCCCTGTTCCGGGCCGCCGACCTGGTCGCGGTGCCGTCGTACAACGAATCGTTCGGTCTGGTCGCCCTGGAGGCTCAGGCCTGCGGCACGCCGGTGCTGGCCGCCTCCGTCGGTGGACTGGTCACCGCGGTCCGCGACGGGCGCAGCGGAGTGCTGGTCGCCGGGCACCGCCCGGAGGACTGGGGCCGGGCGATCGGCGATCTGCTGGCCGCCCCGGCGTTGCGGGACCGGCTCGGGCGGGGCGCGGTGGAACACGCCCGGCAGTTCTCCTGGGCACGCACTGCGGCCGGGCTGCTCGACGTCTACGGTGGGGCGGTGCGGGCGTACCGCGCGGCGACCGCCGCCGGGATGTCCCGGGACGCCGACGCCCTGTCGGCGAGCGTGGGCTGACCAGGAGTGCGATGAGCGGACGAGCCGAGGTGGCGGCGCTGATCGAGGCGGTCTGCGCCGAGCGCGAGCTGAGCTGGGAACCGACCGGTGACCTGTCGTACGCGGTGACGTTGCCGGGCACCCACAAGCTGAAGACGGTGTGCAATCTGATCGTCGGCGAGCAGGCGCTGCGAATAGAAGCATTCGTGATGCGGCAGCCCGATGAACGGCGTACCGAGTTGTGGACCTGGCTGCTGCGACGCAACGCCCGGATGTACGGTGTCGCCTTTTCGATCGACGCGGTCGGCGACATCTACCTCACCGGTCGTGTCGGGCTGGCCGGTATCACCGAAGACGAACTGGACCGGATACTCGGCTCGGTGCTCACCTATGCCGACGAGTCATTCGACGCGATGCTGGAGATCGGCTTCGGTTCGGCGATCCGCCGCGAGTGGGAATGGCGGGTCAAGAGAGGTGAATCGCTGGCGAACCTGCGCGCCTTCGCGCACCTTTTCGACGACAAGACGCCGGAGGATCCAGGTTTGTAGGGAGCCAGCAGGGTACTGCTCGCATGGTGGCGTAATCGTCGCCCACTGCCCCCCGCAGGGACACTGTCAAAGGGAGTGAGCAGACCATGCCTCAACAGACCAGCACCCGGCGCCGCAGCCCGGCGTCGGACGGACGGTCCAAGGCCGGCCGTAGCTCCACCTCGGCCCGTAGCTCCACCACGGCCCGTAAGGCCAGCCCGGCCCGCAAGGCCAGCCCGGCGACCATCGGCCGGGCCGGCGGCGCGGTACGGGAGAGCGACCTTGCCGACCTTCGCGTCGACGAACTGCGAGACCAGCTGCGCAAGCGTGGGGTGACCGGGACGTCCAACCTGCGCAAGCCCGATCTGATCAAGTCGTTGGCGCGAGCGATGCGCCGTGGCACGCCAGCGCGGGCGCAGCAGGCGTCTCGGCCGAAGGCGGGTTCGCCGACTGCCCGACGTTCCGCACCAGCCGGCAAGAGCACCAGTTCGGCCCGTAAGAGCACCAGTTCGGCCCGTAAGAGCACCAGTTCGGCCCGTAAGAGCAGCAGTTCGGCCCGTAAGAGCAGCAGTTCGGCGGGTAGGAACACCGCTGGCGCGGGCGGCGGTGACCGGTCCGGCGGGGGTGCTGCCAAGATCCGGTCTGGAGCCAAGTCGTCCAGTTCACTGAAGTACGCCCAGCGTATCGACGATCCGCAGCAGCACGCCGAACGTGCCGGGCGTAGCCTGGTCACCACCGATCACCGGACCATCCGGCAGTGGGCCGATGCCCGGGGCGGCGCACCGGCGACCGTCAGCGCCCCTCGTGACGGCCGGCCGAGCGTGCTGCGGATCGACTTCCCCGGCTACGGCGGCGGTAATCTACGAAAGATCTCCTGGGATGAGTGGTTTGGGACGTTTGATCAGCGTCGGTTGAACTTCATCTACCAGGAACAGCGCACGGACGGTACGCAGAGCAATTTCTTCCGGCTCGAATCTCCCGACCGCGAGGATGCCTGAGTGTGTATTCGCCATCACTCGCCGGTGTTGTCGCGGCTTAAACCCACCCGGCACGTCCGATGGTGTGATTGGGGGTACAACCGAATCGCCTTGTCCACCGGAAGTGGCAGGAACTACGGTTGAGCCACGCTCCGAGCCCGGGATCGGCTGGGGGCCGTCGGACCGGTTCGGTCCGAACTGCCGGGCTGGGTGCCGGGGGACCGGTGGCATTGGGCCGTTGGGGGACGGCGCCACCCGAAACCGGCGGCGAGGGGGAGCGACGCTTACGGGGGTGAGTGTCGCTCCCCGCCGCCGGTTATTTGTTTCTGCCGGCCTGGCAACTACTGCGGATGGGCCGGTGCCAGCGGCTGCTGGGATCGTTCCGGCGTCGTGAGCTGGGACTGGGTCGGCCGGGTCACGGCCGACGCGCCCGTCCGCAGCTCGGCGGCCCGCCGCTCGCGCGCCGGTCCGGCGATCAGCTGACCCACCGCGACCACCCCGCCGATAGCGGCGCAGCCGAGCCACAGCGCGGTGTTTCCCGCGTACTGCCAGACGAAGCCGCCGGTGATCGGCGCGGCGAAGGCGGCAACCGACCAGGACAGCGAGAAGACGCCCTGGTACCGGCCGCGCAGCGCGGCCGGGGTCAGCTCGGCGATCAGCGTCGCGTTCGATGGCGAGTTGAGCATTTCGCCAGCGGTCCAGATCAGCACTGTCACCGCGTACAACCAGGCGACGTCGGCGACGGCGGTCAGGCCGAAGCCGACCCCGACGATCACCGCCGCCAGAGCCAGCACGTGCGAGCGGTTGCGGCCGGTGATCAGCCGGGGGACGAAGAGCTGCCCGATCACGATGAGTACGCCGTTGAGCGCCATCACCGCGCCGAACGTGGTGGGCGACAGCCCGTCGTCGGCCATCGCGATCGGCAACATCGAGCCGTGCTGCATGAACACCATGGCCAGCAGCACGTTCAGCCCGACGAAGCCGAGGAAGACCCGGTCGGTGACGACAACCAGCAACCCGGCCGGTCGGGCCGCGACCACGGCTGCGCCGAGCGGTGCCGCCGCCTGGGTCGCCGGCCGGGTCTCACCGACCTTGACGAAGACCAGCGCGGCGGTGGCCAGGGTGGTGCTCGCGTTCACCGCGAACAGCAGGAAGTAGTCGACCTGCGCGGCGAGTCCGGCGAGCACCGCTGCGAACGCGTACCCCAGGTTGATGGCCCAGTAGTTGAGCGAGAAGGCCCGCAGCCGGTCGGCGGCCGGGACCACGTCGATCATCATCGCCCCGTACGCCGGCCGCGCGCCCTCGTTGAACAGGCCGAGCAGTGCGGCGCCCACCAGGAGCAGCCACCACCGGTCGGCCAACCCGAGGACGATCAGCATGGTGGCAGCGCCCAGGTGCGCGGTGAGCAGCGTCGGGCGTCGCCCCCAGCGGTCGGCGAGCGTCCCGCCGAGCAGGGTGCCGACGGCTCCGCCGGCGCCCCAGGCGCCGAGCACCAGGCCGGCCTGGGAGCCGGACAGGCCGCGCCCGGCGGTCAGGTAGATGGCCAGGAAGATCACGACGAACGAGCCGAGCCGGTTGATCAGACTGCCGGTCCACAGGTACCAGAAGGCCCGGGGCAGGCCGCTGGTGGTCTGCTGTAGCCATCCCCGCGCACGCGACATCGGTTACCCCCGTGCAGTAATGAGCAGTGCAGGGTCTGTGCCTTACACATTAGGCGGCGGGCGGTGTACCGGGCATGCGAGTTTCCGCGTGGTGATCGTCACCCGGCTGGCCTGGATCGTCCATCGTCACCCGGCCCTATTGGAGCGTCACCTGCGTGGTCAGCCCTGAGCCGTCGGCCTTCTCGGTATCCAGCCAACCCACCCGGCCGGCGGCCTGCACGTCCTCGGCGATGGTGTCCAGCACGGCCAGCAGGTCGGCACTGCCGCATACAAGCACCTTCGACACCTCGGCCCGCATCGACAATCGTGCCTCCGACTTGGCCTTGCGGATCGTGGCGATGACGTCGCCGGCGACGGCGAGCGCCGTGCCGTCGGCGTCACCGGTCAGCATCCGCAGTTCCTCGCTCGACGGCCAGGAGGCTCGGTGGACGCTGCCCACCTGCCACCAGGACCACACTTCCTCGGTGACGTACGGCAGGAACGGCGCGAACAACCGCAGCAGCACGCTCAACGCCGTGGTGAGCGCGGCTCGTGCCGACTCGGCCGCGGCTGTGCCGCGTTCACCGTAGGCCCTGGTCTTGGCCAACTCGACGTAGTCGTCGCAGAACCGCCAGAAGAAGTGCTCCGTGCGTTCCAACGCCCGGGTGTAGTCGTAACCGTCGAGTGCCGCGGTGGCGTCGTCGACCACGACGGCCAACTCGGCCAGCGTGGCCCGGTCCAACGCCTGCGCCACCACCGCGTGCGGCGCTGGTGCTCCCAGGCCGAGGACGAACCGGGACGCGTTGAGGATCTTCGTTGCCAGCCGGCGGCCGACCTTCATCTGTCCGGTGTCGAACGCCGTGTCGGTGCCCGGACGGCCGCTGACCGCCCAGTAGCGGGCCGCGTCCGAGCCGTACTGTTCCAGCAGGGCCATCGGGGTCACCGCATTGCCCTTGGATTTTGACATCTTCTTGCGGTCCGGGTCCAGCACCCAGCCGGAGATCGCCGCATGCGCCCAGGGCAGGCTGCCGTGCTCCAGATGGGCGCGGACGACCGTGGAGAACAGCCAGGTACGGATGATCTCGTGCGCCTGGGGGCGTACATCCATCGGGAAGACCCGGTCGAACAGGTCGTCGTCGGTGCCCCACCGGCCGGCGATCTGTGGCGTCAGCGACGACGTCGCCCAGGTGTCCAGCACGTCCGGATCCCCGACGAACCCACCGGCCTGGCCGCGGCGGTCGGCGGTGTAGCCAGGTGGGGCGTCGGTACTCGGATCCACCGGCAGGGATGCCTCGTCCGGCAGGATCGGCTGGTCGTAGACCGGCTCGCCATGGGCGTCCAGCGGATACCACACCGGGACCGGGACGCCGAAGAACCGCTGCCGACTGACCAGCCAGTCGCCGGTCAGTCCGGTCGCCCAGCTGTCGTAGCGGGCCTGCATGTACTCCGGATGCCAGACGAGCCCTCGGCCGGCGGCCCGCAGCGTCTCGCGGATGTCCAGGTCGCGACCGCCGTTGCGGATGTACCACTGCCGGGTGGTGACGATTTCCAGCGGCTTGTCGCCCTTCTCGTAGAACTTCACCGGATGGACGATTTTCTCCGGTTCGCCGTCGAGGTCACCGGAGACCCGCAGCATCTCCACCACCCGCTCCCGGGCGGTATGGACGGTGGCCCCCACCAACCGCGCGTAGGCGTCGCGACCCTCGGGGCCGTCCAGACCCGGCGGCGGGTCGGCCAGCACTCGGCCGTCACGGCCGATGACGGGGCGAGTCGCCAATTGCATCTCCCGCCACCACAGCACGTCCATCAGGTCACCGAACGTGCAGATCATCGCCAGCCCGGTGCCCTTGTCCGGCACGGCCAGCCGGTGCGCCTTCACCGGCACCTCGACGCCGAACAGCGGCGTGCGCACCGTCGTGCCGAACAGCGGCTGGTACCGCTCGTCGTCCGGATGCGCTACCAGCGCCACACACGCCGGTAGCAACTCGGGCCGCGAGGTCATGATGTAGACCGGGGAGCCGCCCGGTCGGTGGAACGCCACCCGGTGGTACGCGCCGGGCCGTTGCCGGTCCTCCAGCTCTGCCTGCGCGACCGCCGTCTGAAAGCTCACGTCCCACAGCGTCGGCGCCTCCGACAGGTACGCCTCCCCGCGCGCCACGTTGCGTAGGAACGCCCGCTGCGACACCCGCCGCGCGGCGGCGTCGATGGTCTGGTAGGTCATCGACCAGTCCACCGACAGGCCCAGCCGCCGCCACAGCGCCTCGAACGCCTGCTCGTCGGTGACGGTCAGTCGCTCGCACAGCTCGATGAAGTTGCGCCGCGACACCGGGACTTCAGACTTGCCTGGCTGCTCCGGCGGCGTGAAATCCGGGTCGTACGGCAGCGACGGGTCGCACCGTACACCGAAATAGTTCTGCACCCGCCGCTCGGTCGGCAGGCCGTTGTCGTCCCACCCCATCGGATAGAACACCGCCCGGCCCTGCATTCGCTGATACCGAGCGATCGTGTCGGTGTGCGTGTACGAGAAGACGTGCCCTACGTGCAACGACCCGCTCACGGTGGGCGGTGGGGTGTCGATCGAGAACACGTCGTTCCGGGTCGCGGTCCGGTCGAACCGGTATACGCCCAGTTCTTCCCATCGGCCTACCCACTTGTCCTCCAGGCCGTCAAGAGACGGAGCCGGCGGCACGACGAAGTCCGACGAGGTGTCAGTCATAGCCCGCCATGTTACCCACCTACGATCGCCGGCTCATGTGCAGTTTGCCTATCTTTGACTCCCACCAGGAGGACTTCCCGAAAGGGGTCCGCCGATCCGGAACCGAGCCCTGTCGATGTGACGTGGCGTGACGGCCCGGGTGTGATCAACTCGGGCGTGTCGCTTGTGGAGACGGCGGCCGGCATCGTCTAGATCATTCGGGTTATGTGGACTCAAACGATCAACGGCCGGCCGCCGCGTTGTGAGCGTATGACCGGGTTGGACTCCGATCAAGTCGACTGGTTGGTCGAGCAGGTGGACGCGCTGCTGGACTGGGACCTGCCGGTGGGACGGCCGCGGGCGTTGCCGCTGGACACGGCGCTGGTGATGGTGCTGTTCGGGCTGCGGCACAACCTCGCGCCGGACGTGCTCGGTGAGGTGTTCGGCTGCGGCTCGACGACCGTGGAGCGCTACCAGGACGAGTTGGAACCGTTGGTGGACGAGGTGTTGACCCCGTTGTACGAGCGGGTCCGTGACCAGGCCCGCCGGGACGCGGTCCTGGTCGATGGTCTGGTCGCGCCGGTCGGGGAACGCGACGACGTCGACGGGTTGTTCTCCGAGAAGAAGGGTTTCTGCGGGCAGAACGTGCAGGTGGTCGCCAACCTCGCGGGACGGGTGGTCGACGTGGGTGATCCGTGTCCGGGGGCATGCACGACCGGAAGGCCTTCGACGTGTCCGGGATCGCCGCCCGGTGGGCAGGCCACTACGCACCCGGCGGGCCCGGGATGACCGGTGACAAGGGCTACCAGGGTGCCGGCATCGCGAGTCCGTACAAGAAGCCCCGGGGTCGGGAGTTGACCGAGGTCCGACGTGCGTGCAACACCGCGCTCAACCGGCTCCGCGCCGCCGTTGAACGCGCGATCGCCCACCTGAAGTGTTGGAAGGTTCTCAAGACCGGATTCCGCAGATCGCTGGAACAGTTCCCCGCCACATTACTTACGGTAACCAAGTTGGAGATCTTTCGCGTTTACGGATTGCGTTGAACCGACCTGGAAATAGTTTTGGGAAGTCCTCCAGGTCGGGCCGCAAGATCAGCAGAGCTACGACGTTCTGCGCCGGGTGGCGGCAGAGGCCGTGGACCAGCTGCAGATGGGCACCGGCATGGCCCATGTCGAGCTTCGGCTGGATCCGGAACGAGGGGCGGTACTGATGGAACTGACCGCTCGGGGCGGTGGGGACGCCATCCCAACCCTGTGGGAGCTGGCGATGGGTGTCTCCTTGGAGAAGGTGCTCATCGACGCGATCGTCACCGACGCGACGCCGGCCAGCCCAGTCGCCTCAATCCGTCGGTGGACCGGGCAGCGCTTCCTGGCGCAGCGCGCCGGGCATCTCAAGGCCGTCCATTGCGACGTCGAGGGCCTGACGCCGCACTGGTGGGGAAGTACGCTGATCCGACGCCCAGTGGAGCCGGTGGCGCTGGACGCGCCGGCTGCGGTGCACGAGACGATGATCGATGTGGAGCCGGGTGCCTACCTGGACGACGTGCGTTCCTCCAACGACCGGGTCGGTTCCATCATCGCGCATGCGCCAAGTGAGACCGAATTGCACGGTATGTTCGAACTTTGCCAGCAGGCCATCCGCCTCGAGATCGAGGCAACTCCGGAGTCCGCGTGACGGCCGAACCGCCTTTGCACCTACCTGTCGAGGCAGGCCCGACCGACCGACGGGTGAGTTCCACGTGGTGGTCGTCACCGCAGGCCGGTGAGTTCGCGACGGCCGGTTCCGGCAGGATGAGGTCATGACTGTGGGGACACTGGTGCTGCTCCGGCATGGCGAGAGCGAGTGGAACGCGAAGAACCTCTTCACCGGTTGGGTCGACGTGGATCTGACTGCCAAGGGCGAGGCCGAGGCGCGGCGTGGCGGTGAGCTGCTGGCGCAGCACAACCTGCTGCCGGACGTCGTGCACACCAGCGTGCTGCGGCGGGCCATCCGGACCAGCGAACTGGCGCTGCACACCGCGGACCGGGGCTGGATCCCGGTGCGCCGGTCGTGGCGGCTCAACGAGCGGCACTACGGTGCGCTGCAGGGCAAGAACAAGAAGCAGACCCTGGAGGAGTACGGCGAGGAGCAGTTCATGCTCTGGCGTCGCTCCTACGACACCCCGCCGCCGCCGATCGCCGACGACGACGACTGGTCGCAGGTCGGCGAGCCGCGGTACCGGGAGCTGCCGCCCGAGTTGATGCCCCGGACCGAATGCCTGGCCGACGTGGTGCGGCGGATGCTGCCGTACTGGTACGACGCGATCGTGCCGGACCTGCTCGCCGGCAAGCAGGTGCTGGTCGCGGCGCACGGCAACTCGCTGCGGGCGCTGGTGAAGCACCTCGACGGGATCTCCGACGAGGCGATCGCCAAGCTGAACATCCCGACCGGCATCCCGCTGCGCTACGACCTGGACGGCGCGCTGCGGCCGGTCAACGTCGGCGGTGACTACCTGGACCCGGACGCCGCCGCTGCCGCGGCCGCCGCGGTCGCCAACCAGGGCCGCTGAGCCGTCGGACCAGGGGTACGGGACGTTGCCCGCCCCGTACCCCTGGCCCCGGCGCCCTGGTGCTCAGTCGTTCGGGTTCACCCCGGTCACGTGGTAGACGACCCGCCGGCCGGCATTGACCGCGTGGTCGGCGTACCGCTCGTAGAACCGGCCCAGCAGCGCGCCGTCGATGGCGGTCTCCGCACCGTACGGCCAGTCCTTGCCCAGCAGCACCCGGAACAGCTTGCGGTGCAGCTCGTCCATCGCGTCGTCGTCGCTGTCGAGCTCGGCGGCGGTCTTCGCGTCCGGGGTACGCAGCACCCCGACCACCTTCGCGATCATGCGGTCGGCGACCTCGGCCATCTCCGAGAACACTCCGCGTAGCTCGGCCGGGACCGCTGGTGACGGGTGCCGCCGCAGGGCGGTCTTGGCCACGTGGTCGGCGAGGTCGCCCATCCGCTCCAACCCGGAGGCCACGTGCAGCGCGGTGATCGCCATCCGCAGGTCGGAGGCGACCGGCGCCTGCCGGGCCAGTAGATCGCTGACCCGTTCCTCCACCGTGCGGTAGAGGGCATCGATCTCGGCATCGTTGACCAGCACCAGCTCGCCGGCCTCGCGGTCGGCGGTGAGCAGCGCGCCGGTCGCCCGGCGCAGCGCCGTCTGAGCGGCTTCCGCCATCGATACCAGCAGTTCGCTGATTTCCTGCAGCTCGGCCTGGAACTCCTCGCGCATGGTGGCCTTCCGTCGTCGTGGTGGGAGGTCTCCGGTCCTGGTCCCGCCCGGTGTCGCCCACACCGTATGGCGGCTTGCCGGCACCCAGATGAACAGGGGTGAACAGAGCGGGGCGGCAGTATGAACATCTGACGATTGCGGTGAGATATGTCCTGTTCGGGTGGCTGACCAGGTTAACAATGACCCTACGATCGCCCCGTGGATTGGGCGGTTCTGGCCGGCGGTGCGGCCGTCGGCACTGGCGGCGGGCTCGTCGCCGGTCTGCTCCTGGCGCGAGCCCGGGCACGACAACTGGCATCCGCCCCGGTTGAACACCGGGGCGGGCAGCGTACGTCCAGCAACGGGAGGCCGCCGATCGTCGCGAACGACGCCGCTGCGGCACCCCCGACCCCGGACCGCAGCCTGATCGACTCGCTGGCCCGCCGGAGCCTGGACTCACTACGGGTCGGTGTGGTGGTGCTCGACGGCGCCGACCGACCGGTGCTGGTCAACCCGGCGGCCCGGGCGATGGGCATGCTCCGGGCCGGACCCACGCCGGGCAGCGTCGCCGCGCACCCGATCATCCGTACCCTGGCCGGGCAGGTCCGCCGCACCGGCGTGCGCCGCGAGGTGGAGCTCGACCTGCCCCGGGGCCGCGAAGGCGGCACCCAGGACCCGCTCGGGGTGCACCTGCGGGCCGTCGGCCTGCGCGACAACCACGTGGCGGTCGAAGCCGCCGACGTCACCGAGTCGCACCGGGTGGCCAGGGTCCGCCGGGACTTCGTCGCCAACGTCAGCCATGAGCTGAAGACCCCGATCGGTGCCCTGCAGTTGCTCGCCGAGGCGTTGCTGGACGCCACCGATCCGGACAGCGCGGTCACCGACCCGACCGATGACGTGGCCGCCGCCCGCCGGTTCGCCGAACGGATTCAGCACGAGTCGACCCGGCTCGGCCGGCTGGTCAACGAGCTGCTCGAACTCACCCGGCTGCAGGGGGCCGAGCCGCTGCCGGCGCCCGACCCGATCGCCGTCGACTGGGTGCTCGCCGAGGTCGTGGACCGGACCCGTACCCCGGCTGCGGCCCGCCGGGTCGAGGTGGCGGTGGCGGGCGAACGCGGGCTGACCGTGTACGGTCGTGACAGCCAGATCGCCACCGCGTTGGCGAACCTGGTGGAGAACGCGATCGCCTACTCCGGTGAGGACACCCGGGTCACGGTGACCGTCACCCGGGTCGATGGCTTCGTCGACATCGCCGTCGCGGACCAGGGCATCGGCATCGCCCCCGACGAGGTCGACCGGATCTTCGAACGGTTCTACCGGGCCGACCAGGCGCGCTCACGCAGCACCGGCGGCACCGGGCTGGGCCTGGCCATCGTCAAGCACATCGTCACCAACCATGGCGGTCGGGTCGAGGTGTCCAGCACGCTGGGTGGAGGGTCGACGTTCACGCTGCGGCTGCCTGCCAGCCCGCCGGACGCCGCACTGCCGCTACCCGAATCGGTTGAGATCGACACCGGTCCGGCCGCGCACGAGCAGGTCTGAGCGGATCAGGCCGGACACAGGGAAGGAACGACAAGTGGCCCGGGTACTCGTGGTGGAGGACGAGGAGTCCTTCTCCGACGCGCTCTCCTACATGCTGCGCAAAGAGGGGTTCGAGGTGTCGGTGGCGCCAACCGGCACCGACGCGCTCACCGAATTCGACCGCACCGGAGCGGACATCGTGCTGCTCGACCTGATGCTGCCCGAGATGTCCGGCACCGAGGTCTGCCGTGAACTGCGGCAACGCTCGCGGGTGCCGATCATCATGGTGACTGCCCGGGACAGCGAGATCGACAAGGTGGTGGGCCTGGAGATCGGCGCCGACGACTACGTCACCAAGCCGTACTCGCCCCGGGAACTGGTCGCCCGGATCCGGGCGGTGCTGCGCCGACAGAGCACCGAGGTGATCGAGCCGTCCACCGCGACGCTGACCGCCGGACCGGTCCGGATGGATGTCGAGCGGCACGTGGTGACCGTCGGCGGGGACTCGGTCCAGCTGCCGCTGAAGGAGTTCGAGCTGCTCGAGCTGCTGCTGCGCAACGCCGGCCGGGTGCTCACCCGGGGGCAGCTGATCGACCGGGTGTGGGGTGCCGACTACGTCGGTGACACCAAGACCCTCGATGTGCACGTCAAGCGGCTGCGTTCCAAGATCGAACCGGAGCCGTCGGCGCCGCGCTTCATCGTCACCGTGCGCGGGCTGGGCTACAAGTTCGAGTCCTGACCAGATGTTGGGGCCTGTGCCGGTGCCGCCGGTCGCGTCGGTGTCACTCCGACCGGCGGGCGTTCGGCGTCCGCCGACGCGGCGTGGCCGGGTGCGCTGCCACCAGGCCGCGCCGGGCCCGTGCCGCGCACAGCTCGGCCAGGCGGGCGTACGCCGCCTTGCCGACCAGCGCGGTCAGCTCCGGCTCGTACGACCGGTACATTGGCTCGCCCCCGACGTGCGCCTCCGGCGACGAGGTGCACCACCAGTCCAGGTCGTGCCCACCGGCACCCCAGCCCCGCCGGTCGAACTCGGTCAGCGTGGAGACCAGCACCTTGCTGCCGTCCGGACGCTTGGTCCACTCCTGGTCCCGGCGGATCGGCAACTGCCAGCAGACGTCCGGCTTGTACTCCAGCGGATGCACCCCGTCGCGCAGCGCCTGGGCGTGCAGCGCGCAGCCCCCGCCGCCGGGGAAGTCGGCGTCGTTGTGGAACACGCACGGCCCGTCGGCGCTGCGGGTGGCGGTCCGCCGCGCCGGATTCCTACCGTCGACGGTGTCCATCTCGGTGTAGTTCTTGAACCCGCGCCGGTAGTGCTGCCAGGTCTGCGGGGTGAGCCGCTTCGCAGCCGACTTGACCCGGTTCTCGTCGTCGCTGTCGGTGAAGAAGGCACCGTGCGAACAGCAGCCGTCCCCGGCCCGCCCGGCGATGATGCCGTGGCAGGACCCACCGAACACACAGGTCCAGCGGGACAGCAACCAGGTCAGGTCGGCCCGGACCAGATGCGCGGCGTCGGCCGGGTCGACGAACTCGATCCACTCACGGGGAAAGTCCAGCTCGACCTCCCGACTGCGGGGGTCGGCCGGGGTCTCGACCAGGATCCGGAGCTCGTCACGGGGTGCCACCCGGCCAGCGTACGCCTGCCACCTGCGGCGGAACGGGCAAGCGGGTCGGTACGCCGGGTTGGCCTAGGGTGATCACATGCGACTGGGTGTGCTCGACGTCGGTTCCAACACCGTGCATCTGCTCGTGGTGGACGCACACCCCGGCGCCCACCCGTGGCCGGCACACTCGGAGAAGTCGCTGCTGCGGCTCGCCGAACAGATCGGACCGGACGGCGCGCTCACCCCGGCCGGGGCGGACGCCCTGGTCGAAGCGGTGGCCGCCGCGCGGGCCGCAGCCGACCACTGGCAGACCAGCGACCTGATCGCGTTCGCCACCTCGGCGGTGCGCGACGCCACCAATTCGGCGGCGGTGCTGGCCCGGGTCCGCGCCGAGACCGGCGTGCACCTGCAGGTGCTCTCCGGCGCCGACGAGGCCCGGATGACCTTCCTCGCGGTCCGCCGCTGGTTCGGCTGGTCCGCCGGCCGGCTGCTGGTGCTGGACATCGGCGGCGGCTCCCTGGAACTGGCCGCCGGGGTCGACGAGGAGCCGCACCTGGCCCAGTCGCTGCCGCTCGGGGCCGGCCGGTTGACCCGGGAACGACTCGGGGTCACCCCGTTCACTGTCAGCCCACCGGCCGCACAGTTCGTCACCGACCTGCGGGAGTACGTCGACGCCCAGGTGCAGACGATGGTTCCGCTGCTGCAGGCGCAGGGCTGGGACCGGGCGGTCGGCACCTCCAAGACGTTCCGCACCCTGGCCCGGCTGACCGGGGCCGCGCCGTCCAGCGCCGGGCTGTGGGCACCCCGGCGGCTGACCCGTACCGGGCTGCGTCAGGTGACCGGGTTCATCCGCCACATCCCGCCCGCCGAGTTGCACGAACTCGAAGGGGTCAGCGCCAGCCGGGGGCATCAGTTGCTGGCGGGGGCGGTGGTGGCCGAGTCGGTCATGCGGCAGTTGGGCATCGAGTCGCTGGACATCTGTCCGTGGGCGCTGCGGGAAGGGGTGATCCTGCGCCGGATGGCTCAATTGGAGCTGATCTCTGCCGGTGACCTTGGCATGGTCACCGATCCGGCAGGTCTGCGCCGGCCGGGCTAGGCTGGGCGACGTGACCTCCGCGGTACCCGTGCTGCTCTCCAGCTCATCGGTGTTTCCCGAGCCGACGGCGGCCGCCTTCGAGCTGGCCGCCGCGCTCGGCTACGACGGCATCGAGGTGATGGTCTGGACCGATGCGGTCAGCCAGGACGCTGGCGCGCTGCGTGGGCTCGCCGCGCACTACGGTGTGCCGGTACTCGCTGTGCATGCCCCCTGCCTGCTGGTCACCCAGCGGGTCTGGAGCTCCGACCCGTGGGAACGACTGCGCCGCTCGGCCGTACTGGCCGAGACGCTCGGCGCGCCGACCGTCGTGGTGCATCCACCGTTCAGCTGGCAACGCGACTACGCCCGTACCTTCGCCGACGGGCTGCGTACCCTGCGCGACGCCCACCCACAGGTGCGGTTCGCGGTGGAGAACATGTTCCCGGTCCGGATGGCCGGCCGTGAGTTCGTCCCGTATCAGCCCGGCTGGGATCCGACCGAGGTCGGCTACGACGCGTACACCCTCGACCTGTCGCACTGCGCCGCGTCGCGGGCCGACGCACTGGCCCTCGCCGCCGCGATGGGCGACCGCCTGGAGCACGTGCACCTCGGCGACGGCAGCGGCCTCGGCCGCGACGAGCATCTGGTCCCCGGCCGGGGCAACCAGCCGTGCGGCGAGCTGCTCAGCTCGCTGGCCGGCAACGGCTTCCGGGGCGCGGTGGCGGTCGAGGTCGCCACCCGCGGCGCCCGCAGCCGTACGGTGCGCGAGGCCGACCTGCGCGAGTCGTTGGCGTTCGCCCGCCGGCACCTGGCCACCATCGACGGCGGCAGCCCCGGCTGGTCGGCGACCGTCGACCAGCCGGCCGGCTGAGCCGGAAAGACTGGCCGGCTGGGCCGGAGGAAACTGGCCGGCTGGAGTCGGGGAACACCGGTCAGCTGACCGGCAGCAGCGGCTTGTCCTCGACGGCGGCGCGCTTGCGGGCCCGGTGCGCGGCCACGTGCGAACGGGTGGCGCAGCGCTCCGAGCAGAACCGCCGGCAGCAGTTCGACGACGTGTCCAGGTAGACGTTGCCGCAGCGGGCGTCAGCGCAGACGCCGAAGCGGGCACTGCCGTACTCGCACAGCCAGACCGACAGCCCCCACACCGCCCCGGCCAGATACTCGGCGCTGACCGAGGCTCCCCGGCCGGTCACGTGCATGTGCCAGTCGTTGGAGTCGTGGCCGGAGATTCGCGGCTGCACCGGAAACGCCGCGAGCAGCGAGTTGAGCTCGGCGACCGCGTCGGCATCGCGTCCGGTGGTGCCGTACTCGAAGACATCCCGCAGGCGTCTAGCGGCCCGCCGGAACACCGTCAGGTCGCGGTCACAGACCTCGTCGCACATCCAGACGTGGTCGCCGTGGAACAGCGCCCTCAGGTCGTCGAGGTCAGCCAACGGGGAGTTGACCAGATCAACTGCGGTCCGCGCGTAGGCGTCGAAGTCCACCTGACAACCGTAGACGATTCAGATCGCCCGGTGGGCGGCCACGTAGTGCGGCAGAAACCGGGCGTACCCGTCGGTTATCAATCCGGAACTCTCCCGCAACCCGGCACCGGCGGACTCGCCGTCCACCACCCAGCTGCCCAGCACCAGATGGTTGTCGTCGAACGCCGGCAGCGCCCGGAACTCCTGGTAGCACCAGCCTTCGGCGCCGTAGTCGCCCGGATTCCCGATCTCGCCGCCTGCGGTCACGATCCGTACCCCCGCGCCTTCCCGGCCGAGCAGCGGCTTGGCGACGTACTCCGACATCCCGCGCGGTCCGTCCAGGTACGCCGGCAGTAGGTACGGGTGGTCCGGAAACAGCTCCCAGAGCACCGCCAGTAGTGCCTTGTTCGACAGCAGCAGCTTCCAGGCCGGCTCGATCCAGGTGGTCGGGGTGCCCGGTTCGAGCGCCAACCGACCGTACGGCTCGGCCAGCATCCACTCCCACGGGTAGAGCTTGAAGCAGGTGGTGATCGGCCGGTCGGCGGCGTCAACGAAGCGCCGGCCGTCCCAGCCGACGTCCAGCATCGGCAGCAGCTCGGCGGTCAGCCCGGCCTGCCGGGCGGTCTCGGCGAGGTAGCCGGCGGTCATCAGATCCTCGCCGGTCTCCTCCTCGCTCGACCAGGTGACGTGCAGCGTCGGGTGGTACATCCCGGCCTTGATCTGCGCCCAGCCCGCCACCAGCCGTTCGTGCAGGCTGTTCCACTGGTCGAGCTGCGGTCGGGTGTCCTCCAGCCAGTACCACTGCACGATCGCGGCTTCGACCAGGGCGGTGGGGGTGTCGGCGTTGTACTCCAGCAGCTTCGGCGGCCAGGAGCCGTCGTACCAGAGGTCGAATCGGCCGTACAGACTCGGTGGCCGCTCGCGCAACGACCGGGCGACGGCGTCGGCGGCCCACGCCGGAATGCCGAAGTCGGCGTACCGCCGGTGCGTCACCACGTGCTCGGCCGCCGTCGCCGCCATCCGGTGCAGCTCCTCGGTCGCCTCCTCCAGTCGCAGCACCTCCGGCAGGTCGAAGGCGTAGCAGGCGGATTCGTCCCAGTAGGACATCACCGAGCCGTTGGGCAGTTCGGTGTCGGCGTAGACCAGGCCCTGCTGCCGTACCGTCGCGTCCCAGTCCGGCCGGGGCCGGCAGGTTTCGCGCCGCACGCTCAGCCGCCGCAGGAGGCGAGGTGGGTGCCGAACCCGCCTCGGTCGGGGACAGCCGCGGCGGTCCCGGCCGCAGCTTCCGGCGCGGTACGGGCGACGACCACCCCGGCACCGCCCGCGGCCATCGCCAGCACCGTCGTGCCGTCGCCGGAGCCGGAACCCATCGACCGGTCGTCGTCGCAGTCGTCGTCCGGGACCAGGTTGCAGCCGGAGAGGGAGAGCGCCAGCGCGGTCAGCGCGCCGAGTTGGACGCTGGTCGACCGGAGCCGGCGCGGGGAGATCTTGTCCACAGCACTGTTGTAGCTCACCGATGCACGCCCTGCGTCGCCGGACCTCGGCCACTGACCGGGCCGGTCGTCGTCAAGGGCGATACCCTCGCCCTATGCTTCGCTCGGTCATCCTCGCCGCGTCCCGGTCGACCACGATCGAACGGCTGGTCGCCGCCGCCCCGTTCAGCCGTGACGTGGTACGCCGATTTGTCGGCGGCACCACGATCGACGCGGCGTTGACCGCCGCGGCCGAGCTGACTGGTGCCGGCCTGGTTATCAGCATCGACCACCTCGGCGAGGACACCACCACCGCTGAGCAGGCCAGCGCGGTGCGGGCGGAGTACCTGGCCCTGCTCGACGCGCTGGACCGGGCCGGTCTCGCTGCTGGTGCCGACGTCAGCGTGAAACTCTCCGCGCTCGGACAGCGGTTCGACGAGCCGGCGGCGACCGAGCACGCCCGCGCGATCTGCGCGGCGGCGGCCGCCGCCGGTGGCACCGTCACCCTCGACATGGAGGACCACACCACCACCGACTCGACGCTGGACATCCTGCAGAGGCTGCGTGCCGACCATCCATCCACCGGTGCGGTGCTGCAGGCGTACCTGCGGCGTACCGAGGCGGACTGCCGGGAGTTGGCCACCGCCGGTTCCCGGGTGCGGCTGTGCAAGGGTGCGTACGCGGAGCCGGAGTCGGTCGCCTACCAGTCGGCGATCGACGTCGACAAGTCCTTCGTACGGTGCCTCAACATCCTGTTCTCCGGTGCCGGCTACCCGATGCTGGCCACCCACGACCCGCGCCTGATCGCGATCGCCGAGGACCGGGCCCGCTGGTTCGACCGGGCGCCGGAGGAGTTCGAGTTCCAGATGCTGTACGGGGTTCGACCGGCCGAACAGGCCCGGCTCGCGGGGGAGGGCTACACCATGCGGGTCTACCTGCCCTACGGCACCGACTGGTACGGCTACCTGATGCGCAGGCTGGCCGAACGCCCGGCCAACGTGGCGTTTCTCGGCCGGGCGCTGCGCTCCCGCGACTGACGTCGGCACCCTGTGTCGCCGCTCAACCCGGGCTGGACCGGGATGGTTCCCGTCCCCGTATCATTCGGCGGGTGACCGACCGGCAGGACTCCGTACCGACCGACCAGCCGGACCCGGACGGATCGGCGGATCAGCGAGAGCCGGACAGTTCGGCGCAGCGGCCGGAGCCCGATCAGCGAGAGCCGGACGGATTGACGCAGCGGCCGGAGTCCGATGGATCGGACGAACCGGACTCGTCGCCGACGGACCAGCCGGACCAGCCGGACCAGCCGGACCAGCCGGATCCCACGCCAGTCCCGGTGACCCCGCCGCCGGAGCGGCGCTGGTCGCTCTGGCCGGTGCTCGGCATCGTCGCGACGGTGTTGTTCTGCGCCGTGCCGGTGGTCGGTGCGGTGGCGCTGATCGACCGGTTGCCCAGCCCGGAACCACCGGTGATCGAACCGACGGTCACCCCGCAGACCGGGCCGCCGGCCAGCCCTGCGCCGGGCGATCCGCCGGCCGCCACCCAGGCCTGGCTGCGTACTCAGATCAACGCCCTGCTCGACCAGCAGGCCGCCGCGCTGATCGCCGGCGACGAACGGGGGTTCCTCGCGGTCGCCGAACCCGGCTCGGCCGCCCACGACGATCTGGCCCGCCAGTTCCAGACCCTGCGCGCGATGCAGGTGACGGCGTGGCGCCCGTCGGTCAGTACGCTGCCGGTCGAATTCGCCCCGACCGCCGCCACGCCCACGCCAGCGGCCACCGGGTCGGCCACCCCCACACTCGCGACGACGACGACCGCCACGACCGCCACGCCCACTGCCGCGCCGACGACAACGGTCACTGCGGGCCCGTCACCGGCACCGGCCACCCCGGCGCCGACCGGCCCGGCGGCGCTCGGCACCGAGTGGCGGCTGCTGGTCAGCTACCAGCACTGCTTCGTGGTGCCGTCCTGCGAGACCAGCGAGGTGGTGGTCGGTCAGCGCTGGAGCACCAAGGGTGGACGGCTGCGCCTCGTCGCGGTCGAGCCGTCGCTGACCCTGCAGGACGGGCCCCGGCCCTGGGAGGTCAGTGAACTGGTCGTCGCGACCGGCAACCGGACCCTGGTGGCAACCACCCCACAGCACCGGGATCTGCTGCCCGACCTGCTGCGTGACGCCGAGGAGGCAGCGGCGGTCGCGGACCGGTACGCGGTCTCCGGCACCGCCCCGGACCGGTACCGGGTCTTCTACGCCGGCTCCGACGAATGGGGCAGCTGGTACGGCGGGGACCGTCCGGACTGGACCGCCGGGTACGCGGTGGCGGTCGGCGGCGGACACTACGAGATCGTGCTCAACGGCACGAACCTACGCGACGTGCTCCGGCCGGACCTGCTGCGTCACGAGTTGACCCACGCCGCGTCTCTGCCGGACGGCGGGAACCGGGAGCGGGCCGCCTGGTGGTTGATCGAAGGACTGGCGGAGCACGCCGCAGCCGGCGGCCGGCCGGTGGTCCGCTACGAAGGGCTGGACGACGTCCGCCGGCTGGTCCTGGAACAGGACTGGCAGGGGCCGCTGAGCAGCGTCGAGCCGACTGCGGACGCCGAGGACTGGCAAGTCGGTGCCGGGTACGGGGTGGGCTACCTGGCGGTCCGGCACCTGGTCGACCGGTTCGGCGAGGAGCGGACGTTGGCGTTCTTCCGCGCCGTGGTGCACGACGGCGTGGGTCTCGACGAGGCCGCCCGGACCCAGTTCGGTGAGTCCTGGGAGGGCCTGCAGGAGGCGTGCGTCGACTACGTCCGGCGGGCGGTCGGCTGAGCCGTCACCCGTCGCGTCGTGCCGGTAGCCCGTACGGGTGTTGGCCGCCCTGCCGCAGGCATCAAATGACGGAACGGATCGCGCCGGTCACAGTGACCCCGTTACCGTACTGGTAACACGTGCGTTGTCCGTCGCGGCGCGGAAGGGTCCCGCTGGGCGGCACGCGCCGGGGAAATGGGATGGATTGGTGAACCATGGCAGGATCACCACAGTCCGAGGACAGGCTGTCGGAGGTCAAGTTCCTGACCGTCGCCGAGGTGGCGAGGGTGATGCGGGTGTCCAAGATGACCGTCTATCGACTCGTGCACTCCGGTGAACTCTCCGCGGTACGGGTCGGCCGGTCGTTCCGGGTGCCGGAACACGCGGTGCACGAGTACCTGCGAGGGGCTTTCCGGGAAACCGCCTAGCGGGTATCCGGAGACGCCCGGCACCGACGCGTCCCCCGGCTGGCGCCGGGGCCGCGTTGGTGCTGATGACACGCGCGGGCTAGGCTTGACGCCGGCCGTGCCGTCGCATGCGCGGGTGAGTCCGCCCGCCGGCCCGGCCGGTTGTCCAGTTCGGCCCACGCGTCAGCCACACCGCACGCTGCGCACGGGCCGACCCGAACGTTCGTTGGAAAGGCTTTCGTATGGGCTCGGTGGTCAAGAAGCGCCGCAAGCGTATGGCCAAGAAGAAGCACCGCAAGCTGCTGCGCAAGACCCGCGTCCAGCGTCGACGTCTCGGCAAGTGACCGTGGCCGGGCCCAGGCCCGGCTTAGCGACGCTCCGGTCACCCGCCAGCACTTGGAGGGCCGTATGGTGAGGTCCCCGACCGTGGTGGTAACCGGGACGAGCCGATTCATCGGCGCCCGGGTCGCCGGTCGACTCGCCGCCGACCCCCGGGTCGGCCGGGTCGTCGGGCTGGACACTGCCACACCGGCGCCGGATTTCGCGGACCTGTTGCGCGACGTCGACCAGGTCCGCGCCGACGCTGGCGCGGCCAGCGGCATCATCGCGGACCTCGATGCGTCAGCCGTCGTGCACCTGGCCGTCGTCAGTGGACCGGACCAGCAGTACGGCGGCCGCGTCGCGATGAAGGAACAGAACGTCATCGGCACCATGCAGCTGCTCGCCGCCTGCCAGCGGGCCTCCGGTCTGCGCAAGCTGGTGGTGCGGTCGTCGACGGCGGCCTACGGTGCCTCGTTCCGCGATCCGGCGGTCTTCACGGAGGAGACTGAGCCCCGCGAGGTGCCGCGCGGCGGGTTCGCCCGCGACATTCTGGATATCGAGGCGTACGTGCGAGGCTTCCGCCGCCGCCGGCCCGACGTCACCGCCACGGTGCTGCGCTTCGCCCCGTTCATCGGCTCGACCGCCGAGACCAGTCTGACCCGCTACTTCGCCCAGCCGCTGGTGCCGACCGTCTTCGGCCGGGACCCCCGGCTGCAGTTCGTGCACGTCGACGACGCACTCGAGGTGCTGCACCGGGCGGTGGTGGAGGACCGGCCCGGCACGTTCAACGTCGCCGGACCGGGCGTGCTCACCCTCTCCCAGGCGATCCGGCGGGCCGGCCGGGTCGCCGTACCGGTGCTGGAGCCGGGACTGTCCGGTGCCGCCGGCGTCACCCGGGCCTTCGGTGTCGGGCGCTACGGGTTCGACCAGATCGACCTGTTCGTCCACGGCCGGGTGGTCGACACCTCCCGGTTGATCCGCGAGTTCGGTTTCGAACCGCGGTCGACGCAGGCCGCCTTCGACGATTTCCTGCGCGCCCACCCGGACGGGGCGCTGCTCGCCGGCGACCGGCTGGCCGCCGCCGAGCAGGCGATCCTGGACGGCATCCGCCGGGTCCGCGCCGCCCACGCCGGCGATCAGCGGGAACTGGCATGACCGTGCCGGACCGACCCGGCGACGTCTGGGATCAGCGGGTGGCCGCCGGCCTGGCGTTTCTGCGCCGCCGGTTGGCCGGCGAGTACGAGGTGGACGAGTTCGGCTTCGATCCCGATCTCACCGAAGGCGTGTTCCTGCCGGTGCTGCGGGCGCTCTACCGCGAGTGGTTCCGCACCGAGGTGTCCGGGGTCGAACACCTGCCGGTGGACGGTGCCGGGCTCGTGGTCGGCAACCACTCCGGCACGGTCGCGCTGGACGCGGCCGTGCTCACCGCGATCCTGCACGACGAGCATCCGCGGCACCGGCACCTGCGGCTGCTCAGCGCCGACCTGGTCTTCCGGTTGCCGTTCCTGTCCGAACTGACCCGCAAGTTCGGCGGCACCGTGGCCTGCAACCCGGACGCCGAGCGGTTGCTCGGTGGCGGGGAACTGGTCGGGGTCTTCCCGGAGGGTTTCAAGGGAGTCGGTAAGCCGTACTCGCAGCGTTACAAACTGCAACGGTTCGGTCGGGGTGGGTTCGTCTCGGCGGCTATCCGTACCGGATCGCCGATCGTTCCGGTGGCGATCGTCGGCGCCGAGGAGACCTATCCGATGCTGGCGAACATCGCCCCGCTCGCCCGGATTCTCGGCCTGCCGTACTTCCCGGTGACGCCGACGTTCCCGTGGCTGGGGCCGCTCGGCCTGGTGCCGTTGCCGAGCAAGTGGCTGATCGAGTTCTGCCCGCCGATCCCGACCACCCGGTTCGCCGACCACGCCGATGACCCGCTGGTCGTGTTCAACCTGGCCGACCAGGTGCGGGAGACGATCCAGCAGGCCCTGCACCGGCTGTTGGACCGCCGGCCGGACCCGTTCGGCCGGTGAGCCGGTCAGTCCGTCAAGCTTCGCAGATCCAGCACCTGCCAGGAGGCGGCGCTGTCGTCGCCGACCGACCACCACAGCACACCACCCCGGCAGAGCACCATGCCCACGTCGTCGCTCACCACGACTGCCTCGTCGCGCTGCAGGTCGTAGATGATCAACTGCTGCGAGTTGGTCAGTGAGGTGGGTGCCGACGACAGCGACAGCACCTCGAACCGGTCCAGCACGGCGACGTCGATGGTGCTGGCGGTCACCGTGCCGTCGCCGATGCGCCGACGGTCCGTACCGTCCGGGCGCATCAGGTCGATGCGGCCCGGACCGTCCGCCGCCAGCACCAGCACCCGGCACCAGGTGGGTCCGCAGGTGACCAGCTCGGTCGGGCCGGCGGGAACGTCGGTGATCCGGCGTTCGACCACATCACGGACCCGGATCGGGCCGGTCTCGCCGCTGCCGGCGCTGACCATCGTCGGCCATCTGGACAACGCCCAGGCACCCGGATCGGTGCGAACGGTCACTTCGCCGCCGGCCAGCGGGACCGACCGCAACTCGGTCGCCGGCTCGGTGCCGGGTGCGACGGCGACCCAGTACAGACTGCCTTCGTTGATCACCATGTCGTACTGGGAGTTGAAGAAGACCACGTCGCCGGTGTCGGTGCTGAGCCGGCGTGGCTCGCCGTCGTCGGCCAGGCTGGCGGCCCACATCTCGGTCCGCCCCCGGCCGTCCTCGTCCGCGACCGACTCGGACCAGGCGAGCGTGTCCCCGTTGGTGGTGAACCCACCGAACTGCGGGGTAGCGCCGAGCGGGAGCCGGCGCAGTTCCCGTACCGATCCGTCGGCGGCCCGCACGACCAGCCGCAGCGCGGTGCCGTCCGGGCTCGGCGCGGTGCCGACCGAGGTGCCGCCGTCGAGGAACAGCACCGGGCTGTACGCCGGCCCGTCGGCGAGGTTGGCGGGTACCTCGGTGATCTCGGCCGCCGGCCAGACCTCGGCGACGGTACGCAGGCGGCCCGGCTCGTCCGCGCTGGTCGTCGGGCCGGCCTGTGGCAACACGACCAGCAGGACCGCAGCTGCCAGCGCGCCGGCCAGTCCGGCCAGATGCCACGGACGGTGGCGGCGGTGCCGGCCTGGCGGGTGGCTGGGCGCCCCGGTCGACTCGACCGGGCGTGCGGTGACCGTCACACCGATGCCTTCCTGATCCGATGCCGGCGTCGCCAGCCCGGGTGGGCCGATCGCCGCCCCCGGGTGGGCGCTAGGTCCGGCCCGGGTGGGCCGGTTGCCGCTGTCCTGGTCAGCCGGTTGCCCGGCGGCGACGGATGGCCAGGCCGGCCGTCACCGCGCCGACCAGGAAACCGGCGGCGACCGTCGACGGTACCGCGATCCGCGCCGCCCTGCGACCGGTCCGGAAGTCCCGGACCTGCCAGCCCAGGTCCCGTGCCTGGCGGCGCAGTGCGGTGTCCGGGTTGACCGCGACCGGGTGTCCGACGGCGGTGAGCATCGGCAGGTCGTTGGCGGAGTCGCTGTACGCGCTGCAGCGGGCGAGGTCGAGCCCTTCGACTGCGGCGAGCTGCAGGACCGCCTCGGCCTTCGCCGGGCCGTGCATCAGTTCGCCGGCCAGCCGACCGGTGTACGCACCGTTGACGACCTCGGCGACCGTACCGAGCGCACCGGTCAACCCGAGACGCTGGGCGATCACCCGGCCGACCTCGACCGGAGTCGCGCTGACCAGCCACACCCGTTGTCCGGCGTCGAGGTGCAGCTGCGCCAGGGCCCGGCTGCCGGGCCAGATCCGCGACGCCATCAACTCGTCGAAGATCTCCTCGGTGAGGCGTTCCACGTCGCTGACCCGCCAGCCGGCGACGAACGCCAGGGCCGCCTCCCGGGCATGCGACATGTCCCCGGCGTGTTCCGCGGCGAGCAGCCGGAACCGCGCCTGCCGCCAGGCGAACTGGGCGAGGTCGGCGGTGGTGAAGTAGTTGCGGGCGGCCAGGCCACGCGCCAGCCAGTAGATCGACGCACCACGCAGCATGGTGTTGTCGACGTCGAAGAACGCCGCTGCCTGGTGGTCAGGGGCCACCGGTGTCGTGGCTGCCAGCCCGGTGGTCGCCCAACCCGTGGTGTGACCGGCAGCGTCCGTACTGATGGTCACCTTGCGGGTGCGGGGCACGCCGGCATCACTCTCCCGTCGGGCGGCGCCACCGGCCCGGTCAGGTCACCGGTCAGCGGCCGGGTTGTCCTTGACCGCCGGGCGCGGGCCCGGCAGATCCGGCTCGGTGGCCTCGCCGAGCTGCGGCTCGGCGAGGCTCGACTGCTGCGGACTGGTCGACGGCCGGACGTCGGGCTCCGGGTCGACCGGCGATTCGGCACCTGCGGCGGGGGCGGGGGCCACGTCGGCGCGTCTCTCGTCGACCGACGACCCGGCAGGCGACCCGACCAGGCCGCCCGGGACACGAATGCTACCGGCCGGCTCGGCCGATACACAGCGGGCCGGCAGCGGGCCGAGTTCGTCGCTGTCGCTGGTCGCCGAGGCCGAGCAGGTCAGCTCGTCGCGCAACGCCGTGGTCCGGGCACGGACCCGGTCGAGGAGGGTGAGTGATTTGCCGACCCGGTCCCGGTTCGCCGCCGACCCGTCGGCGAGTTGCCGCAACGTGGGACGCTGCGTGGCCACGAAAGAGTCGATCACGTCGAGCGGGGTCCCGTCACCGCCGATGGTGGCGGCGGAGGTGAGCAGCCGGACACCTTCCCGGGTCTGGCCGTCCATGTCGTCCAGCACCGCGCTGAACTCGGCGGGCTCGTCGTAGACGATGAGCGCCTCGCCCATTCGTACCTCGGCGAAGCTGAGGAACAGCTGTCCGCGGGAGGAGTCAGACTGGGCCAGGGCGAGCTGGGCGCGCTCGGTGGACCGTTTCATCCCGTACAGGGTGTCGCCCGGCACCGCCTGCTCGGTGGCGGCGGACATGCCGGAGACGGTGATCGCCCCGAACGCGACGGTGGCGATGATGACCGCGCGGGTCCGGGCCCGGCCGGCGGTCGTCGCCGCGCGGGCGCCCGTCGCCCGGGTGGCGAACCAGCGGGACCGGGGCCGTGCCGGAAGGCGGCGGTACGGAGCCGTCGGTGCGCCGGCGCCGATGCCTTCGCGTTCGGCGGTGGCGATCAGCACGGCGCGCAGGTGCGCCCGGTAGTCCGGGTCCACGCCGCTCTCCGGCGACCTCGGCATCTCGGACATCCGGCGCCCGAGTGTCGTGAGCCCGGCCAGCTCGTCGTCCAGCGGATCGCGGACATGGTGCCGCCCACCGGCCTCGGCGCGGTCGAGAAGTTGTGCGAATCGTTCGGCGCGTCGGCGGAAGAGATTGAGCTTGCTCATCGCGGACACCTCCCTTCGCAGGTCACGGCTTCAGCGGCGGGTGTCGCCACTATCCGGTGCGACCACGGCCAGGGTCGCTGGGGAGGTGACCCGTTGCGGGTCCTGGCACGCTGCCTGATGGCTGGCGAGGTGCTGGCACCATCGGTCGCACCCCAAGAAACGCCTGAGTGGTCAGTTGGGTTACGGGCCGGTGGCGAACTTCATCACTACGCGTGACCGTGATCGCTGTCTGTATGGGGGCGATCACGGTTGGAAACCATCGGGCAGGAGTCGGGCCAACGCCCGTACTGCCCGGTACTGCAGGGCCTTGATCGCGCCCTCGTTCTTGCCCATCGCCCGAGCGGTCTCGGCGACCGAGAAGCCTTGCAGGAAGCGGAGAACGATGCACTCCTGCTGCTCCGGGTTGAGCTGCTTGACGGCGGTCAGTAGGGCGACGTTGGTGATGTGGTCGACGACCGCTGCCTCGGGGCTCCCTTCCGGGCCGCGATCCTCGCGCTCCGCATCCATTACGTCACCCGTAGTTACCTCCAGTCGGTAACGTCCCGACTTGAAGTGGTCCGCGACCAGGTTGCGAGCGATGGTCACCAGCCAGGCCCCGAGGTCACGGCCCTGCCAGGTGAAGCTGCCGATCCGCTTCAGGGCGCGCAGGAAGGTGTCCGAGGTGAGGTCCTCGGCGAGTTGCCGGTTGCCCACTCGGAAATAGACGAACCGGAAGACGGTGTCCACGTACCGGTCGTAGATCAGACCGAACGCCTCGGTCTCGCCAGCCTGGGCCCGTTCCACCAGCGCCCAGACCTCGCGGGCGGGATCGGACGGGTCCGGCCGGTCCGGATAGCCGCCCGGCGGTGCGCCGGATCGGCTGCCCTGATCGGGGATCACCGGCAGCACGGTGGTCTCCGCCTCGTTGCCGCCCGGCTGGGTCGGCATGGTCGGCCGGGCCGGGGTGGCCACCGCACCGCCCATCGGCTTGGTGTTGGTACCGGCGTGACGTCGGCTCGGCCCCTCGTTGGGCTGGGTGCGAGGCCTGGTCCCTTGGGTGCCGCCGTCGCCGCGCATCGTGATGCTGAGCATCTCGTGCATCGACGTACGTAGCAGAGCTAACCCTTCAGCGAGGGCGATCCGGGCGGCAACTACCTCGCGGCTGGCCGACGGGAGAACGATCTGCGGGGAGTAGACACTCATTGGGCGTCCTCCGTTCGTGCCTGCGGCGACCCGGCTCGTTGCTGGGCCCGGGCACCTGGGTCGGTGAGTTGGGTGCTGGTACCGGCGCTGATGCCGGTGCGGTCCGGCAGATCGGTGGTGAGCGCCATGGACCGGCGCACCCTCCTGAGGTGCTGGTGCGGTGCGACAACGGGCACGGCGGCCTCCTCGGGCTGAGGGGTGGCGACTCACGGCAAAACGGGTGAGTCGACCCAAGGCGATGATAGGGCCAACGTCACCCACGCGTGTGGAGTCCGTTACACAACGACGAAGTATTTCCGCAGGGCGGCGTGCCCATGTCGCACTGGCTGTCCGCTGTCGGTTACCCGACGCATTGGTTGTCGGGAAGCGGTAAGCTCCCCGGCGTGTCGCGCCGCCAGCCCAGAATCACCTTGATCACCCGCCCCGGCTGTCACCTTTGCGACGACGCCCGCGCGGCGATCGCCCGGGTGACGGGGCAGACCGGCGACGAATGGGTGGAGCAGGACGTCACCGCTGACATCGAGTTGGAGCGCGACTATGGCGAACGGCTCCCGGTGGTGCTGCTCGACGGGCGGGAACACGGGTACTGGCGGGTCGAGGAGCATCGGCTGCTCGACGATCTGCGCCGGTCGGTCAGCTGACCTGGTGACCGGCCGACCGGCCGCCGGCCGGTCGGTGGGCTGACCTGCTGGCCCGGTGGTGCCGGTGGCCGGTATCGTGCCGCCGTGGCCCCGCTTGACACCCATCTGGTCTGGGACTGGAACGGCACCCTGCTCAATGACCTGGCGCTGGTGGTCACCTCGACCAATCACGCGATCGCCACCGTCGACGGCCCGGTGCTCACCCCCGAGCAACACCGGGTGGCCTTCCGTCGGCCGGTCGCGGACTACTACGCCGACGTTCTCGGTCGGGCGGTCGATGCTGAGGAGTTCGGCCGGCTGGACCAGATCTTCCACGCCGCGTACCGGGCCGGTCTGACCACCTGCGCACTCGCCGAGGACGCCGAACGGGCGCTGCTCAGCTGGCCGGGTAGTCAGTCGCTGCTTTCGATGTGGTTCCACGACGAACTGGTCCCGCTGGTCGACACGTACGGCCTGACCCGGACCTTCCGGCGCATCGACGGGCTGCGGACGGCGGTCGGCGGCGACCGCAAGGCCGGCCACCTCGACCGGCACCTGACCGCGCTGGAGGTCGACCCGGCCCGGACCGTGCTGATCGGCGACTCGATCGACGACGCGGACGCCGCCGAGGCGGTCGGTGCAAGTTGCATCCTGTACACCGGCGGCTTCACCGATCCGGACCGGCTCCGGGCCCGCGGCGTGCCGGTCGTGGAATCCCTCACCGAGGCGGTACGGCTGGCCGCCGACCACTGACCGGCGGCAGGAAAGCCAACTCGGCCCGGTCAACCTCGCAGATAGGGCCCGGTCAACCTCGCAGGTAGGTCAGTACGGCGAGCACCCGACGGTGCTGTTCGGTGTCCGGCGCGAGTTGGAGCTTGCTGAAGATGTTGTGGATGTGCTTCTCGACGGCACCGTCGGTGACCACCAGCAGCCGGGCGATGGCGGTGTTCGAACGCCCCTCGGCCATCAGCCCGAGCACCTCCCGTTCCCGCGGGGTGAGCTGGCGCAGCGGGTCGTCGCGGCGGCGCCGGACCAGCAGTTGACCGACCACCTCCGGGTCGAGCACCGTACCGCCGCCGGCCACCCGGGCGAGGGCGTCGAGGAACTCGGCGATCGCGGCGACCCGGTCCTTGAGCAGGTATCCGACGGCGCCGGCCCGGTCGGCGAGCAGATCGTCGGCGTACGACACCTCGACGTACTGGGACAGCACCAGCACCGGCGCCCCCGGGACCAGTTCGCGGATCCGCACCGCCGCCCGCAACCCTTCGTCGGTGTGCGTCGGCGGCATGCGTACGTCGACGATCGAGACGTCCGGACGGTGTTCGGTGACCGCCTCGACCAGGGCCGGGCCGTCGCCGACGGCCGACACCACCCGGTGACCGTGCTCGCTCAGCAGTCGGACCAGGCCCTCCCGCAGCAGTACGGCGTCGTCGGCGATCACCACTCGCATGGGTGCCATGTCTACCATCTGGGCTCAGCCGGGCAGCTCGGCGCGGATCTCGGTGGGCCCGCCCGGCGGGCTGTGCACCGCGAGGGTGCCGCCGTGCGCCCGCACCCGGTCGGCGAGTCCGGCCAGTCCGTGCCCCTTGGCGAGGTGGGCGCCGCCGGTCCCGTCGTCGGCGACCACGATGGTCAACCCGCCGTCGTGGCGGTGCACCCCGACGCTGCAGGCGGTCGCCCCGCTGTGCTTGGCGACGTTGGTCAGCGCCTCGGCCACCACGAAGTAGGCGCTGGTCTCCACCGCCGGGTCGGGTCGCGTCGTGGCGGCGGCGAGCCGGGTGTCGACCGACAGGTCGACCGGTACCACGCCGCGTGCGGCCAGGGCGGCGAGCGCGCTGGGCAGCCCCCGGTCGACCAGGATCGGCGGGGCGATGCCACGGGACAGGGCGCGGAGCTCGGCCAACGTCTCGCGGGTCTGGTCCAGCGCCTCGTCCAGGGTGCGCCGGGCGGCGTCCGGGTCGGCCGCCAACTGCTCGCGGGCCCGTCCCAGGTCCATGGCGAGCCGGACGAGTCGCTGCTGCGGCCCGTCGTGGATGTCGCGTTCCAGCCGGCGCAGCGCGGTCGCCTCCGCGCTGACTGCGGCCTGCCGCTGCTCCTCCAGGTCGGTGATCCGGTCGCGCATCTGGGCCACCCCGGTGAGCAGGCCGCGGGCGAAGCCGGCCTGCAGCAACGCACAGCCGCGGACCACGATCGGCAGGGTGACCAGGAAGAACAGTCCGATCGCGGTGTACAAGGCGATCCGGGTGCCCGGTGCGTCGCCCAGGCCGAGCAACGGCGCCAGACCGCCGTCCGGATCAGCGGGCAGCAACCAGTCGTACGTCCAGTAGAGCGAGCCGGTCAGCGCCCCGGTCCACCAGGTGACGGTGACCGGCACGGCGATCAGGGCCACCGGTAGGCGCAGCACACCGAACGCCAGATCGAGCCAGGACTGAGGGTCGGTGAGCGGGGCGAGGATCCGTCGCCAGGTGCCGGCGTCCGGCCCCGGCGCCACGTACCGCGGCTGCACCCGGGCGGCGGCCAGGACCCCGGCCATCCGGTGTCGTTCGAGCTGGGCGAACGCGCGGACGGTGGCCAGCGTGCCGCTGAGCACCGGCAGGCCGACGACGGTGACCACCAGGCCGACGCCGAGTGCGAAACCGACGACGCCGACGACGAAGTTCGCCAGCGCGAGCGGCAGGCTGGTGAGTACGTACAGGGAGTCGCTGGCGAGCCGGCGCAACGTCGTCTGCCGGCTGGGCCGTGCGAGGGCGGGCGGAATGCCGACTGCGGTCATGGGAGTGACGCTAGGTGCCAGGTGGCGGGCCGGTCACTCCCGCCGCCCCGCCGATCGCGGTGGGGTTGTCCCCCCTGTCGGAGCGGCGCATGGCAAAAAGCCGGAAATTGGTAATAATGATGCTGCTGTCGCCGGATGAAACCGGTGTGACGGGTAGCGTGGATCCAGCGGCTAGTCCATCACCGTCGATCAAGATCGCGATTTGTGCACGCGTTCACAAGCGCCTACGCTGTAATCCTGACGAGCCCTGATAGCACAACAGGTGACGGCGGTTGCCACAGGGGCACCGGACTGACCGGCCGGGCCGGCGGGTCAATGATCGCATCGCACGGAGACACATGAGTCAGCACCGCCAGCCAGGCGCGTCCGGCCGGGTCGACGCCGTTCCGGCGCTGCCGGACCTCCCCGAGGCGACGGTCGCGCGACTCCCGGAGTATCTCCGTGCCCTGCATACCCTCGCCGACGCCGGTCACGAGACCGTTTCCAGCGAAGGGCTGGCCAGCGCGGCCGGCGTAAACTCCGCCAAGCTCCGCAAGGACCTGTCCCAACTCGGCTCATACGGCACCCGCGGTGTCGGCTACGACATCGCGCTGCTGATCGAGCAGATCGAGTACGTGCTCGGGCTCACCCACCGGCGGGCCGTCGCGCTCGTCGGGGTCGGTAACCTCGGCCACGCGCTGGCCGGCTACGCCGGCTTCGCCAGTCGGGGGTTCCGCATCGCCGCGCTCTTCGACGCCGACACCGACCGGGTCGGTGAACAGATCAACGGGTTGGTGGTCCGGCACATCGACGACCTGCCGGCGGTCGCCGCCGAGGAGTCGATCGCCATCGGGGTGATCGCCACCCCGGCCGCCGCCGCGCAACAGGTCGCCGACCAGCTGGTTGCCGCCGGGGTCACCAGTATCCTCAACTTCGCGCCATGCGTACTGGTGGTGCCCGCCGGAGTCGACGTGCGCAAGGTCGACCTGGCGATCGAGCTGCAGATCCTCTCCTTCCACGAGCACCGCAAGTCGGCCTCCGGCCACGACCACGGCGTGCCGGGGCTCACCGCGTTGCCGGGTGGGCTGGGCGGCGGGCCTGCCGCTGCGGCCACCTTCGACGCCTCGGCGGCCACCTTCGACGGGTCCGGTCCGGCGGAAGCGGTCGGCTCATGAACCTTCTCGTCGTCGGCGCGTCCTACCGGACCACGCCGGTCGCCACCCTGGAGCAGCTGGCCGTCGCCCCCACCGACGTGCCCGACACGCTGCGTCGGCTGCTCGCCCAACCGTACGTCGACGCCGCTGTGGTGCTCTCCACCTGCAACCGGGTCGAGGTGTACGCGGCGGTCACCGGATTCCACGGCGGTCTCGCCGACATCTGCGGCGTGCTGGGCGCGCGGGTCGGTAGCGCCCCCGGCGAGCTGGCCGACCACCTGTACGTGCACTACGGCCAGGCCGCCGTCGAACACGCCTTCCGGGTGGCGGCCGGGCTCGACTCGATGGTGGTCGGCGAGGCGCAGATCCTCGGCCAGTTGCGCGACGCCTACCACGTCGCCAACGAGGCCGACGCCACCGGCCGGCTGCTGCACGAGCTCATGCAGCAGGCGCTGCGGGTCGGCAAGCGGGCACACGCCGAGACCGGGATCGACCGGGCCGGCCAGAGCGTGGTCAGCGCGGCCCTGCGGGTCGGCGGCGAACTGCTGCCCGGTGGGCTGCCCGGCCGGCCGGTGCTGGTCCTCGGCGCGGGCGCGATGGGCGCCCTGGCGGTCGCCACCCTGGCCCGGCTGGGAGTCGAGTCGATCCGGGTGGTCAACCGTCGGGACGACCGGGCGGTCCGGCTGGCCGGTGCGTACGGTGCCACCGCGGTGCCGTACGACCAGTTGCCGGCCGCGCTCAGCCAGGTCGACCTGGTGATCAGCGCCACCGCCTCGGCCGAGCCGGTGCTCACCCGCGACGCCGTCACCGGGGTGCTGGCCGCCCGCCCGGCCGACCGGGCCGGCCCGCTGGTCCTGCTCGACCTCGCCGTACCCCGGGACGTGGAGCCCGCCGCCGCGGCGCTGCCCGGTGTCGCGGTGATCGACATCGACGGCCTGGCCGGTTCGCTCACCGACGCGCCCGCCGCGATGGACACGGCGGCCGTCACCCGGATCGTCGACACCGAGGTGGAGTCGTTCCTCAGCTGGATGCGCGGCGCGGACGTGGCACCCACCGTGGCCGCGCTGCGCGGCCGCGCCGACGACGTGGTCGGCGCCGAGCTGCGGCGGCTCGCGCAGCGTCGGCCGGACCTCACCGACGACCAGCGTGCCGAGGTCGCGCACACCGTGCACCGGGTGGTCCAGCGGCTGCTGCACTCGCCGACCGTACGGGTGCGTCAGCTCGCTGCCGAGCCCGGTGGTGACCAGTACGCCGCGCTGCTGCGCCAACTGTTCGACCTGGAGGTGCCGGGCACCTCCGCCGCCGGCGACGTGCCGGACCTGGAGGCCGACCGATGAGTGTGTTGCGCCTGGGCACCCGGGGCAGCGCCCTGGCCACCGCCCAGTCCGGTCGGGTCGCCGCCGCACTGCGCGCCGCCACCGGCCGCGACGTCGAACTGGTGGAGATCGTCACCGCCGGGGACCGGTCCACCGCGCCGGTCGCCGCGCTCGGCGTCGGCGTGTTCGTCTCCGCGCTACGCGACGCGCTGCTGGCCAAGGAGATCGACTTCGCGGTCCACTCGTACAAGGACCTGCCCACCGCCGGCCAGGCGGAGTTGCTGGTCGCGGCGGTGCCGCCCCGGGAGGATCCACGGGACGCGTTGATCAGCCGGGACGGCCGGATGCTCGCCGAGCTCGCGCCGGGGGCCACCGTCGGCACCGGGGCACTGCGCCGGATCGCCCAGCTGAACGCCCTCGGCCGTCAGCTCGTGGTCACCCCGATCCGGGGCAACGTCGACACCCGGATCGGCCGGGTGCGCGGCCCGCAGCCCGATCTCGACGCGATCGTGCTGGCCCGGGCCGGCCTGGCCCGGCTCGGCCGAACCGCCGAGATCACCGAGACTCTCGACCCGATGCTGATGCTGCCGGCGCCCGCCCAGGGCGCCCTGGCCGTCGAATGCCGGGCCGACGACACCGACCTGGTCGAGCTGCTCAGCACGCTCGACCATGCACCGACCCGGGCCGCGGTCGCCGCGGAACGGTCGTTGCTCGCGACGCTGGAGGCCGGCTGCAGCGCACCGGTCGCGGCGTACGCGGAAGTCGCCGAGGGGGATGACGGCGACGAGATCTACCTGCGCGGGGCGGTGATCAGCCCGGACGGACTCCGGGAGATCAGACTGTCGCGCACCGGTCCCCCGGCCACCGCCGTCGAGATCGGCGCGGCGCTCGCCGCCGAGCTGCTCGACGCCGGAGCCGACACGATCCTTCCGGGGGCCACGCCCGGCGGTCCCTCCAGGACCGCGGATGGCGACGGCGTGGTACCCCAGCGACCTTCAGCGCCCAATCCGTCCGGCGCGACGACCCAGAACATGGGGAGCATAAATGACCCGCACCCGTAAGCTCGCCGGCCACATCGCGTTCGTGGGCGCCGGCCCCGGCGACCCGGGCCTGCTGACCCGCCGGGCGCACGACGCCCTGGCCGAGGCGGACCAGGTCGTCTACGACCGGGGCGTCCCGGAGACGCTGCTCGCCGCGGTCCGCGCCAGCGCCA
The DNA here is from genome assembly GCF_027497395.1 of Solwaraspora sp. WMMA2080. Lineage (GTDB taxonomy): Bacteria > Actinomycetota > Actinomycetes > Mycobacteriales > Micromonosporaceae > Micromonospora_E. The sequence continues at coordinate 3,544,473 of NZ_CP114910.1, read as the reverse complement.
AAACGGACACCCAGCTCAGTCCGGCCGAGGGCGCGCCAGGTGACGTGGCCAAGGTGCTGATCTCCGCCGCCCGGTCCGGGCAGGCCGCGGTCCGGTTGGTCTGCGGCGACCCGTTCGGTCACCACGCGGTGGTGACCGAGGTGCAGGCTGTCGCGCGTACCGCGGTGCCGTTCGAGGTGGTCCCCGGGGTCAGCCAGGCCGAAGGGGTGGCCGGCTACGCCGGGGTCCCGCTGCCCGGCATCCGTACGGTGGCCGACGTCGACGACACCGCCGGCCTCGACTTCGAGGCCCTCGCCGCGGCGGTCGGCCGGGGCTCGCTCGCCCTCGCGGTCGACGCCGGGGAGCTCGCCGCGGTCCGCGACGGACTGCTCGCCGCCGGCGTCGACGGTGCCACCTCGGTCGCGGTGACCGGGGACGGGACCGGCGAGACCCAGTACACCACCACCTCGACGGTGGACAGCTTCGTCGCCGCCGCGCTCGGCTTCACCGGTCGGGTGGTGCTCACCCTCGGTGCCGGGGTCGCCGAGCGGGACAAGCTGAGCTGGTGGGAGAACCGGCCGCTGTACGGCTGGAAGGTGCTCGTGCCGCGGACCAAGGAGCAGGCCGGCGTGATGAGCGCCCAGCTGCGCGCCTACGGCGCCATCCCGTGCGAGGTGCCGACCATCGCGGTCGAGCCGCCGCGTACCCCGGCGCAGATGGAGCGGGCGGTCAAGGGCCTGGTCGACGGCCGGTACGCCTGGGTCGTCTTCACCTCGGTCAACGCCGTACGGGCGGTGTGGGAGAAGTTCGCCGAGCACGGGCTGGACGCCCGGCACTTCGGCGGGGTCAAGATCGCGTGCATCGGGGAGGCGACCGCGGACGCGGTCCGCGCCTTCGGGATCCAGCCCGAGCTGGTGCCGGCCGGTGAGCAGTCCTCCGAAGGGCTGCTGGCCGAGTTCTCGCCGCACGACGAGATCCTCGACCCGGTCGGCCGGGTGCTGCTGCCCCGGGCGGACATCGCCACCGAGACCCTCGCCGCCGGGCTGACCGAACGTGGCTGGGAGGTCGACGACGTCACCGCGTACCGGACGGTGCGGGCCGCGCCGCCGCCGGCCGAGATCCGCGACGCGATCAAGTCCGGCGGCTTCGACGCGGTGCTGTTCACCTCCTCGTCCACCGTGCGCAACCTGGTCGGCATCGCCGGCAAGCCGCACGCCCGGACCGTGGTCGCGGTGATCGGCCCGAAGACCGCCGAGACCGCCACCGAGTTCGGCCTGCGGGTGGACGTGCAGCCGACGCACGCGTCGGTCCCGGAGCTGGTCGAGGCGCTGGCCGGCTACGCGGTCGAGCTTCGGGAGAAGCTGGTGGCGATGCCGGCCAAGCAGCGGCGCGGCTCCAAGGTGCAGGGTCCGACGGCGCTACGGTTCCGCTGAGCCGGCGACCACCGAGTCGGCTGACCGCTCGGCGACCACCGAGCCGGCGAACGCCTGAGCCAGGAGACGATGGGCGATGACGTATCCGCAGAGCCGGCCACGCCGGCTGCGCCGCACCGCCGCCGTGCGGCGGCTGGTCGAGGAGACCCGGCTGTCCCCGGCCGAGCTGGTGCTGCCGATGTTCGTCAAGGAAGGGCTCACCGAGCCGCGACCGATCCCGTCACTGCCCGGAGTGGTCCAGCACAGCCGGGACTCGTTGCGCAGGGCCGCCGCCGAGGCGGTGGCGGCCGGGGTCGGCGGGGTCATGCTGTTCGGCGTGCCGCAGTGCCGGGACGCGACCGGTTCAGCCGGTGTCGACCCGGCCGGCGTGCTGAACGTCGCGATCCGGGACGTGGTCGCCGAGGTCGGTGACGCGACCGTGGTGATGAGCGACCTCTGCCTCGACGAGTTCACCTCGCACGGGCACTGTGGTCTGCTCGCCGCCGACGGGACGGTGGACAACGACGCGACGCTCGCCGCGTACGCACAGCTGGCTGTCGCGCAGGCCGAAGCGGGTGCGGACATGCTCGGACCGTCCGGGATGATGGACGGCCAGGTCGGGGTGGTGCGCCGGGCGTTGGACGCGGCCGGGCACACCGACACCGCGCTGCTCGCGTACGCGGCGAAGTACACCTCGGCGTTCTACGGGCCGTTCCGCGAGGCGGTGGAGTCGGCGCTGGTCGGTGACCGGCGGACCTACCAGCAGGATCCGGCGAATCTGCGGGAGTCGCTGCGCGAGGTCGAGCTGGACGTCGCCGAAGGCGCCGACCTGGTGATGGTCAAGCCGGCGCTGCCGTACCTGGACGTGATCGCGGCGGTCCGCCAGCGGGTGCACGTCCCGGTCGCCGCCTACCAGGTCTCCGGCGAGTACGCGATGGTCGAGGCGGCCGCCGCGAACGGCTGGATCGACCGGGACCGGGTGATCCTGGAAACGTTGACGTCGATCCGGCGGGCCGGCGCGCAGATCATCCTCACCTACTGGGCGACGGAGGTCGCGAACGCCCTCTGACCGGGGGTGTCGACGGCACCCGCCAGCCCGGGTCGATGGCGCATCCACCGACCCGGTCGTTCAGCTGCGCACGCCGAGCCGGTGCATCAGGGTGGCGATGTCGGCTCCGTAGTCCCACCAGTCCCGGTCGGGCTGGTAGCCGAGTTCCGCGTTGATCGCGATCAGATCCTCGTCGCCCTCGGCGTTCCAGGTCTGCACCTCGGCCAGCCGCGGCTCGACGGTACGCAGCTCCAGCAGCATCCGTGCCTTGATCGCCCGGTCGATGCCGTGTCCCAGGTGTGCCTGGGCGACGATGGTGTCGTACTGGTCGGCCCGGGTCGGGTGCTGCGCCGGCACCACCACCTCGGTCAGCCCGGCCACCGCGCCGCTGGCCAGGTGCCGGGCCAGCACGATGTACGGCGTCATGCCGCGGCGACGTAGGCAGTCGAGGCTGTCCCGGAGCCGGTCCGGGTCGTAGGAGCTGGGCCGCAGGTCCAGGTCGCCGTCCTCCGGCACGCTCTGCTCGGCCTTGGTCCGGGCGTACGCATCGACCAGGCCCTCCGGCGGCCCGCCCGGGTGAAACTCGATCTGGTACCCGGGGACCGGGTCCTGTGCCGTCTTCTCGATCGCGGTCCAGTCGACCGCCGGCAGTCGGAGCACGCTGCGGATCTCCCGGAACTGGCGGGCGAACCCCAGTGACTCGTAGAAGTCGACGGCGCAGGTGCCCCCGATGACCTCGACACCGACCGAGCTGAACCCCTCGTGGTAGGCGCGGCGTACGGCGAGCGCCAGCAGTTCCCGGCCCAGGCCGTTGCGCCGGGCGTCGGGCCGGACCAGGACCTCTAGCACTCCGATGTCGCCGAGGAGCAGCACGTTGACGTGCCCGTTGACCGGCCCCGGCCGGCCGTCGTCGGTGGCCTCCTCGGCCAGCCAGCAGATTCGTCGGACCCCGGGCATGGTTTCGGTCAGGTACTCCCGGAGGAAGTCTGGCCGCCAGTACGGATCACCTGGCAGGTCAGCCTCGAATACCCGGTTGAGACAGTCCAGCAGAGATGAGATCTCGGCGGACGACGCGGTTCGGGGGTCCCACTCGCGCACCATCACGCGTCTAGCTTGCCGCCAAGTCGCCGGTTGCGAAAGTGGCCGGGCGGGAAATTGTGGCTATCTGATTGCACTAAGTACGGCTACGGGCACCGTAGTCGTTGGCGGTGTCGAAGACCGCCTGGGCGTACGGCTGCACGTTGTTGTACGACAGGATCGCGCTCCACCAATCAGAAGGTGTGGACAGATCGCGCCCGTTCCGACACAAGTAGTTAGCGGCAGCGAGGCTGGCGTCATCGATATCCTGCGGATCGATGACACCGTCGTTGTCCGCGTCCACCGCGAACTCCGCCCAGGTGGTCGGGATGAACTGCATCGGGCCGACCGCCCGGTCGTACACCGGGTCGTTGTCCAACTCGCCGTTGTCGGTGTCGGTGATCCGCTGACGTCCGCCGGCACCGTCCAACGGCAGCCCGGTGATCGGCGGTACGGCGCGGCCGTCGGCGTCCAACCGTGATCCGTTCGCCCGGCCGTGAGTCGACTCGATCATGCCGATCGCGGCCAGCGTGGTCCACGACAGCCGGCAGTCCGGCGTGGTGGTGGCCAGCACCAACTCGGCGTAGCCGTACGCCTCCATCGCCACCACCGGTATGTCGACCCGGCTGGCCGTGCGGGTCGCCCAGGCGGCGAGGACCGTGGCCGGCCGGGTCGGGGCACCCGGGTTCAGCCCGCCGTCGAGCGGGGGATCCGCCGGTGGCTCGAGCAGGTCGGGGTCCGTGGTCTCAGGCAACTGCGGTACGGCGGTGGTGCCGAGCGCCGTGGGCGAGGGGGCCGGAGGCCGGTCGCCGGCGGCCGCTGGGACCAGCACGGCACCGGCGGTGCCGCTGCCGGCGACCAGCGCCAGCAGGAGCAGACCGGGCAGGGCCAACCGGCCGGCCGGCTGGCGACTCCAGGCGCCGGCCGCCCGGGCCGCTCGGCGCAGGCCGCGCCGGACCGGTCGCAGCCGTGCCGGGTGCAGCCAGCCGATCCGGGTGCCGAACGGCGCGTCCTCCCGGCGGTGTCGGCCGACCACGGCCAGCGTGGTGGCCGGTGCCGGTGCCGGTGCCGGTACGGGTGCCGGTACGGGTGGGTCGGTCGCCGGCCGCGCCTGCTCGTCTGCGGAAGCACCGATCGGCCGGGTGCCGCCGGATTTGCTGTCGGCGTGTCTGCTGTCGGCGGGTTTGCTGTCGCCGGGGTCGCTGTCGGCGGTCCGCCGGGTGTCGTCGCCGCCACCTGCGCCGGACCCGGTGTCGCTGCGTGGTCGGAGTTCGCTGGTCGGTCCGGTGTCGCTGCCTGGTCGGAGTTCGCTGGTCGGTCCGGTGTCGCTGCCTGGTCCGGTGTCGCCGGTCGACGCGGTGCCGGTCGACCGGATGGTGTCCGGGTCCGGGGCGCTTTCCTGCCGCGGCGGCCGGGCAGGCGCCGGCACCGCCGGACGCAACCGGTGCGGTGCTGGCGTACCCGATCCGTCCTCGACCATGTCGTCGAGTATCACCCATCCGGCCGGGAGCGTCAGTTCCCGCCGTACCCTATCCACATGCCCCGGTACGAGTTCCGCTGTCGCGCGTGCGGCGACACCTTCGAGGTCAACCGTCCGATGACCCAGGCAGGCGATCCGGCGTCCTGCCCGCAGGGACATCCCGACACGGTCAAGCTGCTGTCCACCGTCGCGATCACCGGCCGTGGCGCCGGGGCCTCCGGTGGGCTGCCGGCAATGCCGCCAGCCCAGGCCGGCGGAGGTGGCGGCTGCTGCGGGGGCGGGTGCGGATGCTAGTTGACCCACGGCGCTGACCGGTTCGCGATGAGCTGGGTTGCCTGACTGCGGCAGCATGAACGCGACTTCCCAGCGGGGCGGAGGTTCCACGGGTGTCGGCACCGATCGCACTGCCGAGCGGACTGGTCACCTTCATGTTCACCGACATCGAAGGATCGACGAGGCTGGCCCGACTACTCGGCCGCGACTACCGCCCGGTGCTCAGCGAACACCGACGGTTGGTCCGGCGTACCTTGTCGGCCAGCGACGGCACCGAGTTGTTCACCGAAGGGGATTCGTTCTTCGTGGCGTTCGCGGACGCGTCCGCCGCACTGGACGCCTGCCTGCGCGCGCAGCGGGCGCTGGCCGCGCACGAGTGGCCGACCCCGGATGTCGCACCCCGGGTACGAATGGGGCTGCACACCGGGCAGGCCGAGCCGGTCGGGGGCGAGTACGCCAGTCCAGAGGTACACCGTGCGGCGCGCATCGCGGCGGCGGCGCACGGTGGCCAGGTCCTCTGTTCCGCTGCGACCGCCCAGGCCGCCGACCCGTTGCCGGTCGGCGTCTCGCTGCTCGATCTCGGCCTGCACCGGCTGCGCGGGTTCGACGACCGGGAGCGGCTGTTCCAGCTGATCGCCGCCGGGCTGGAGCGGCAGTTCCCCAGACCGCGTACGGCCGACTCGGCCAGCCACAACCTGCCCAATCAGGTCAGTTCCTTCGTCGGTCGCCGGACCGAACGCCACGAGCTGCGCCAGCTGGTCGCCGAACACCGGCTGGTCACCGTGGTGGGTGCCGGCGGCGCCGGCAAGACCCGGCTGGCAATCGAGGTCGCGGCCGACGCCAGCGGCGGTGCCGCCGCCGAATCACCGGCTGCGGACCCGGCTCCGGCCGGCCATCCGGACGGGGTGTGGTTCGTCGACGTCGCGACGGTCACCGATCCCGGGCTGGTCGCGTTTGCTGTCGCCGCGGTGTTCGGCCTGCGGCCGGAGCCGGGCCGGCCGATCCTGGACACCGTCGTCGAGTACGCGGCCGCCCGCCGGCTGCTGCTGGTGCTCGACACCTGTGACGCTCAGCCGGCGGCGTGTGCCGAGGTGATCGCCCGGCTGCTCGGCGGTGGCCGGCAGGTCCGGGTGCTGACGACCAGCCGGGAGCCGTTGGGGGTGCCCGGCGAGGTGGTGTGGCGGATTCCGCCGATGTCGGCCGAACCAGGGCCGGCCGGTGGCCCCAGCGATGCCGTGGCGCTGTTGCTGGACCGCACGGCGGCGGCCCGTGGCGGGCACCCGCCGGGTCCGACCGAGTCCGCCCAGCTGCACCGGGTGGCGGCCCGGCTGGACGGGTTGCCGCTGGCGATCGAGCTCGCCGCCGCCCGGTTGCGGGTGCTCTCCGTCGGGCAGCTCGTGGACCGCCTCGACGATGTCCTGGGGGTGCTGGACGCGGGGCAGGAGGAGCCGGTCGACGCGCAGCGCTCCGCCGGACGGCGGCACGGCACGCTACAGGCGACGGTCACCTGGTCCTACCGGACGCTGGCCCCCCGGGCGGCCCGGCTGCTGCGCTGGATGTCGGTCTTCGCCGGACCGATCGATCTGGCCACCGTGGAGTGGCTGCTCGACGACGATCCGCTGGGGCCGTTGGCGGTGCTGGTCGACAAATCGATGATCCAGGCCGAGCCGGCCGCCGGCGGCACCAGCTACCGGATGCTCGACCCGATCCGGGCATACGCGGCACGGCGGCTGGTCGAAGCGGGCGAGGAGCAGGTTGCCCGGGACCGGCACGTGGCCTGGGCGCTGCACGCGTTGCAGCGTGCCTACCTCGGTCCGGACGGCAAGCCGGTCACCCTTTCGCTGTACACCCTCGACCCGCTGGCCGACGAGCTGCGGGCCGCGCTGCGGTGGAGCACCACCGGTGGCAGCGCCCGGCGCGGCCTGCAGCTCGCCAGCGGGCTCGACCAGTGGTGGCGCGAACGCGGCCTGGCCAGGGAAGGCAGGCTGTGGCTGTTCCGGCTGTACGGGCGGATCGCCGAGACCGGCGAGGCGATTCCCGAGGCGGAGCTGGCCGCCGCGTACCACATGCATTCGCAGCACGCGGGCGCGGACGGCGAGTTCGGCGAGGAGATGCGGTTCTCGCACCGGGCGGAGGCCGCCGCCCGGCAGGCCGGCGACGCGGGTCTGCTGGCCCGGGTGCTGGCCGGTCGGGGTGCCTCGCTCATCGATCTCGGACAGTTCGTCGAGGCCGAGCAGGTGTGCCGGCGGGTGATCGACTGGGCGGCGGCGAACGGCGCGGTCGGCGACGCGCTGTTCGCCGTGTACAGCCTGGCCGAGCTGCTCTGCCGGCGGGGGGCGTTGGACGAGGCCGCCGAGGTGCTGGCCACCGCCCGGCCGGCGGAGGCCGCCCGGCCGGCGGAACGCGGCCGGCGGACCGTGGACATGCTGCTCGGGCTGGTGGCGTTGGGCCGCCGGGACCTGGTCGCCGCGCACGACCACCTGGTGGTGGCGCTGCGGTCCCGAATGCGGTACGGGTTCCACCGGCGGGCCTGCGACACGCTGAACGCGATGGCGGTCCGGTGCGCGCTGGGCGGTGACCCGTCGACCGCTGCCCGCCTGTTCGGTGCCGCTCAGGCGACCCGCTCGGCGCTGCGCAGCACGGCCGGCATGTTCGGCGGCTACTGGGCGCAGGAGCAGGCCAAGGTACGGTCGGCGATCGGCGACAGCGCGTTCGATGCCGGGTACGCGCAGGGTAGCCGGATGAGTCTGGTCGAGGCGGCGGCGTTGGCGCTCGCGGTGGAGCATCCGGATCTGACGACCGGCGCCCGGTGGTTCGCCGACGAATCCGCCGACGCGGTCGGTGACGGTGGCCCGCTCGGCGGCCGTGGTGACCGGCGGCCGGCACGGCCGTGGTGACCGGCGGCTCGTGCCGCAGCTGTGCTGACCAGCGGCCGGCCCGGACCCGGGGGAGAGGGAGGGCCGGCCGGTGCGGTGCCGGTCAGTCGGTCCCGGCCAGCCGCGGCCCGGCGGCCTGCAGCTGCCGGGCCCGCTCCAGGTCGGCGGCGTTCACGACCGGCACGCCGAAGATGCGCACCGCCTGGTAGTACGTCCAGGCGAGGCTCAGGCAGGCCGGCCGGACGAAGCTGCTGTAGCGGGCACACGCCCGCTTGAGGTCTTCGTAGAAGGCGCTGTCCACCCGTGCCTTGTTGGCGGAGAACTGGCCGATCGCCTTGTAGTTGCGGTAGCCGAAGTCGTGCCGGTGGCAGGAGAGCCGGAAGTCGAACCCGAGCGGGTTGTCCGGGCTGGACGAGCAGTAGTCGGTCGACCAGTCGAACTGGTACGCGGCCCAGGCGCCCTGGTTGAGCCGGGCCGAGTTCCAGACGCTGTAGCTGCTCGCGCTGGTCTGGGTCCAGTTGGACAGCACCGTGGGCTTGTCGGCGGGCACGGCGGCGGCGGGGCCGGCCGTGCCGAGGGCGGCGGTGAGGCCGAGCAGGGCGGCGGTGAGCAGGGTGGTCAGGCGTCGGGACATAGCGATACCTCCGGTGGACGGTCCGTCGGGTGGCGTCGGCATGCTTGTTACCGGTGGGTCACAAGCGTGTCCACAGTCTCACGGCATCAGCTGGAGTCGATCTGTAGTCAGCCTGATCGTTTGTCGACCGGTGTGTAAACAGACGAGTCGGCCGGACCGGTCACATCGCCCGGCCGTTGCGGCCCTCCAGCCTGCCCGGCCCTGATCCCCGGTCACCCGGACGGTCCGATCAGCCGGCGTCGGCGGCGTCGGCCCGGGGTGCACCGGGCAACGCGGCGACCCGGACCAGGGCGACCATTCGGCCGAGGCCGCCACCATCCGTTCCGAGGGAACGTCCGATGATCCACACCCACCGATTGTCGTAGTAGGCCGACAGATCGGGTCGCATCTGCTCCACCTGAAGTATGAGATTGTGTCCGCCGTACCGCCAGTCGTTCTTGCCGAGTCGCAATACCGTCCCCGGGGTGATCGCGGGAATGGCGGTGGGTCGTGGCGGGTTCACAGGCTGCTCCGGAACTGGCGGATGGATGGGCTCGCCGGGTGAGCATCAACAACACTGCGTCCCGATGCAATGTCTCTAAGCAAGATTTGAGGCGGCGGGATACGACTGCTTCCGCCCCGGACGCACCTGGCACAAGGTGTTGTCCAGGCGATCAAGATCAGGCGGCACGGAACAGCTATGTTGTGGGCGTGTACGGGGATATGAAGGCGGAGGCGGGCCGGCGGTGATTCACTTTCCCGCCGTACGGCAAGGGCCGTTGCGGGCACTGAGCCTGCGGCTGTCGGCGGCGGTCGGCCTGGTGCTCGGCGTGGTGGCCGTGGTGTATGCCGACCGCGACGGCTACCGGGACGCCAACGGTGACGGAGTCTCGCTGCTCGACAGCTTCTACTACGCGGTGGTCAGCCTCTCCACCACCGGGTACGGCGACATCGCCCCGGTCACCGAGACGGCGCGGCTGGTCAACGTCCTGATCATCACGCCCGCCCGGGTGGTCTTCCTGATCATCCTGGTCGGCACCACCCTGGAGGTGCTCACCGAGCAGTACCGGACGAACCTTCGACTGACCCGGTGGAGAAAGAACGTGAAGGATCACGTCATCATCTGCGGCTACGGCACCAAGGGCCGCAGCGCCGTCTCCGCGCTGCTGGAGAACGGCTTCGACAAGCAGCACATCGTCGTCGTGGAGAGCAGCGGGATCGCCCTGCGGCAGGCGACCTCCGCCGGGCTGGTGGCCATCGAAGGATCGGCCACCCGCTCGTCGGTGCTCAACGAGGCGCACGTCAAGCATGCCAAGGCGGTGATCATCGCGACCGACAGCGACGACGCCTCAGTCCTGGTCACGCTGACCGTCCGGCAGTTGACCGCCGGGAAGGTACGGATCATCGCCGCCGCCCGGGAAGCGGAGAACGCGCCGCTGCTACGGCAGAGCGGCGCGCACCATGTCATCGTCTCGTCCGCCACCGCGGGCCGGCTGCTCGGCCTGTCCACGTCGGCACCGCCGCTGATCGACGTGGTCGAGGATCTGCTCACCCCGGGACAGGGGATGGCGCTGGCGATGCGTTCGGCGAACCGCGACGAGGTGGGCACCTCACCTCGGCAACTGGCCAACCTGGTGATCGCGCTGATCCGGCGCGGCCGGGTGGTGTCGCTCGCCGACCCGGACAGCGTCAAGATCGAGACAGGTGACCTGCTGGTCTACGTGCGGGACGACCGCACCTCGGCCAGCACGCCGTCGATCGGCTGACATCCGAGCCGACCGGCACCGATCAGTTGATCGACCAGGTGTCGCCGCTGCGCAGCAGCCCGGCCAACTGCTCCTCCGGGGTGCCCTCGGCCGCCGCCCGGGCCTGCTCGACCTGGGTCTGGATCAAGCTGTCGTAGCTGGGCCGGGACACGCTGCGGAACACCCCGATTGGCGTGTTGCGCAGATCGGCGGCGGGCAGCCGGGACAGCGCGAACGCATAGGCGGGCTCGGCGATCGTGGCGTCGTGTACCACGATCTGCTCGGCCGGCACCGACGCGGTCTCGCGGACCTCCAACCCGAAACCGCCAGGCGGGTGGACCACGCAGAACTGCCCGTCGGCCCCGAACGTGATCGGCTGGCCGTGCTCCAGCCGGATCAGGTAGTCGTCCCGGGTCGCCGGCTCCTTCAACTGCTCGAACGCGCCGTCGTTGAAGATGTTGCAGTTCTGGTAGATCTCCACGAACGCCGAACCCTGGTGCTCGGCGGCGGCGCGCAGCACCGACTGCAGATGCTTACGGTCGGAGTCGATGGTCCGGGCGACGAAGGTCGCCTCGGCGCCGAGGGCCAGCGACAGCGGGTTGAACGGTGAGTCCGCCGAGCCGACCGGCGTCGACTTGGTGATCTTGCCCAGCTCGGAGGTCGGCGAGTACTGCCCCTTGGTCAGCCCGTAGATCCGGTTGTTGAACAGCAGGATCTTGAGGTTGACGTTGCGGCGCAGCGCGTGGATCAGGTGGTTGCCGCCGATCGACAGCGCGTCACCGTCCCCGGTCACCACCCAGACCGACAGGTCCGGGCGGGACACCGACAGACCGGTGGCGATCGCCGGCGCCCGGCCGTGGATGGAGTGCATGCCGTACGTGTTCATGTAGTACGGGAAGCGCGACGAGCAGCCGATGCCGGAGACGAAGACGATCCGCTCCCGGGGCATGTTCAGTTCCGGCATGAACGACTGCACGGCGGCGAGGATCGCGTAGTCACCGCAGCCGGGGCACCAGCGCACCTCCTGGTCGGACTTGAAGTCCTTGGCGGTGAGCTTGACCGCCACCGGCGTACCGCCGGGGCGTCCGTTGCGGGCGGGCTCAGACATTCTTCACGACCTCTTCCAGCATGGTCTCCAGCTCCGTGGCGGTGAACGGCAGGCCACGGACCTGGTTGTAACCGATCGCGTCGACCAGGTAACGGGCCCGGATCACGTGGGCCAGTTGACCGAGGTTCATCTCCGGGATCACCACCCGGTCGTAGTTGCGCAGCACCTCGCCGAGGTTGGCCGGCAGCGGTGCCAGGTGCCGCAGATGGGCCTGGGCGACCGACAGGCCACGCTGGCGCAGCGCCCGGCAGGCGGCGCCGATCGGTCCGTACGTCGACCCCCAGCCGAGCACCAGCGTCCGGGCGTCGCCGTTCGGATCCTCCACCTCGACGTCCGGCACCGGGATCGCGTCGATCCGGGCCTGCCTGGTCCGCACCATGAAGTCGTGGTTCGCCGGGTCGTAGGAGATGTCGCCGGTGCGGTCGGCCTTCTCCAGACCGCCGATGCGGTGCTCCAGGCCGGGGGTGCCGGGGATCGCCCACGGCCGGGCCAGCGTCTGCGGGTCGCGCAGGTACGGCAGGAAGGTCTTGCCGTCGTCGTCGTTGGCCTCGGTGGCGAACTCGACCTGCAGGTCGGGCAGGGAGTCGACCTCGGGCAGCAGCCACGGCTCGGAACCGTTGGCCACGTAGTTGTCGGACAGCAGCAGCACCGGGGTGCGGTAGGTGAGCGCGATCCGGGCCGCCTCGATGGCGGCGTGGAAGCAGTCCGACGGCGAGCGCGGCGCGATCACCGCGACCGGTGCCTCGCCGTGCCGGCCGAACAGCGCCATGTTCAGGTCGGCCTGCTCGGTCTTGGTCGGCATGCCGGTGGACGGCCCGGCCCGCTGCACGTCGACGATCACCAGCGGCAGTTCCAACGCGACGGCGAGCGAGATGGTCTCGCCCTTGAGCGCCACGCCGGGCCCGGAGGTGGTGGTGATGCCGAGGGCGCCGCCGTACGCCGCGCCGAGCGCCGCACCGACCGCGGCGATCTCGTCCTCGGCCTGCATGGTGACCACACCGAACCGCTTGTGCTTGCTCAACTCGTGCAGGATGTCCGAGGCCGGCGTGATCGGGTAGGCGCCGAGGAAGACCGGCAGCTTGGCCCGGACCCCGGCGGCCACCAGCCCGAGCGACAGCGCCGCGTTGCCGGTGATGTTGCGGTACGTGCCCGGGCGCATCCGGGCCGGGTTGACCTCGTAACGTACCGAGAAATCCTCGGTGGTCTCGCCGAAGTTCCAGCCGGCCTTGAACGCGGCGATGTTCGCCGCCACCAGGTCCGGGCGCTTGGCGAACTTGCGCTCCAGGAACCGGATGGTGGACTCGTAGGGCCGGGAGTACATCCAGGAGAGCAGACCCAGCGCGAACATGTTCTTCGCCCGCTCGGCGTCCTTCTTCGAAACGGACAGCTCGGCGAGCGCGCCGATGGTCATCGAGGTCAGCGCCACCGGGTGTACGGCGTACCCGTCGAGCGAGCCGTCGTCCAGTGGGCTGGTGGCGTACCCGACCTTCGCCAGGTTGCGGCGGGTGAACTCGTCGGTGTTGACGATGATGTCCGCGCCGCGCGGCAGGTCACCGAGGTTCGCCTTCAGCGCCGCCGGGTTCATGGCGACCAAGACGTTGGGCGAGTCGCCGGGGGTGAGGATGTCGTAGTCGGCGAAGTGCACCTGGAAGCTGGACACCCCGGGCAGGGTGCCGGCGGGAGCCCGGATCTCGGCCGGGAAGTTCGGCAACGTGGAGATGTCGTTGCCGAGCTGCGCGGTCTCCGAGGTGAACCGGTCGCCGGTCAGCTGCATGCCGTCACCGGAGTCGCCAGCGAAACGGATGACCACCCGATCCAGTTGACGGACCTGCTTGGTCACGTGAGCTGACCTCCTCGTTTCCTGCCGGCGGCGTGGATCGCCGGCCGTGCTGGGGCGGTTGCCGGCGGTCCTGCGGCTGTTGCCGGCCGTGGCGCTACCGTTGCCCGGCGCCACGATGGGTGTCCCGGTAAGGGCGTCCTAACCATGGTGACACTCTCAGCAGAGCCTACGTCGGATCGGGTCGGATACCCGGCTCGGGTCCGCCCGGTGGGACTGGAATCACCCGACGGTCACGGGGTGGCGACGTCGGTCTCCACCGCTCGGCCCACGCCGACCCGACGACCGGACGGTAGGCTGCCGGACATGCAGGGCTACCTCGGCTCGTACGCGACGTTGGGGCTGTTGCTGCTGGTCGGCGTCGCCTTCTTCACAGTCGGCTACGGCGCCAACCGGCTGCTACGGCCGGGGCGCCCGGCCGACCCGGTCGGTAAACGGGCCAGCTACGAGTGCGGCCTCGACCCGGTGGGCGGCGACTGGGCCCAGGCGCAGATCCGCTACTACGTGTACGCGTTCCTGTACGTGCTCTTCGCGGTGGAGGCGGTCTTCCTCTTCCCCTGGGCGGTGATCTTCGACCGGCCCGGGTTCGGCCTGGTCACCGTCGCCGAGATGGGCCTCTTCGTGACCGTCCTGGCGCTGGGCATCCTCTACGCCTGGCGCAAGAACGTGCTCCGCTGGACCTGACCTCCGCTGGACCTGACCACGGGTCGACCCGTACCCGCTCAGGCCAACGCCCGGCGGGACACCGCCGGCGGTCGGTCGCCCCGGATCGACGCCACCATGTCCAGCGCCCGCCGGGTCGCCGCGACCTGGTGCGCCCGGAACACCCGGGCACCCAACCAGGCGGAGACCGCCGTCGCCGCCAGGGTGCCCTCCAGCCGCTGGTCGACCGGCAGATCCAGGGTTTCCCCGATGAAATCCTTGTTGGAGAGGGCGACCAGGACCGGCCAGCCGGTGTCGACCAGTTCGGTGAGCCGCCGGGTGACCTCCAGCGAGTGCCGGGTGTTCTTGCCGAAATCGTGCGCCGGGTCGATCAGGATGCCGTCCGGCCGTACCCCGAGACCGACCGCGCGCTCGGCGAGGCCGGTCACGGTACCCACCACGTCGGCCACCACGTCGTCGAACGCGGCCCGGTGCGGTCGGGTTCGCGGCGCGGTTCCACCGGTGTGCGAGCAGATCAATCCTGCCCCGGTCGCCGCCGCGACCTCGGCGAGCCGGGGGTCCGCGCCGGCCCAGGTGTCGTTGAGCAGGTCGGCGCCGGCCACGACCGCCTCCCTGGCCACCTCGGCCCGCCAGGTGTCGATCGAGATGACCAGGTCCGGGAAGGCGGCCCGGACCGCCGCGATCGTGCCGACCGTACGGTCGATCTCCTCGGCCACGTCGACGGCGGTCCCGGGTCCGGCCTTCACCCCGCCGATGTCGACGATGTCCGCGCCGGCGTCGACCGCGGCGGCGACCGCGTGCAGGGCGGCGTCCGCCGCGAAGGTCGCGCCCCGGTCGAAGAACGAATCGGGCGTACGGTTGACGATCGCCATCACCGCGAGGTCCCCGGGTGCCAGGGACCGTCGGCCGAGCCGAAGCGTACGCCCCATCCGTGCCTCCGTTCCCGTCCCGCCTGCCAGGAGGCTATCCGGCTGCGGTACGCCAACTGCCGGCGGTCGCCGGGGCGGGAGAGCCCGCCGCGGGCCGGCGACTCGCCGCCGGGGGTCGCCCTCGCCGCGCCGGCATGTCACGATTCGGTCATGGATCAGTTTCTCCTCGTTCTGGTCGCCGCGTTGACCGTCGCCGCGGTCGTCTTCGGGGTCACCGTGCTCGTCACCGGCAACGACCCTGGGCTGGTCCCGGTCGAGCCGGACGGGCGGGCGGTCCCGCTGCCCGGCACCCGGCCGCTGCTGGAGCACGACGTCAGCCAGGTGCGGTTCGACACCGCGCTGCGCGGGTACCGGATGGCGCAGGTCGACCAGGCGCTGCGCCGGGCGGCGTACGACATCGGGTACAAGGACGAGTTGATCGAGGTGCTGCAGGCCGAGGTGGCCGCGCTGCGGGAAGGGCGGACCGAGGACGCCGACCAGTTGCGGCGGGCCCGGGACGCGGCCCTCGTGCCGGCCGTCGACCTGGCGGGGACCCCGGTGGCCGGCGCGTCGGCCGACCCTACCGAGTCGGCCGACCTCATCGCCGGCCCGACGGAGCCGGCCGGGGCCCTGGAATCAGCCAGCGCCGACCGGATCGAGTCCGTGCCCGCCGACGAGCCGCAGTCCGCGTCCGCCGACCGGTCGGAGTCCGCCCCGTCGCCCACGGCCGACGCAGCCGCCGGGCCGGGGAGCCGCCCGGCCGACGCAGCCGCCGGGCCGGAGATCCGCCCGGCCGACGGTGCTGCCAGGTGAGCGGTCCGAACGAGGCTGCCGCCGGCACCCCCGGCGCCGGCGAGGTGACCGCGACGGTCATCATCCGGGCCCCGGCCGAACGAGTCTTTGCCGCCTTTACCGCCTGGGAGCGGCAGTCCGAGTGGATCCCCTTCACCGATGTGAAGGTCGTCTCGGGCGACGGCGGCGAGGGCAGCCTGATCGCGGCAGTCACCGCGGTCGGTCCGGTGGCGTTGCGCGACGAGATGCGGGTCGTCCGGGTCGACGCTCCGTACGAGGTCCGGGTGGTGCACTGCGGCACCTTGCTGCGCGGCCCGGGAGTGCTGCGCTGCACTCAGATGGACCACGACCGCACCCAGGTCGTCTGGCACGAGTGGTTCCACCTGCCCGGTGGCGTCGCCGGCCGGGTGGCCTGGCCGTTGCTCTGGCCCGGTTCCAAGGTGAGTCTGACCCAGGCGTTGAAGAAGTTCGGCCGGCTGGTCGAGACCGGGGCGCTGCCGTGACCGGGCTGAGCGTCGGGGCGGACGGCCTGGCCCGGTGCGGCTGGGGCGCCGGTTCCGCCGACTACCGCCGGTACCACGACCAGGAGTGGGGCCGCCCGGTCCACGACGACGACGCACTGTACGAACGGCTGACCCTGGAAGCCTTCCAGTCCGGTTTGTCCTGGCTGACGATCCTTCGCAAGCGGGAGGCGTTCCGGGCCGCCTTCGACGGTTTCCGGATCGAGAAGGTTGCCGGGTACGGCCCGGCCGACGTCGAGCGGCTGCTCGCCGACGCCGGCATCGTCCGCAACCGGGCCAAGATCGAGGCCGCCGTGTCGAACGCGCGGGCCGTGCTCGACCTGCCCACCGGCCTGTCCGAGCTGCTCTGGCGACACGCCCCGCCGCCCCGGTCCGCCCGGCTCGCCTCGATGGACCAGGTGCCGGCAGTCACCGCCGAGTCGACCGCGTTGGCCCGGGAGCTCAAACGGCACGGCCTCCGGTTCGTCGGACCCACCACCGCGTACGCGTTGATGCAGGCGACGGGGATGGTCGACGACCATGTCGCCGGCTGCCACGTGCCGCCGCCGACCCGGCCCGGCGGTCCGGTCGTGGTCCGGTGATCCGCCGCCCCGCGTCGTGATGAGATAGGAGCATGCGCGAGATCAGTCAGCTCGACGATCAGCCCGCGACGCCCGGCCCGGCCCGGTCCGGCACCGGCGCCTGGGCGGTGGTCATCCCGGCCCAGCGCTACGAGGCGGAGCGGCTGTTCCACCACGACACGCTGGAATTGACCGGCCTCGACGGTGACCCCCGGCCGCCGTACGGTGCGCCGGTGCTGGTCGTCTCCGACGGTGACCCCCGGTTCGTCGTCGCGCTCGGCCGGATCGGCGGAGCCGGCGGCGGCGCCGAGGGCGGGGAGACCCGGGCGGCCGAGCCCGAACCGCTGGTGGTGCACTACACCTGCCGGGCCTTCGACGAGCCGGTGCCAGCGGCCGCCCTGCGGCTGACCGGGGCGGTGACCCCGGTGGACGTGGCCACCTACCGGTCATTGGCCGGCCGGCTCGCCCCGGCCGGTGACCGTCGCGCCTGGCTGGTCAGCGTCGACCTGCCGATCGAGGCACCGACGGCGGCGGAGGCGGTCCGGCTGTTCTGGTCGTACGTGCGCGAGCTCGGGCCCCGCGAACTGCCGGCCTTCGTCTACCCGAGCGGCAACGAGCTTGCCATGCAGGCGTTCGTGCTCGGTGCCGAGGCCAACCAGGACCCCGAGGAGGACGACTGACGGCTGCGGCCCGGTCAGCGGGCACGCGGCTCCTGGTCAGGCCGTGCCGGCTTCAGCGCCCGTCGAACACCGGCCGCTGCTTGGCGACGAACGCCGCCGTCGCCTGCCGGTGATCGGTGGTTGCACCACAGATCGACTGGGCCTGCGTCTCCGCGGCCAGCGCGTCGGCCAGCGAACCTGAGGCGCCGATGGACAGCGCCCGCTTGATCGCCCCGTACGCGACGGTCGGCCCGGCCGCCAACCGCTCGGCGAGTTCGTAGGCGACCGGCAGAATCTGCTCATCGTCGTCGACCAGCTGGTTGAGCAGCCCGATCCGGTGTGCCTCGGCGGCTGGCACCGGCTGTGCCAGCAGTAGCAGTTCGGACGCCTTCGGGTAGCCGACCAGCCGGGGCAACGCCCACGAGGCGCCGGTGTCCATCGCCAGCCCGACGTTGGCGAACGCCATCAGGAAGCTGGTCCGTGGCCCACCGATCCGCAGATCGGCCAGCATTGCCAGCGAAGCGCCGGCACCGGCCGCCGCGCCGCGGACCGCGGCGACCACCGGCTTGGACAGCCCGGCCAGCCGCGTGGCGATCGGGTTGTAGTGCTCCCGGACGGTGTCCAGCGGCTCAGCCGTCCCGGACTCCAGCGTCTCGACGTGTTCGCGCAGGTCCTGACCCACGCAGAAGGCCCGCCCGGCGCCGGCCAGCACCACCGCCCGGCAGCCGGGGTCGGTCTCCACCTCGGCCAGCGCGTCGCGCAGCGCCTCCTTGAGCTCGACGTTCAGCGAGTTGAGCGAGTCAGGCCGGTTCAGGGTCAACGTGACGACCGCCCCCCGACGGTCGACGATCAGTGCCTCGGTCACCTCGGACGCCCCTTTCGTTAGGCTGGCTGGAGTTTGCGTCGGTACGGCTCAGCGCGGGCCGCCGTCGCGCTGGCCGAGCTCCAGGCACCTGTCGACGTACCGGTCGGCGGCCGGGCGCAGCCGGGTGGCGTGCCGGTCGAAGAAGGTCGCCGCGCTCGTCCCAGGCCAGCGTTCCGGCAGCAGCGCCGGAGGGAGTTGCGGATCTCGGAACAGGAACCCACGCCAGGCGTGGACCAGCTGGAACCGGGCGGCGTACGCCTCCTCGTCGTCGCTGCGTACGGTCACCTTTGCCAATTTCGGTCGCTGCCCGGCGACGAACCGCTCGTAGGCCTGTCCGATCTCGGCCAGGTCCCAGGCGCGGCGGACCAGCGCGGCGGCCCCGGTGGTGCCGGCGGCGTGCGCGGCGGTGAACCGCTCGAACCGTACGCCGGCCTCGGCCAGCATGCCGTCGACCTCGCCGGCGGCCCGGGTCGCCACCCAGGTGTGCTCGTCCAGCATCCCGTAGCCGAGGTAGCTCAGGTTGGCGCACAGCCGTTGCCGGCCCCGCCGACCGCCGGGTGGGTCGAGTACCAGCAGGTCGAACTTGCCGTCCCAGCTGATTCTGCCGGTGCGGTAGATCCGGGCGGCCGCCTCGTCCAGCCGCCGGGCGGCTTTCGGGGTCAGCAGATAGCCCGGGCCGGCGGCCAGCCGAAGCGGTTGCAGCCATCCCTGCCGGACCATCCGGGAGACGGCGGTGCGTACGGCGGGCGGCGCGATCCCGAGCGGGGCCAGCAGCTTGACCAGGGCAGCAACGGGCGCGCGACCACCTCGTGGCCGAAGATGGTCACCGAACAGGTCGAAGAGCGCCGACCGTGCCTGCATGACCGCACATTGTGACAGCCCACTTCAAGATAAGCTAGACGCTGTCACAGCATTGTGGCCTCGGTTTGGGTCCGGCGGTGTTCATCAGGGAAAATCGTTGGTCGGCACCGTGGCAGTGGGATGCGGTGAGACTTACGAGGTGGCTGGGGTGCTCCCCAGCGGCCCTGGGGCAAGTCTGAGGGGAGACAACATGGCGGCGATGAAGCCGCGGACGGGCGACGGTCCGCTGGAGGTCACCAAGGAGGGCCGGGGCATCGTCATGCGGGTTCCGCTGGAGGGTGGGGGTCGACTCGTCGTCGAGATGACACCGGACGAGGCCAACGCGCTCGGTGATGCGCTGAAGGCCGCCGCAGGCTGATCGAGCCGGACCCGGGGCCGACGCTGGCCCACGGGTCGACATAGCGACGGTTGACGAGTCCGCCGATCCGGCCCCCGCCGGGTCGGCGGACTCGGTACGCCGTGGGCAGCACCCAATCCTGTACCTGGAGGTAACCCCGGCGTGTTCGCCATCCGTCTGCTGGCGGAGACCACCGCCGCCGGCACCATCGTCCTGCCCGTCGAGCCGGACCCCGGGCCGGCCGGCGCGCGGCTCGGACCACTGCCCGACCAGTTGGCGCTCGACGGCGACCGCGCGGAGTTCACCGCGTCGGCCGCCGCGATGCTGACCCGCACCGGGCACGACGGCAGCGCCGGCGAGATTCACGTGCTGCACCGGCCCCAGCACTCGCCGTACCAGGTGATCCTGGTCGGGGTCGGCCCGGCCGACGAGGCCGGCTGGCGGACGGCGGGCGCGGCCGTCGGCGGGCTGCTGCGCCGGGCCGTCGACGCCGAGCCGGTCGGAGGTCCGTGCCTGGTCGCCGTGCCACCGCAGGCGGGCCCGGCGGCGGTCCGCGGGTTCGCCGAAGGCTGCTGGCTGGCCGGATACCGGTTCACCGCGCCGGGCGAGTCCCGCCCGGTCGTACCGGGCGAGTCCCGCCCGGCCGCAGACACCGACCAGACACACGACGGTCTGCCGGTGGTGCTGCTCGCCCATCCGCCCACCGAGGCGGCCGAACAAGCGTTGCGGTACGCCCGGGCGACCGCCGCCGCCACCTACCTGGCCCGGAACCTGACCAACATGCCGTCCTCGGTCAAGAACCCGGCCTGGTTCGCCGATCAGGTCGTCGCCGCGGCGGCCGACCGACCCGGGCTGACCGTCTCGGTACGCGGCCCGGCGGAGCTGGCCGCCGAGGGGTTCGGCGCGCTACTGGCGGTCGGCGGCGGTTCGGCGGCCGGTCCCCGCCTGGTGGAGATCGACTGGTCCCCGCCGCACGCCGGGCGGCACGTGGTGCTCGCCGGCAAAGGCATCACGTTCGACACCGGCGGGATTTCGATCAAGCCGGTGGACGGGATGAAGCTGATGCGCAAGGACATGGGCGGGGCCGCCGCGGTGGTCGCCACCGCCGTCGCGGCCGCCGACCTGGAGCTGCCGGTACGGCTCACCGTGCTGGTTCCGCTCGCCGAGAACATGCTCAGCGGCGCCGCGTTCCGCCCGGGTGACGTGGTGCGGCACTACGGCGGGCGGACCAGCGAGACCACCAACTCCGACGCCGAGGGCCGGTTGGTGCTGGCCGACGCGATCAGCTACGCGGTCAGCAGGTTCACCCCGGACTATCTGGTCGACCTGGCCACCCTCACCGGGGCGAACGCGATCGCCCTGGGCCGGCGTACCGCCGCGCTGTACAGCGAGGACGACGACCTGGCCGGAGCGCTGCTCGACGCCTCGGCGGCGGCCGGGGAGGGCGCGTGGCGGATGCCGCTGCACGCCGACTACGTCGAGTACCTGGGCAGCGAGATCGCCGACCTGTTCAGCGCCCCGGACCGGGGGGCCGGCTCGGTGGTGGCCGCGCTCTACCTGCGCGAGTTCACCGGGCCGTTGCGCGACCGTTGGGCACACTACGACATGTCCGCCCCGGCCTGGTCCGACGACGACCACGCCGAGCTGACCCGGGGCGCAACCGGCTGGGGGGTCCGGACGTTGGTGCGCTGGCTGACCGCGCTCGACCCGGCGGCATGACCGCCGGTCGCAGGTCAGCGCCGTACCGCCGCCAGCAGCCCGTCGCCGGCCGGCAGCAGCGCCGGCACCCACTCCTCGGCTTCCCGGATCGACTTGACCAGTTCACGGATGGCGACCGTGTCGGGGTCGCGCGCCGCCGGGTCGCCGATTCGGCCACCGGCCAGCGCCCCGTGTACCGCCAGGATGCCGCCGGGGCGCAGCAGCCGCAGCGCCGCGTCGACGATCGCGCCGAACTCGGCGCTGTCGCCGTCGACGAAGATCATGTCGTACACCGAGTCGGCCAGCCGGGGGAGCACATCGAGCGCCCGGCCGGTGATGATCCGGGTCCGCGACGTCGGGTAGCCGGCCTCGACAAAGATCCGCCGAGCCATCCGCTGGTGCTCGTTCTCCACGTCGATCGTGGTCAGCACCCCGTCAGGGCGCATCCCGCGCAGCAGCCAGACGCCACTCACCCCGGTCCCGGTGCCGATCTCGACGACGGCGCGCGCGTTACCGGCAGCGGCGAGCAGCCGCAGCGTCGCGCCAGCGTCCGGCGAGACCGGGCGCAGCCCGACCTCCTCGGCCAGGCTACGGGCGGTACGCAGCACCAGGTCCTCGGCGGCGTACCCGGTGACGAACTGGAGGGCCTGGGGCGCCGTCCAGGCAGGGGGTCGGGTGACCGGGTGGATGGCGCACCTCCAGCGAAGGGTCGGGCGGCGGTTGCCGGTACGAGCCTAGAGCGCCGCTGGTCGACCGGCTGGGCGGGCACCGGGGCAGACCGCTGTTCGGTGACCGCTGAATGTTCTTCGATTATCCGTGCAATCCTGGACGCGGAGCGATGTCACCGATCCGACCGGTGCCGTCGCGCTGGGGGATGGACTGGGAGGCAACCGTGACCGACGGCGGAAACTGGCGCCAGGCCGACGGGATCGCACCGCCGGGGCACCAGCCGCCGGTCGGCGGGTGGGCCGGGCCGTACGGCCCCGCACCGGCTCCGCCGTACCCGCCGGTGGCCGGTCCGCCGCCTTACCCACCGTCGTACGGTGCGTCGGTTCCGGTGCACCGACCGTCGGCCGGTGCGCTGTCGTACGGCCCGTCGGCGCAGCATTCGCCGTGGTGGTCGGACGCGCTGCGGGATCCCTGGCGTGATCCGTACGCACCGGCCGCGGTGGTGGTTGACGTCCCGCCGGGCGCCGCCGGCACCGGCGAGGGTCCGGAGCCGGTCGTCGAACCAGCGCCGGCGGTACGCCGTGGGTTCACGCCGTACGTGGTGGTGTCGGTGATCGCCGCGCTGCTCGCCGGAAGCCTCGGCGGTGCCCTCGGGTTTGCCTTCGCGGTGCGCGGCGGCGTCGCCGGAGCCGGCACCGTGCTCGGCGGCTCGCCGGCCGATCCGCCCGGGGCGGTGCAGCGTCCGGCCGACTCGCTGGCCGGGGTGGCCCAGCGGGTCCTGCCGAGCGTGGTGACCGTGCAGGTGAGCGGGCCGTCCGGGCAGAGCGTCGGCTCCGGCTTCGTCGCCACCGCCGACGGCTACGTGATCACCAACGACCACGTGGTCGGGGTGGGAGCGGAGGAGGCGACGGTGCTGTTCAACGACGGCTCCACCGCGCGAGCGTCGATCGTCGGTCAGGAGCCGGAGTCGGACGTGGCGGTGATCAAGGTCGACCGGACCGGGCTGACGCCGGTCGAGTTCGGCGACTCCGAGGCGATCGCGGTCGGCGATCCGGTGCTGGCCTTCGGCTCGCCGCTCGCCCTGACCAACACGGTCACCTCGGGGATCGTCAGCGCCCTCGACCGCACCATCCAGGCCGGCGAGCCCGGCGGCCAGGTGCGCTACTACGCGGCGATCCAGACCGACGCGGCGGTGAACCAGGGCAACTCGGGCGGTCCGCTGGTCGACGCCGCCGGCCGGGTGATCGGCGTCAACTCGGTGATCAAGTCGCTGGCCGCCGACGAGGAGACGGCCGGCAACATCGGTCTCGCCTTCGCCATCCCGATCAACCACGCGAAGCGGATCACCCAGGAGATCATCGACACCGGTACGGCCCGACGGACGATCTTCGGCGCCCAGGTCACCGATGCCGCCCGTACCCCCGGTGCCGGTGTCCGGCTCAGTGAGGTGGTCGACGGCGGGCCGGCGGAGGCAGCCGGCCTGCAAGCCGGGGACGTGGTGCTGCGGATCGACGGTCGGCCCCTGGACCAGGCGACCGACCTGATCGCGTTGGTGCGCAAGTACGCTCCCGGGTCGGTCGTGACGGTCGACTACCGTCGGGGCAGCGAGGCCCGGTCGGCCTCGGTGACCTTGGCCGCCGACGCCAAGTAACACCCGGTCGGCCCTCCCGGACCGGCTGGTGACGTGCGTACCCTTGCCTTCGACGGCGGCACAGGGAGGCCCGGAGCATGTTCGACAACCTGAACTGGTGGGAGATCGGTCTGCTCCTGCTGCTCGCTTTGCTGATCTTCGGTGACCGGTTGCCGCAGGTCATCTCCGACGGCCTGCGGATGCTGCGCAACCTGCGCAACATGGCCCGCAACGCCACCTCGGACCTCGGCCGCGAACTGGGCACCGACATCCAGCTCGAGGACCTGCACCCCAAGGCGTTCATCCGCAAGCACCTGCTCAGCGAGGAGGACGAGGCCGCGCTGCGCAAGCCGTTACAGGGTGTCTACGACGACCTGCGTTCCGACGTCAGCGGGGTCCGCGACGAGCTGCGTGAGGTCGCCGACGCGGCCGATCTGAAGTCCGCCGTCAAGCCGACGACGGTGACCGGTGGCGCCCGCAGGTCGGCTGCCACGACCGGCTCACCTGCCACGACCAGCCCGGCGGCCGATACCAGCCTGGCCGCCGGGACCAGTCCGGCCGCCGTCTCGGCCAAGCCGTTGGACGTCGACGCCACCTGACGGTCGTCAGCCGGACGCCACCTGACGGTCAGCCGGCGGACGGTCGCAGGCCCAGGGGCTTGCCCAGCAGCGACTCGCGGCGGACCGCGAGGCGGTCGGCGACCGCGTCGAGCGCCCGGGCCGCTGGTGCCTGCGGGTCGGCCAGCACGATCGGAGTGCCGCGGTCACCGGTCTCCCTTACCCGGGTGTCCAGCGGAATCTGGCCGAGCAGCGGCACCTGGGCGCCGACGGTGCGGGTCAGCGACTCGGCGACACTGCCGCCGCCGCCGCTGCCGAAGATCTCCATCCGTTCCCCGGTGGGCAGCTCCAGCCAGGACATGTTCTCCACCACGCCGACCAGCCGCTGGTGGGTCTGCAGAGCGATGGCACCGGCCCGTTCGGCCACCTCGGCGGCGGCTGCCTGCGGCGTGGTCACCACCAGGATCTCGGCGTTGGGCAGCAGCTGGGCCAGGGAGATCGCCACGTCACCGGTGCCCGGCGGCAGGTCCAGCAGCAGTACGTCCAGGTCGCCCCAGTAGACGTCGGCGAGGAACTGCTGCAGCGCCCGGTGCAGCATCGGCCCACGCCAGACCACCGCCGCGTTGCCGGCGGTGAACATGCCGATCGAGATGACCTTCACGCCGTGTGACTGCGGAGGCATGATCATTTCCTCGACCCGGGTCGGCCGTCCCTCTGCACCGAGCATCCGGGGCACCGAATGTCCGTAGATGTCGGCGTCGATCACTCCGACCGACAGCCCGCGCGCGGCGAGCGCGGCCGCCAGGTTCACCGTCACGCTGGACTTGCCGACCCCGCCCTTGCCGCTGGCCACCGCGTACACCCGGGTGCGGGACCCGGGCTGGGCGAACGGGATGACCGGCTCGGCGCCGGCGGAACCGCCGCGCAGCTGCTCCTGTAGCGACTTGCGCTGCTCCGGGCTCATCACACCGAAGTCGACGTCCACCCCGGTGATCCCGGGCACCCGGGTCACCGCCTCGGTGATGTCGGTGCGAAGTTTGTCCTTCAACGGGCAGCCGGCGACCGTCAGCAGCAGCTCGACCCGTACCCGGCCGGCGGCGTCGACCGTCGCGGAGCGCACCATGCCGAGCTCGGTGATGGGGCGGCGGATCTCCGGGTCGTTGACCGTGGCCAGTGCGGCGTTGATGGCATCGTTGACGGTGCTGGTCGGTGCGGACATGCCCGCCATGCTACGTCGGGTGTGCAGGTCACCGCCGCTCACTGTCCGGTGGCCGCGGTCCCGCCCGGCTGGTCCGGTCGGGCGTCCGGCTGGTTCGGTCGGCTCTCCGGCGGCTGAGGTCCTTCCACCGGGCGGCGCTCCAGCCGGTGCCGGCGGTAGGCCTGCTCGTCGAGCTCCTCGGCCAGCCGGCTCAGCTCCGACCGCAGGAAGTCCCGGGTGGCCACCTCACTGACCGCCACCCGCAGCGACGCGATCTCGCGGGCCAGGTACTCGGTGTCCGCCTTCTGCATCGCCGCCCGCCGCCGGTCCTCATCCAGGGAGAGCCGGTCCCGGTCCGCCTGCCGGTTCTGCGCGAGCAGGATCAGCGGCGCCGCGTACGACGCCTGCACCGACAGCAACAGGGTCAGGAACGTAAAGGTGTACGGGTCGAAGCGCAGACTCACCGGGGCGAGGGTGTTCCACGCGATCCAGCTGACCACCGCCACGGTCATGTAGACGAGGAACCGTGCGGTACCCATGAACCGGGCGATCGCCTCGGCCCACTGCCCGAACGCCTCCGGGTCGTAGCGGGGCAGCGAGATCCGTCCCGGTTCGCGAGGCTGGTCCAGCCGGCCGGTGCTCCGGCGCAGGTCAGCCATGCCCGTCCCCACCCTCCAGCGGTGTGTCCCGGTCCCGCCAGTCCGGCGGCAGCGAGTGGTCCAGCACGTCGTCCACGGTCACCGCGCCGACCAGCCGGTTCGCCGGATCGACCACCGGCATCGCGACCAGGTCGTAGGTGGCCATCCGGCGGGTGATCTCCAACAGCGGGGTTTCCGGCTGCAACGGGTCGATGCCGCTGTCCACGACTCCACCCAGCAGCTCCGCCGGCGGCTCCCGCAGCAGCCGCTGGAAGTGCACCACACCCAGGTACTTACCGGTCGGGGTGGCCATCGGCGCCCGCGCCACGAAGACCTGGGCGGCGATCGCCGGCGGCAGCTGCGGCTCCCGAATCCGGGCCAGCGCCTCGGCAACCGTGGCGTCCGGGGTCAGGATGACCGGCTCGGAGGTCATCACGCTACCGGCGGTGCCCGCCTGGTACTGCAGCAACTGGCGTACCGAGTCCGCTTCGTCCGGCTCCATCAGGTCCAGCAGCACGTCCTGCTCCGGCGGCGGCAACTCGGCCAACAGGTCGGCCGCGTCATCCGGATCCATCTCCTCCAGTACGTCCGCGGCGCGTTCCCGGTCCAGGGCGGTCAGGATCGACACCTGGTCGTGTTCGGGCAGCTCCTCCAGCACGTCGGCGAGCCGTTCGTCGTCCAGCGCCGCGGCGATCTCCTGCCGCCGACTGTCCGGCAGATCCTGCAGGGCGTTCGCCAGGTCCGCCGCGCGCATCTGGTCGAGTACGGCAAGCAGCCCGGCCGTGCCCTGGGTGTCCGGTAGCCCGATCAGCCCGCGCACCCGGTGCCAGTCGAGCTGGTGCAGGTGACCGCGTCGGGTCAACCGCCCGGTGATCTCCCGGACCGCGACCCGGGTCAACGACCACTCGCCGACCCGGTTCGCCTCCATCGCGACGTCCACCACCGAGCCGGGCTGATCCTCCGGGTCGAAGCGGACCCGCCGGTCCAGCAGGTCTTCCAGCACCAGCAACTCGTTCGGCCGCTTCTCGAACCGCCGCAGGTTGAGGGTGCCGGTGCTGAGCAGCACCGACTCCGGGTCGATCGCGGTGACCCGGCCCATCGGCAGGAAGATCCGCCGACGCATCGGCATCTCCGCCACCAGTCCGACCACCTGAGGTGGCCGGTTGGTGGTCCGCAGCCGTACCACCGCGTCCCGGACCCGCCCGACCTGGTCGCCGTTGGGGTCGAAAACGGCGAGCCCGGCAAGCCGGGCGACGTACACCCTGGTCGCCGTAGTCACGGCCACAGCGTACGGGCCGTAGGGTTTGTTTCATGTCCAGCCTCGGGTACGAGATCGTCGACGTCTTCACCGACCGGCCGTTCACCGGGAATCCGCTCGCCGTGGTGTTCGGTGCCGATGCGCTGGCCGTCGACCAGATGCAGGCGGTCGCGCGGGAGTTCAACCTGTCCGAGACGGTGTTCGTCCTACCGCCCGGCACCCCGGACGCCAGCTACCGGGTGAGGATCTTCACACCGGAGAAAGAACTACCGTTCGCCGGGCATCCGAGCGTCGGCGCGGCGGTCACTGCCGGCCGGCGAGGCCTGGTGAGGGCGGGGACGGTGATCCAGCAGTGCGGTGCCGGGTTGCTGCCGGTCGAGCTGACCGAGCACGGGTACGCCACACTGCGCGGTGGCGAACCGACTCTCGGGGCGCCGGTGGACCCGGCCCCGCTGCTGGCCGCGGTCGGCCTGACCGCGCAGGACCACACCGGTCCGGCGCCCCGCCGCGCCGGCTGCGGTCTGGAGTTCGACTACCTGTGCGTACGTCCCGACGCTCTGCCCCGGGCCAGGCTGGACCCGGCGGCCGCGGCCCGGGGCGGCGTCGGGATGGTCAGCGTGCTGACCTGGGCTGCGGCCGGCTCCACTGCCGGTTCCCCGGCCGGCTCCACTGCCGGTTCCCCGGCCGGACCCGCGCCCGGTTTCCCGGCGGGGGAGCCGGAGCAGCCGACGGCGCACTGCCGGGTCTTCTGCCCGGGAGCCGGGGTGACCGAGGACCCGGCTACCGGGTCCGCCGCGCTCGGCCTCGGCGTCTGGGCGGTGGGCAGCGGTCTGCTGCCGGCCAACGGCCAGTCACGCTATCTCGTCCGGCAGGGGGTCGAGCTCGGCCGTCCTTCGACGTTGGACTGTACGGTGACCGCGCTGGGGGGCCGGGCGCGGAGCGCCACCGTCGCCGGTCAGGTGGTGCCGGTCGCCAGCGGGCAGATCGCCGTACCGCCGTTTGTCGGCTGACCCTCGACCCGGCGTGGGTCGCCCGGTTGTCCGGATCGCGGCCCGGCGCAGGCCCGGCGCGCTTCAGCGCCGGCGGACCCGGTGCAGGCGGAATGGACGACGGGTCGGCCGGGTGACCGTGCTGGGGCGGGGCGGCGCGGCGAGCGATCCGTCCGGCAGTGACGCGCCGGCCGCCACCGGCGGCCCGGCCGGGGTCAGGCGGTACAGCTGACACTCGTCGGCCCACCGGCGCACCAGGTCGGCCGGGCTGCCCGGGGCGTTCAGCCGTTTGGCGGCAACCTGGGCCGCGATCGACTCCCAGTCAGGGTCGGCCGGCTCGATCAGCGTCACCTCAGCGGGCCAGGACACGATCCGGCCGCCGTGATCGCCCCGCAGGGTCACCGTCGCCGGTACGCCGGCCGCCAGCCCGGCGGCGGCCTGTTCGCCGGTACCGGTCACCACGTGCAGCGAACCGTCGGCCGGCACGCACCACAGGGCCCGGGCGGGCGCGCCGTCGACCGAGACCCACGCGACCGCGGCCTTCTTGCCGGCCTCGTCCACCAGTGGGGCGGCCTCGCCGGTCTCTGCTGGGTCGGGCATGCCGACCATCCTGCCGTAGTCCCAGCGCGGTGTCGCGCCGCAGCCGGCTCGCAGATGACGCCCTGGCCTGTCGACGGTCTGTTGCCGGCCCGTCGACGCGGTCCCGGTGCACGGACCCGGTCGGTAGTCTGTGAGGATCAGATCCCGTGTCCTCCGGTGCCCACCCCTCCGGTCCGGGCGGCCGGGGTGAACTGCTCGCCACCGGTGCCACCGCGATCGCCGTACTCGCCGTGTCCACCTCGGCGCCGCTGATCGCGTTCGCCGCCGCGCCCGCCCTCGCCGTCGCCTTCTGGCGCAACGTGCTGGCCACCGGTGCGGTCGCGCCCTTCGTACTGGCCCGGCGTCGGCCTGAGCTGCGGCTGCTGGCCCAACCGGGCGGCCGTAGCCAGGCCGGCTCGAGTGCGCTGGCCGGTGTCGCGCTCGCCGCGCATTTCGGCACCTGGATGCCGAGTGCACAGCTCACCTCGGTGGCGACCGCCACCGCGCTGGTCGCCACCCAGCCGGTCTGGCAGGGCCTGATCGCCCTGGCTCAGGGCCGGCGACTGCCGCTGGTCACCTGGGGCGGGATCGGTCTCGCGGTGCTCGGCGCGGTGCTCGCCACCGGCGCCGATGTCGGATTCGACGCGCAGGCTGTCCTCGGTGACCTGCTGGCCCTGGCCGGGGCGGTCTTCGCCGCCTGCTACACCGCGCTCGGCGAGCAGGCCCGGCAGACGATCAGTACCACCACGTACACCACGATCTGCTACGGCGTCTGCGCGGGCGTGCTGCTCGTCGTCTGCCTGGCCGGCGGGATCCAACTGACCGGATTCCCGGGCTCGGCCTGGTTGGCGGTCCTCGGCCTGGTGGTCGGTGCCCAGCTGCTCGGCCATTCGATGTTCAGCTACGCCCTGCACAAGATCCCCGCGACCACCGTCAGTGTGCTCATCCTGCTGGAGGTGCCCGGTGCCGCGCTGATTGCCTGGCTGTGGTTGGGCCAGGTGCCCCGTACCGCCACGTTGCCCGGGCTCGGGTTGCTGCTGGTCGGTGTCGCGGTGGTCGTACTCGGCGGGACCCGCAGCCGCACGTCGCCGCCGCCGCTGCCGCCGGAGGCCGGTCCACCGGCCTGACCCGGACCTCGCCCCGGCACCGCCCGGCCCCGGCCGGCCCGCCGCTACCCGGCCGGCCCGCCGCCAGGCTCAGACGCCGGCCGTGGTGTTGAGCATGGTGATGATGAATCCGAAGTAGACCACCGTGAACAGTGCAATCAGCACCCCGAAGCCGACCCCGCACCAGCCGATGATCACGCCGGCCTGGGCGAGCCCGTCGCCCTGCTGGCCGGTCCGGTGAATCTCGTCGCGGCCCCGGCGCCCGAGGTAGACCGCGATCCCACCGAGCAGCGGGCAGCTGAACAGGCTGACCAGCGACACGATGAACGACGCGAGTGCCATGCTGTTCGTCGGTTGCGGCGCGACGTAGCCGTACGGGTACCCGCCGTACGGGTACCCGCCGGCCGGATTGCCCGGTGGCGGGTACTGGCCCGGCGGCGGTAGCTCGCCGCGTGGCGGTTGTCCGTCGGCCGGTGCCGGCCCGGCGCCGGCCGACGGGGACTGCGGTGCTGGCGGGCGGATCTGGCCGCCGACGTCTGGCTCCTTCACCCGGATCTCCTTCTGTGGGCCCGGCTGCTGCTAGCTCTGGCTGATGCTGGCTGCGATCGCGATCGTGACGAGAACCGCCCCGGCCAGCCCGAGACCGAAGGCGATCCAGCCGGTGATCACCCCGGCCAGTGCCATCCCGTCGCCCTGCTCCGGACGACCCTGCTCGGCCGCGGTGCGGATCTGACGCCGGGCGGAGTGCCCGAGCAGCGCGCCGACGATGCCGATCAACCCGGGCACCAGGTAGCCGCACAGCCCGACGATGCCGAGGACGCCGAGGACCAGCGCGGCGATCGCCCGGCCGTTCATCGGCATCGGGGCGGGCGGCGGATACGGGTAGCCCGGCGCGGCGTACCCGGCAGGCGGGTAGCCGGTCGCCGGGTAGCCGGTTGGCTGCTGGCCGGGCACGCCGTACCCGGCTGGCTGCTGGCCGGGCGCCGGGTAGCCGGCCGGCGAGTGGTGGCTCGGCCAGGACGGATCGCTCCAGTTGCCCGGCTGCTGGGGTTGGCTCATCGGCGGTGGTCTCTCTGCGGGAGGGTTCGCCCGATCACAGTAGTCGGTACCGGCGAACCGCTCATGGGCGGCGTCGTTGCCCGCGACGGCGCAAGCGGGCAGGATCAGTCCATGGTTTCTGACGTACGAGCCGTGATCGGCAGCGCTGGACAGGACGCCGGCCCACCCCCGTCCCCGGTCGCCACCCTGCGCCCCGGGTCGGACCAGCGCTCGGCCGCCGTCGCGTCCGGTCCGGAACGGGCCGGGACGGATCCGGACGGTGCGGCCGGGCCGGCACCTGAGCTCGGCACGTTGCGTCTTGACGGCCGGGTCGCACTGGTGACCGGTGCTGGCAGCTCGGACGGGATCGGTTTCGCCACGGCCCGACGGCTCGGCGAGCTCGGCGCCCGGGTGGCGATCGTCTCCACCACCCGGCGGATCCACGAGCGGGCGGCGGAGCTCGGCGCGACCGGGTTCGTCGCGGATCTGACCGACGAGGCCGAGGTCGGCGCGTTGGCGGACGCGGTGTCCGAACAGTTGGGCGACGTGGAGGTACTGGTCAACAACGCAGGGCTGGCCAGTCGGGCAAGCCCGGAGGTGTTGCGGCCGGTGGCCCAGCTCACCTTCGAGGAGTGGCGGGCGGAGATCGACCGTAACCTCACCACCGCGTTCCTGTGCAGCCGGGCCTTCATCGGTGGGATGTCGGAGCGTGGCTGGGGTCGGATCGTCAACCTGGCAGCCACCGCCGGGCCGGTCAACGCGCTGCCCACCGAGGCGGGGTACGCGGCTGCGAAGGCCGGCGTGGTCGGGCTCACCCGGGCGCTGGCGATGGAGATGGTCGCCGACGGCGTGACCGTCAACGCGGTCGCACCGGGCACGATCTACACGGCCGCGTCGACGGTCACCGAGCTCAAGCAGGGCATGGGTACGCCGATCGGCCGTCCCGGCACCCCGGACGAGGTGGCCGCGGCCATCGCCTTCTTCTGCTCGCCGGCCGCCTCCTACATCACCGGCCAGATGCTCGTCGTCGACGGTGGCAACAGCGTCCGGGAGGCCGAGTACCGCTGATCGGGTCAGCCGGTCCGGGTGAGGCCACCGAGGGCTCGTTCGACGGCCGTGCACCGGTCCTCGACGTAGTCGATACCGGCCGCGGCGGCGATGTCGCGGGCGACCGGCGAGGCGATCCCGCTCTGCAGCCACACGGCGGGGGCGCCGATCCGCACCGCGGCACGTACCACCTCGACGGCCTCCGGTACCGGCCGGAAGACGTTGACCAGATCGACCGGTACGTCGAGCTCGGCGAGGCTCGGGTAGGTCGGCTGACCGAAGATCTCGGCGACGTGCGGGTTGACCGGAATGACCCGCCAGCCGTAGCGGATGAGCTGCGCCGGCACGCTGTGCGCCGACTTCGCCGGGTCACGTGACGCGCCGACGACGGCGATGGTCCGCGCGTCGGCCAGGATCTGTTGCGGAGTCCTCACCCGTCGAGCCTAGTTCCCGGTGACGCCGTCCGCCTCGTCGATCCGGCGGGCGGCACCCGGCCCGGTCGGGGACAGGCCGTGCCGGCGGGCGGCCATCCGCACCCGGCCCACGACCTCTCGCTGGTACGCCTGCGGCAGGTAGGATCCGGAGCGGAACAGCGCCCGATAACGCGGGACGAGATCGGGGCGGGTCCGGCCAAGCCAGGCGGCGTACCACTCGCGGGCGCCGGGGCGCAGATGCAGCGGCAGCGGGGTGACGCTGACCGCGCCGGCCCGGGCGATCGCGCCGACGGTGGCCTCGATCGACTCCGCGTCGTCGGTCAGCCCGGGCAGGATCGGCGCCATCAGCACCCCGACGTCGAAGCCGGCGTCGGTCAACGCGCGGACCGTGTCGAGTCGTCGGGACGGGCTCGGCGCGCCGGGCTCGACCGCCCGCCACAGGGGCTCGTCGACGAACCCGACCGACATGGCCAGGCTGACCCGGGTGACCTGGGCGGCCCGGCGCAGCAGCGGCAGATCCCGCAGGATCAACGTGCCCTTGGTGAGGATCGAGAACGGATTGGCGGCGGCACTCAGCGCGTCGATGATTCCGGGCATCAGCCGGTAGCGTCCCTCGGCGCGCTGGTAGCAGTCGACGTTGGTGCCCATCGCGATCGGCCCGCCCGACCAGCCGGGGGCGGCCAGCTCCCGGCGGAGCAGCGCCGCGGCGTTGACCTTCACGACGATCTTCGTGTCGAAGTCGAGGCCGGCGTCGAGGTCCAGGTAGGTGTGGGTGTTTCGGGCGAAGCAGTATGTGCAGGCGTGGCCGCAGCCGCGGTACGGGTTGACGGTCCACTCGAACGGGACGCGGCCGGAGCCGCGTACCCGGTTGATGATCGACCGGGCGTGGATCTCGTAGAAGGTCATCCCGGCGAAGCCGGGCGTGTCGAAGGTGCGCTGCACGGCCTCGGGCAGCGCCAGCGGCAGGGGTGGAGCCGCCGGCGCTGCCCCCGGAGGGACCTGCTGGTCGGGGGGAGCCGACAAGGTGTCCCAACGCATGGCCATCATTCGAACATATGTGCGACGCCGGAGCAAGTCGGCGGGCCGGTCGGATCACCCAGGTCCGTGCCGGTCGGATCACCCAGGTCCGTGCCGGTCGGATCGCACTGGTCCGCGGTGGTCAGCTCCCACCGGTCCGGGGCGGCCCGGCGCTGTCCCGGCGGACGAGCTCGGCGCCGATCTCCTCGATGAGCGGTGGGCGTGCCCCGCCGGACGACTGCAGCGCCAGCGTCATCGCCCGGGCGCCCATTTCGGCCAGCGGCAGCCGTACGGTGGTCAGCGCCGGGGTGACATCCCGGGCGACCGGCATGTCGTCGAAGCCGACCACGCTGAACTGGCCGGGCACGACGATGCCGCGGGAGCGCAGCAGCGCCAGTACGCCGATCGCCATCGAGTCGTTCAGTGCCGCGATCGCGGTCAGTCCGGGCTCGGCATCCAGCAGGCTGGCCGCCGCGGCGGCGCCACTGGCCCGGTCGAAGTCGGCGTACGCCACCCGCCGGGCCGGCAGCTTCTGACCGTGTTCGCGGGCGGCCCGACGCAGCCCGGCGAGCCGGTCGGTGGTGGTGGTCAGCGCCTTCGGCCCGGCGACGACCCCGAAGTTGGTGTGCCCGAGGGAGTGGAGCTCGGCGCCGAGCAGGTAGCCGCCCATCTCGTTGTCCGGCACCACTGCGTCGCCGGCATGCTCGTGCCGGCCGATCACCGCCACCCGCCCGCCGGTGCGCTCGTACACCCGCAGCTTGCCGGCGAGCGTCGCGGTGAACGCTTCGTCGTGGTAGCCGGATCCGGCGAGGACGATCGCCGCCACCTGGTGGGCGCGGAGCAGCTCGACGTACTGCAGTTCCTTGTCCGGGTCCCGGTAGCTGTTGCAGATGATCACCAGCCGGCCGTGTTCGGTCGCCACCCGTTGCAGGCCGCGGGTGATCTCCGCGAAGTACGGGTCGGACACGTCGTGCACGATGACGCCGATTGCGCTGCGGTGCGACCGGGCCAGTGACTGCGCGTGGGCGTTCGGGACGTACTGCAGCTCCTCGACCGCAGCCAGTACCCGCTCGCGCAGGGCTTCGGTGACCGGTTTGCTGCTGCCGTTGATGATCCGCGAGGCGGTGGCCGGGGACACGCCGGCGCGCTTCGCGACATCGGCCAGTGTGGCCACGACCCGCTCCTTTCCCGGGCTCCCGCAGCGGAGCGGGAGCCGGCCAGGCCGGAGGCTCGCGGCATTGTGCGCGGCCCGGAATGCTTGCGGTGAGGATAGCGTGACTGGCCGGCGGTGAGCCGGGAAAGCCCTTGCCGAACGCCGTGGAGAGGCAGTAGCGTACGCCGGAAAGCGCTTACCTCAGGGGTTCCCACTGCCTCGCTGACCTGCGCCGGACACCTGACACTTCCCGCCAGCCCAACTTTCTCGCTAGCACAGCTCGCTAGCACGAACTCCCACCACCACCAAGTCGAAGGAGGCGAGGCATGGCCCGCACCACCATCGGGATCATCCTCAACGGTGTCACCGGTCGGATGGGATACCGGCAGCACCTGGTCCGGTCCTTGCTCGCCATCCGGGACCAAGGTGGACTGTTGCTGGCCGACGGCACCCGGCTGTGGCCGGAACCAGTGCTGGTCGGGCGGAACGAGAACAAGCTGCGTGAAGTCGCCGACCGGCACGGCCTCACCGAGTGGACCACCGATCTCGCCGCCGCGATGGCCCGCCCCGACCTGCAGATCTACTTCGACGCGCAGGTCACCGCGCAGCGGGAGAAGTCGCTGCGGCTGGCGATCGAGGCGGGCAAACACATCTACACCGAGAAGCCCACCGCCGAGGATCTGGCCGGTGCGGTCGACCTGGCCCGGCTCGCCGACGCGGCCGGGATCAAGCACGGTGTCGTGCAGGACAAGCTGTTCCTGCCCGGCCTGCGTAAGCTCGATCGGCTGGTCAAGGGCGGCTTCTTCGGCCGGATCCTGTCGGTACGCGGCGAATTCGGCTACTGGGTGTTCGAGGGGGACTGGCAGTCCGCGCAGCGGCCGTCGTGGAACTACCGGGCGGCGGACGGCGGCGGGATCACCGTGGACATGTTCCCGCACTGGCACTACGTGCTGGAGCAGATCTTCGGCCGGGTGACGTCGGTGACCGCGCAGGTGGCCACTCACGTCGACCGCCGCTGGGACGAGTCGGGCGAACCGTACGACGCCACGGCGGACGACGCCGCGTACGGCATCTTCGAGATCGACCGGCCGGGGCCCGACGGTGGCCGGATCATCGCCCAGATCAACTCGTCCTGGGCGGTCCGGGTGTACCGCGACGAACTGGTGGAGTTCCAGGTGGACGGCACCGAGGGCAGTGCGGTCGCCGGGTTGCGCGACTGCCGGGTCCAGCACCGCTCGACCACGCCGAAACCAGTGTGGAACCCGGACCTGCCGGTCACCGAGGAGTTCCGCGCGCAGTGGCAGACGGTGCCCGACAACGAGGAGTTCGACAACGGGTTCAAGGCGCAGTGGGAGCTTTTCCTGCGGCACGTCGTCGAGGACGCCCCGTACGGCTGGGACCTGTGGGCCGGCGCGCGGGGGGTGCAGCTCGCCGAACTGGGCCTGCGGTCGGCACGGGAGGGCCGGCGGATCGAGGTGCCGGAGCTGACCGGTGAGTGACCCGTTCGCCGGGATCGAGGTACCGGCGGCCGGTGTCGGGCCGGTGCCGCCCCGGTTCGCGCTCAACGCGGCGACCACCCGACGCTGGCCGCTGCCGGAGCTGGTCGCCGGCTGCGTCGCCGTCGGGGTCCGCGGGGTCGGCCTGTGGCGCGAGGAGACCGCCGCGTACGGACTGCGCCGCACCGCCGAACTGTGCCGGGGTGCCGGTCTGCCGGTCACCTCGCTGTGCCGGGGCGGCTTTTTCGGCTCGGACGACTGGTACGACGACAACCGGCGCGCCATCGACGAGGCCGCCGAACTCGGCGCCCCGGTCCTCGTGCTGGTCTCGGGCGGCCAGGACGGCCGAGATCTGGATGGTGCCCGGGCCCGGGTCGGTGACGCGGTCGGCCGACTGGTTCCGTACGCGTTGCAGGCCGGGGTGACCCTGGCGATCGAGCCGTTGCATCCGATGTTCTGCGCCGACCGGTGCGTGGTGTCGACGCTCGGCCAGGCGCTGGATCTCGCTGAGCCGTACCCGGCGGAGGCGGTCGGCGTGGTGGTCGACACCTACCACGTGTGGTGGGACGACCAGGTGTGGGCGCAGATCGAGCGGGCCGGTCGGGCCGGTCGGATCGCCTGCTTCCAACTCGCCGACTGGATCACCCCGCTGCCGGCGGGGGTCCTGCTGGGACGCGGTCTGCCGGGCTCCGGCTGCATCGACCTCGGCAGGTTCGCCACGGCGGTGGACGCGGCCGGCTACACCGGGCCGGTGGAGGTCGAGGTGTTCCACGAGCTGGTGTGGCAGCGACCGGGAGCCCAGGTGCTGGCGGCCACGGTCGCGGGCTACCGGTCAGCGGTCGGCGACCGGTAGCCCGCCCTGACCGTGCACGGTCAGTGGTTGTGCGATGCCAGCTGCTTGCGAACGTCGTCCATGTCGAGCGCCCTGACCTGCTCGATCAGCGACTCCAATGCGGACTCCGGGAGCGCGCCGGGCTGCGCGAAGACGACGACGCCGTCGCGGATGGCCATGATCGTCGGGATTGACCGGATGTCGAACTTGGCGGCGAGCGCCTGCTGCGCCTCGGTGTCCACCTTGCCGAAGGTGATGTCGGTGTGCTTCTCGGACGAGCGCTCGTAGACGGGCGCGAACCGCACGCAGGGTTTGCACCAACTCGCCCAGAAATCAACCAGGACGATGCCGTCGCCGGAGGTTACCTCGTCGAAGTTCTCGGCGGTTAGCTCAGCGGTTGCCATCGATGTCTCCGATCGCCAGATGTGGGGCCGTGATTCCCCGGTCTACCGTGGGAAACCGCTCTGCGTGCTACGGCATTCCCGATCGATACCTCGCGAAACGCGCCAACTCGCGGTCACTCATCGTGATGGGAGCGTTTCCAGCAGTTCTTGCAGGTGGTGCCCGGTTTCATCGAAAAGTGGCGGGGTGACTAGGACAAACACCGCCGCTGGTGGATCGGTTGGGTCTTCGATTTGACTACTCACTGTAACGTAACAAAACGATAACTGTGACTTCCGTCTCCGCTCCTGCCCTTCCCGAGCCGGGGTGGGTCCGGCAGAATCTCAAGACATCAGAGCGTGGACGGCGGGTGCCGGGGAGGGCCCCGCCGTTCATTGCGTCCAGGCCCGGAAACGAGGCCCGTCCAGGAGCGCGGGGACGCGCGGCCACCGGCCCACCGGTCGCCCCTGGGGCGCGACGTCCCGCATCCCGGTGCCGGTGTGACGGGTCCGTAGGCTCTGCAGAGCGTGGAACAGTGGCAGAGCGCAGCGCGGTCGGGTCCGCCGGTCGGCGACGGAGTCAGTGACGACGCCCGGGCCGACGTGGCGCAGATCGGCGTCGGCCCGTGGCCCGGTGACTGGCCCTCGGACCCACGTTACGACCCCGAACTGCTCGCCGCCGGGGACCGCCGCAACGTCGTCGACCGTTACCGGTACTGGCGCCGCGAGTCGATCGTCGCCGACCTCGACCAGCGCCGGCACTCGTTCCATGTGGCGATCGAGAACTGGCAGCACGACCTGAACATCGGCACGGTGGTCCGTAACGCGAACGCCTTTCTCGCCGCCGAGGTGCACATCGTCGGGCGGCG
Source organism: Solwaraspora sp. WMMA2080 (assembly GCF_027497395.1). GTDB lineage: Bacteria > Actinomycetota > Actinomycetes > Mycobacteriales > Micromonosporaceae > Micromonospora_E. The sequence goes on along the minus strand of NZ_CP114910.1, from coordinate 3,506,271 downwards.
TCGGTGGAACCGCCGGGGTGCCATGGTCACCGACCGGTACCAGCACGTCCGCCACCACGCCGACATCGCCGGTCTGCTGGCCTGGGCAGGTCGGCTCCGACTGCCGGTCGTCGGGATCGACAATTTGGCCGGTTCCCGGCCGATCGAGACGGTACGGTTGCCGCGCCGCTGCGTCCTGCTGTTCGGACAGGAGGGCCCCGGTCTGTCCGACGACGCCCGGGCCGGCTGCGAGCTGCTGTTCTCGATCGCCCAGTACGGTTCCACCCGGTCGATCAACGCCGGCGTGGCGAGCGGCATCGCGATGCACGCGTGGATCCAGGCGCACGCCGGGCCACCGCCGGACCCCGCCGGGCCACCGGCACCGACCCGGCGGTAGCCGCGCACGGGCCGGACGGCAGCCGCGTCGACCGGGCTGAGGCCGGGTGGACTCGGGCGGTAGCGGCGAAGGTCCTGGCCAGGTGGGCGTACCGACCCGCGACAGAGGGAAAGAACGACTGAAAAAGCCGGTTCGCTTGACGGGGGAGCGGCGCGGCGAGCAACGTGGGTGGCGTGGGTGTGATGGTGAGCTGTCCTCGCTGCGGAGGCCCGGTGCGGCCGCCTGACCTGATGCACACCGAGTCCCGCTGTGACGGTTGCGGGCCGGTGCCCCCGCTGCACGTCGCCGAGCACATCGGGGCCGAGATCGTCGCGAGTGTGGCGCACCGGCTGCTGGCCACCGCCGGGCCGGGTGCGGCCGTGCCGGTGCCACTGTGGGCGATCTGGCCGCTGCTGGCAGGCTGGACGTTGACCGGTGTCGGCTGGGTCGGCGACGACCGGGAGGCGGTCCGGGCGACGGTCACCGCGTTCAGCGGCCCCGCTCCGGTCTCCGGCGGGCCGGCAGATCTGGTGCTGGTGGCCGAGGAGCCCGGGGTGGGTCTGGGCACCCGGTTCGCCGGGCTACCCGGCCCGGATCCCGGGCAGTTGCTGGCCGGAGTGCTCGGTGACCGGCCGGCGGTCGGTGACCGTCGATCCACCGGCGGTAGCGGTCCGGGCGGTGGCGGTCCGCACGCCAAGTTGCGGGCTGGTGGACATCCGACTCCCTTGTGGTCGATTCCGGCCGAGCCGGACCGCTGTGCCTACGTCGGCGAGGCGCGCGGCCTGTGGCTGTACGCAGTGGCCTGGCCGGCGAACGCCGGCTACCTGCTGGCCGAGGAGATCGTCCTGCACGACCTGTCCGAGGAGGTGCCGGCCGGGATCGTGTACGGCGCGCCGTCGCCGTACCTGCACGGGAAAGCGTGAACACCTTTTCCCACGATCAACTACACCACCGTGGGACGATGGGCTGATATTCTAGTAACGCCGGGACGAGCGTCGCGGCGCGCCACACGGAGGGGGATGGCCCGCAATGGTCAAGAAGGTCCTCACCTGGGGCGGAATCGCGTTCCTGATTTTCTTCGTCGCGTTCCGGCCTGACTCGGCGGCCGACGTGTTCAAGTCGGTGGGCGGCGGGATCGTCGACATAGCGCAAGGGTTCGGCGACTTCTTCACCAGCCTCGTGGCCTAGTCGCCCATGGGCAACCCCTCCGAGCCCCCCGACGCTGACGACGAGGCCGCCCGCCGGCGCCGTCAACGCGACACCGAGCCGATTCCGCAGATCCATCCGGAGGACGGCCCCCACTTCGGTGCGGGGCCGTCCTACGGGGATGGTCCGGCGTACTCGGATGGTCCGGCGTACGCCAGCAGCGCCGGTTACGGCGGCCGGTCCGGTGGTGGCACCCGCCAGGTGCCCGACGAGCCGATCATCAGTTACTCGCCGCCGGACATCTCCGCCGACGAGCTTGCCGGCCTGCAGGTCGACGCCTCCGGCATGCCGGTGCAGCCGCGCCGGGTGCTGCCACTTGAGGACGAGCCGACCCCGCTGGTCGCGCGGTACCTCTTCCCCACCGAACGCTACCGGGGCGAGTGGAAACGGCACTGGATCCACCTGATCACCCCACTGCTGATCGGGGTGGTCGCGACCTTCGTCCTCGGCTACCTCTCCGGCTTTCTCGCCGGGCAGGACGTCGGTGGGCTGACCACGGTGGCGGTGCTGCTCTGGCTCGGTGTGCTCGGCTGGGTCGGCTGGAAGATCGCCGACTGGTGGTTCGACCGCTTCATTCTCACCAACAAGCGGGTGATGGTGGTGAACGGCATCGTCACCCGTAACGTGGCGATGATGCCGCTGCTGCGGGTGACCGACATGAAGTACGAGCAGTCACCGCTCGGCCGCTTCCTCAACTACGGCACGTTCATTCTCGAGTCGGCCGGCCAAGAGCAGGCGCTACGCGAGGTCAAGCACCTGCCGAACCCGAACGAGCTCTACCTCCGGGTGGTCGAGGAGATGTACGAGCCGCAGGCTGTGGAGGCACGGTTGAGCAAGGACGAAGCCGCCGCCAAGGCGGAAGACGGAGCGTGACGGCGTCGCGGTTGCGTCCCTCCGCCCGGCCCCGCCACCGGTCGGTCCGACCCCGACACCGTCCTGTCCGGCGTACCGTGTCCGGCGACGGGGGAGGTAGCCGATGACGCCCAGGGACTCCGTGGAGGAGGACTTCCGCGAGTTCGTCGCATCCCGTTCCGGGGCGCTGCTGCGTACCGCCTATCTGCTCGCCGGTGACTGGGCGACCGCCGAGGACCTGCTGCAGACCGCGCTGACCAAGACGTACCTGGCCTGGAAGCGGCTCGGCCAGATCGAGGCGGTCGAGCCGTACGCCCGCCGGGTGCTGGTCAACACCGCGACCAGTTGGTGGCGTCGACGCTGGCACGGTGAACGTCCCACGGAGACGCTGCCGGAACGGGCCGGCCCGGACCTCATCCAACAGCAGCTGGACCGGGACGTGCTCTGGCGCCATGTCAAGGCGTTGCCAGCCCGGCAACGTGCGGTACTGGTACTGCGCTACTACGAAGACCTCTCCGAGGCCCAGACCGCCGCGCTGTTGAACATCTCACCGGGCACGGTGAAGAGTCAGACTTCCCGGGCGCTCGGCACGCTGCGCAAACGGCTCGCCGCCGAGGAACCACACCTCGCTCCGGCCACAGTCACATCCCGCCCAACCCGGCCCGCCGTGGCGGTGCCGACCACCGCCCGCCCGCTGCCGGCACCGACCCAGGCGGCACCGGTCCGATCCACCCGAGTAGTGGTGTAGCGAACCGGTGACTCCCCTTTCCGGACCGCCCAGCGACAACCTTCCACCGACACGGCGGCGTCCATCTGTCGTGGCGACCGACGACCTTGAGCGAGCGCTGCGGCAGTGCCTTAGCGACCAGGCCGTCGACCCACCCGCGGTCGCCGATCTCGCCGACCGCGCGGTGCGTCGGGCCCGGCGGTCCCGCCGGGCCCGCAACGGAGCCGCTGCGGCGGTCGGTCTCTGCCTGTTCGCCACCGCCGGCGTCGCCAGTAGCCATCTGCTGGTCGTTGACGGCTTGGAACCGCCGACCCTGGCTGAACCGCTGGCGGTGACCGGCGGGGACGTCGCAGCCAGCACCCCGGCCGCTCCGGCTGCCCCGCTGCCGTTCAGTGAAGACCTGCGCAGTCAACCGCTGGCCGCCACCCAGGCACCTCCGGTCGACCTCGTGGTGGCCGGCGAACTGCACACCGTCGACGGCCAGCGGATGGACCTCGCCCAGATCGGTGGCGTCGCCCAGGCCAGCCGGTTGGCGGACGGTTGGCTCGTCGTTACCGAGACATCGGCAGACGGTGCGGCCGGAGTGTGGTTCGTGGCCCCCGACACCGCTCCGCAGGTGGTACTCGCCGGTGTCGACGCGGTTGCGGTCGATCCGGTCGGTACCCGGATCGCCTGGCGGCACGGCGCCGAGCTGACCGTGGCCTCGGTGGTGCACGGTGAGCTGGCCGGCGCCAGACGCGGTCGGGCACCGGAGCAGAGCCGGCCGGTCGGCTTCGCCGGCGACGCCGTACTGCTGGAACGCGAGGGAGGCGGCGAGCGGCGCCGCGGCTACGGCGTCTGGCGGCCCGGCCAGGGTGAGGGGACCAGCTGGAGCGAGACAGCCAGTGTCGTGTACGGCGCGTTGCCGGACGGACAGACCGTCGTCGCCCAGGTGCACGATGCGTCCGGCGGTCCCTGCCTGGCCCTGCTGGATGTCGAACAGGGCCTCACCGCGGTGAAGACCGCCTGTACGGTGCCGTTGACCGGAGACGGCCGGGGAGCGGTCTCCGCGGACGGCAGGTGGCTGGTAGCCAACGGAGTCGCGGACGCGCGGGCGGCCAGCGAGCCGGAGCTGGCCCTGCTCGTCGACCTGAACCAGGTCTTCGACGACCAGATCGGCGCGGTGCGGGAAGCCGGGCAGCGGCTTGCCGGCAGCACCGTCTGGGTGGATCAGGACAGCGTGGTGCACGCGGCCGGCGTCAACCAGTTGGTCCAGATCAACGTGGACCGGATCAGCACTGGCCAGGGTGGAGCGGTGGAGCACATCGCCGTACCAGCCTCGACCGCCGTCGACGCCGAACCGGTGCTGGTCGCCGGTGCCCCGGACCGCCGATGACTGTCGACAGCCGGATCGACCTGCACACCCATTCCACCGCCAGCGACGGCACCGTCGATCCGGCGGACCTGGTCCGGCAGGCCAGCGCCGCAGGTCTCACGGTGCTGGCACTCACCGACCATGACACCACCGCCGGCTGGGCACCGGCGGCCGCGGCCCGCCCGCCCGGGCTCACGCTGATCCGGGGCGCCGAGATCTCCTGCCGGTGGTACGGCACCGAGCCGTCCATCCCGCTGCACCTGCTCGGCTACCTGTTCGATCCGACCTACGCTCCGTTGACCGCCGAGCTGGACCGGATCCGGGCGGCCCGGGCGGTACGCGGCGAGCGTATCGTTGACCGGCTGCGCGCCGACGGCTTCGACATCAGCTGGGACGCGGTGCTCGGCTACGCCGCCGGCGGCTCCGTCGGCCGGCCGCACATCGCCCAGGCCCTGATCCGGGCCGGCCTGGTCGCCGACACCGACGAGGCGTTCCGGCCGGAATGGCTCGGCCAGCGTTACCGGCTGCCAAAGGACGACCTCGACGTCTTCGCCGCCGTCCGGCTGGTGCACGAGGCGGGCGGGGTCACGGTTTTCGCCCACCCGGCCGCGACCAAGCGAGGGCGGACCGTGCCGGACAGCATGGTCGCCGACCTGGCGGCGGCCGGGCTGACCGGCCTGGAGGCTGACCACGCCGATCACCGGCCGGACCAGCGGGCACACGTACGCCGGCTCGCCGACGGGCTCGGGCTGGTCGCCACCGGTTCCTCCGACTACCACGGCAGCCACAAGACGGTCCGGCTGGGCGAGCACACCACCACTGCGGCGGCGTACGAACGGCTGGTGGCGGCGGCTCACGGCGTACCACCGATCTGACCCCGACCAGGACCCGGGTGCTGAGCGCGACCAAGGATCCGGTCCTGCCCCGTCCGGACCGGCGATTCGTCGGTCACTAGGTTGACCTGGTGAGCTTCAAGCTGTTCGGCGAGGTCTTCGTGACCCTGCTGGTGATCACCGATCCGCCCGGCATGGTGCCGATCTTCCTCGCACTCACCGGAGCGTTGCCGGTCCGGGAACGCCGTCGGGCCGCCTGGCAAGCGGTGGCGCTGGCCCTCGGCGTGATCGTGGTCTTCGCGGTCGCCGGGCAGACGCTGCTCGCCTACCTGCACATCGAGTTGCCGGCGCTGCAGGCCGCGGGCGGACTGTTGCTCATCCTGGTGGCGCTGGAACTGCTCACCGGCAAGGCCGACGACCCGGGCCAGCAGGCGACGTCCAACATCGCGTTGGTCCCGCTGGGCACCCCGCTGCTGGCTGGTCCGGGTGCGATCGTGGCGACCATGCTGTTCGTGCAGCGTGCCGAGACCGTCGCCGACCATCTGGCGATCGCGCTCGGCATCGTCGCGGTGATGGTGGTGGTCTGGCTGACGTTGCGGTTCTCCGGCGGCATCGTCAAGGTGCTCCGGCCGGGCGGCATCGAGGTGCTGACCCGGATCGCCGGCCTGCTGCTCGCCGCGATCGCAGTCCAGCTGATCGCCGACGCCGTCGCCGCCTTTGTCCGCTCCTATGTGGCCGCCGGCTGACCGTCGGCGGTCCCGTGGCAGGATCGGGGACGTGTCCCGACCTTCCTCCCCGTCGGGCCGGCGGCCCTCCGGCGCCGCCCGTCCGGCCAAGGGTGCCCGTCCCGCCCAGGCCGAGCAGCTCGGTTTCGACGGTATGCCCGAGCGGCTCTTCGTCTGTACGCCGAGCAAGCTGGCCGCGTTCGTGGACTGTCCCCGTCGCTTCCGCTACAGCTACGTCGACCGGCCGGCGCCGCCCAAAGGCCCGCCGTGGGCGCACAACTCACTCGGCGCCAGCGTGCACACCGCGCTGCGGGCCTGGTTCGCCCGCCCGGTGCAGCAGCGCCGCCCGGAGGCGGCGGCAGCCCTGCTCAAGGGCACCTGGGTGCGCGACGGGTACCGCGACGAGGAGCAGGAACGCGCCGCGTACCGGCAGGCCCTGCAGTGGCTGGAGGCGTACCTGGAGCAGCTTGACCCGAACGTCGAGCCGCTCGGCGTCGAACGGGTGGTGGCGGCGAAGACGGCGGTGCTGGCCTTCAACGGTCGGGCCGACCGGATCGACGCCCGGACCGGACCGGACGGCCCGGAGGCGGTGATCGTCGACTACAAGACCGGGCGGGCCGGGCTGACATCCGACGACGCGCGTGGCTCGCAGGCGCTCGCGCTGTACGCGTACGCCGCGCAGCGGGTCTTCCGCCGGCCCTGCCGGCGGGTGGAGCTGCACCATCTGCCGACCGGTACGGTGAGCTCCTTCGAACACAGCAGTGAGTCGCTCGACCGGCAGGTCACCCGGGCGGAGGCGACGGCCCGGGACATCACCGCTGCGGAGCGGGCCGTCGCCGACGGCGCAGACCCGGACGACGCGTTTCCGGCGTCGCCGGGCACGCTCTGCGGCTGGTGCGACTACCGACGGGTGTGCCCGGCCGGTGACGGCTACCCGGAGCAGCAGCAGTGGGCCGCCGTCGACCGGCTGCTCACGGCGCCCCCGCAGCCGCGTACGCCGCAGGAGTGACCGGGGCGGCGGCCCGTTCCGCCCGGTCGCGTGCGGCGGCGCGGATCGGCCCCTCCACCAGGTTGCGCGGCACCGCCCGCAACGCCAACCGCAGGCCACGGGCAGCGACCGCCGCGCAGCGGTCGGTGGTCGGCAGGCCAAGGCCGCCGTACATCCGCCGGGCCCAGGCCGGCAGCAGGCCGATCGCGGTGGCCGCCACCCCGAGGTACGCCAGCCGGGGCGGGCCGAAACCCAACCCGAGCCGCCACGGCAGACTGAGCTGACCGGGTACCGGCGGGGCGGTGAGGAACAGCGCGGTGTCGGCCGCCTCGCGGGTCATCCGCAGGTCCGGTCGGACCGCCCGGTAGTACGCGTCGACATCGGCCGCGCTGCCGGGGACGCTGTCCGGGTCGAGCCCGACCAGTGCCGCGCTGCGCCGCTGCTCGGCGTAGTAGCGGTCCACCTCGGCCGGGGTCAGCCGCAGGCCGGCGCGGGTGGCGGTGTCCAGGAACGACTCGACCTCGGCGACGTGTACCCAGCGCAGCAGGTCGGGTTCGTCGACGCGGAACTCGGTGCCGGTGGACGGGTCGGTGGCCCGCAGGCGGGCGTGCAGCCGGCGGATCCGGGCGGCGGCGGCGTCCGCCTCGGCGGTGGTGCCCCAGACCGTGGTCGCCACGTAGGTGGACGTGCGCATCAGCCGGCCGAATGGATCGGCGCGGTAGCTCGAGTTCTGTGCAACCCCGGCGATGGCCCTCGGGTGCAGCGCCTGCAGGTACAGGCTGCGTAGCCCGGCGACGACGAGAACAGGCTCGTCGTGCACCCGCCAGGTGACCGATCCGGGCCCGAACAGCCCGAGGCCGTCGTCGGTCACCGGGCCGCCCGCGCCTGACAACCGGGACACAACCCCCAGAAGGTGACTTCCGCCTCGTCAATCGCGAAGCCGTGGTCGGCGGTCGGCTCCAGGCACGGCGCGGCGCCGACCGCGCAGTCGACGTCGCCGACCACGCCGCATTCGCGGCAGACCACGTGATGGTGGTTGTCCCCGGTGCGCCGCTCGTACCGTGCCGCGCCACCGGCCGGCTCGATCCGTCGGGCCAGACCGGCCTCGGCGAAGACATTGAGCACGTCGTAGACCGCCTGGGTGGAGACGGATTCGATGCGGCTGCGCACCTGACGGGCGATCTCGTCTACGCCGAGATGCCCGCCTTGCGCGAGCACGTCGAGGACGGCGAGCCGTGGCCGGGTGACTCGCAGACCCCGGCTGCGCAACTCCTCCTCTGCCGGCATCTGTCCATCGAAACACGCAGGTGGGCGCGGTACAAGATAGAACCGTGGGCACCGTGGCGGTGGCCACAGCGGGTTCGGGTGGTTGCCGCGCGGTGCGCGTGCGCCAGGTCCGCCGGTCAGAACACCAGCCGGGAGCAGAGCAGACAAGTCAGGATGATCATGACAGCGGCAGCGATCATGCCGACGCCGTAGGTGACCGTACGGGCGTTGCGCTCCTCGCCGTCGAGCGCCGCCAGGTTCTGCAACGGCAGCGTACCGGGTGGCGCCGGATTGACCAGCACCGGTGGACGCCAGCCGGGCGGCGGCGGAGCGCCGACCGGCGGCCCGCTGTAGTTGACTGGCCCGACACCGGCCGACCTGCCCGGTCCACCGCCGGGACCGTCCGGGTCCGGGCGCCGCCAGTACGCGTCGTCGCCCGCGCCGTCATCTGTGGTCACGACAGACGACGTTACCAATTCACCTGCCTGCCCTGACGGCTCGGCCAGTGCGGTGTCGGGCTCCGAAGGATCACCGGCGGGGCGGTAGCCTGGTGGAGTGCGAACAACGGACGAGCGGTGACCGGCCTGACCGTGCCGGACGGCCGTGGTGGCGATGATCGTCTCGTCGACCTGAGCGACGACGACGCGCCGCTGCTGCCCGAGCAGACCAGCGACGACACCGACCTGGGCTGGGGCGAGCGGACCACCAGATCGGACGACGCATGGTTGTTGGCCGAGCGGCCGCCGCACTGGAGCTGACAGTGGGTCTGCCCGCCGTCGGTCCGGGTCAGCTGTTCGCTGACCCGGCTGCGGCAGGTGCCTTGGTCGAGCCGCCGGACGCCGACGTACCGCCGGAACTGCTCGACGAGCTGCCACCGCTGTCGGTCTTGCCACCGCTGTCGGTCTTGCCACCGCTGTCGGTCTTGCCGCCGGAGGATGCCGCGCCGTCCTTTTTCTCCGCGGGCTTGTCCGACGACGGCGCCGAGGAGCCGTTGGCCGAGCCGCCGCCCTGGCCGCTGCGCGAGTCGGTCCGGTAGAAGCCGGAGCCCTTGAAGACGATGCCCACCGAGTTGAACACCTTGCGAAGTTTCCCGGCGCACGACGGGCAGTCGCGCAGTGGCTCGTCGGTGAACGACTGCACCGCCTCGAGCTGGTGTCCGCACGCGGTGCAGGCGTACTGGTACGTAGGCACGGTCTCCTCCGACACTGGCTAGGCCATCTGGCACTCAACCCATTCGAGTGCCAATGATCCGCCATCGGACCCCGCTACGTCCAGCGGGAAGCGGCAGAGCTCACCGCATGGGAGTGAACCAGCGCACCTCCGACGGTGTGATCACCGCTGCCACCGGTCGGTCGTGCGGCTCTGCCGGGACCCGGGGCAGGAGCTCGCCGTCGTGCAGCAGCGCGACCACCGGTACGCCACCGGGTACCCGGGCGAGCGCCCGGTCGTAGGAGCCGCCACCACGACCCAGCCGTACGCCGTGGTGGTCGACGGCGAGGGCCGGTACCACGATGAGCCCGACATCGGCCACCGCCGAGCGGCCCAGCCGGGGACCGGCCGGTTGGCGCAGACCAGCGGTGCCTGTCCGGCCGGATGTGCCTGTCCGGCCGGATGTGCCTGCCCGGCCCGTCGTGCCGGTCGGATTCGGCCCGTCGAACCGGGCCCAGTCGAGGTCCCGGTCGGGCAGCAGGACCGGCAGCAGCACCCGGTCCGGTCCGCCGACCGCCTCGGCGAGCAGACCGGCGAGCCCCGGACCACCGGGTTCGCTGCCGATCGGCAGGTACCCGGCGACCTGCGCCGGCCTGACCCGATCGATCAGCTGACGTACGGTGGCCCCGACCCGGCGACCGGCCAGGGTGAGCTGATCGGACGTCAGCTTGCGCCGCTGCGCGAGAATGTCAGCACGGAGTCTGTCCTTGCTCGATGGACAGAGGTTCGCTCCATCGGGAAAATCCGACACTCAACACTCCTGGTGGCAACCGCGGCGGAATATCTGGCTTGTGTCAGCATCGCACCATCAGGTGCAGAATCCTCTGGGGGAAGCGTGACCCTGCGCGGACGGTTGACCACCGCTTTCCTCACGGTCGTGCTCGGACCTGTCCTGCTCGGGGCGTTCTTCGTCGGCGCGACCGTCGCGGCGGTCGGGCAGAGCCGCTCCACCGAACGCCTCGACCTGGCCACCGCCAGCGTCGGCACTTCAGTCAACGCGCTGTGTAGCCAGCTGGAGGCTGCTGCGGGCGCAGTGGCTCTGCTGCTGCCCGATCGGGCCCGACTGGCCGTTGCCGCTGACCAGGCGGTGGCCCGCAGCCTCGCCTCCGCAGTCCAGGTGACCGGCCCGGACGGTGCGTCGATCGTGGCCACCGCCGACCCGCCGTCGGCGCCCTGGGTCGACTGTGCGAGCGGGCGGGACGACAACGGTGGAGCTGACAGCACCGGTAGTGGACAGTCGTGGCAGGCGCCACCGGTGGACACCGGCCCTGGACCGCCGACCGGCACCGGGTCGCCGGACGCCGCCGACTCGGCGACGGCACCCGCGCCGGACGGCGCCGGTGGCAGCGGGGCGATGCCGACCCTCGCGGCGATCGTCGAGGTCCGGGACGAGAACGACGTCCTGGTCGGTCAGGTGTCAGCGGTCAAGCTGCTGGACCCCGACCTCGTCGCCCGGCTCGCCGCATCGACCGGGGTGGGCATCACCCTGCTCGCCGGCACCGACCGGGCCACGGTGGTACACAGCACCGAGCCGCCCGAGGTGCGGGGAAACGTGGTGGCCACCGCCGGCCGGCTCGCCGACGGCGGGACCAGCTGGACCGACGGCGGCCGGCAGGTGCGCCGGCTCGGCCCGGACGACGGTCAGCTGCTGCCGATGGTGCTGTCCACCCCACGCGACCAGCTGTCCGGCCTGTACGCGGTGCTGGTGGCGACGGTCGTCCTGGCAGGACTGCTCGCGGTGGTCGCCGCCTGGTGGCTGGCCCGGTCCACCACGCAGCCACTGGCCGAACTCGCCGACGCCGCGAGTCGGGTGGTCGACGGTGACCTGGCCGCCCGGGTTCCGGTACGCGGCTCGGACGAGGTGAGCGAGCTCGCCACCATCTTCAACCGGATGACCCGCGAGGCCCAGGCGTACGTGCAGGCCCTGACCGCGAGCCGGGACCAGCTGCGCGGCCAGCTGACGATTCTGGGCGACACCCTGTCGAGCACCCACGATCTGCAGCGCATCCTGCGGGTGATCCTGCAGACCGCGCTTGCCGCGACCGGGGCGCGGGACGGTGCCGTCCTGGTGCTCGACCCGGCGGCCGGGGTACTGGTCGGCCAGTCGTCCAACCGGTCGACCCCGGCCGACACCGGCCCGGCCACCACGTCGTCCGGCACCGGCCCGGCGGTCGATCAGCCGGCGGGACCGGACACAGCCGCCAGCCAGGCGGGGCCGGACGGGACGCTGCACGTGCCGCTCGGCAGTGGGCTGCTCGGCACGGTGGCCGTCAGTGGTCAGCCGAAACGGGGACGGATCGAACGCGACGGTCCGGCCCTGTCGGCGTACGAGCCGGCCTGCCGGACCTATGTCGCGGTGCCCTTCTCGGTGCCGAACTGGACCGATGAGCTCGGCGTGGGGGCGCCCGGGGCGGGGGGGCAGCGTGCCCCCGGCCGGCACGGTCCGGGCGCGCCCGCCGCGTTCGGGGTGCTGGCCGTCTACGACCGGCTCGGCGGCGACGAGTTCGACGACGCCGATCTGATGACGCTGCGAACCTTCGCCGGGCATGCGGCGGTGGCGGTCAACAACGTACGGATGCACAAGGAGGCCGAACGGCTGTCGGTGACCGACCCGCTGACCGGGCTGTGGAACTACCGGCACCTGCGGGAGTCGATCCACCGGGAGATCGAACGGGCCAACCGGTTCGGTCGGATGCTCGCCGTACTCGTGCTCGACCTGGACCGGTTCAAGGACATCAACGACACGTACGGGCACGCGGCCGGGGACAGCGTCCTGGTCGAGTTCGCCCGCCGGATCCGCGCCGAGATCCGTGAGGTGGACCTGGCCTTCCGACAGGGCGGCGAGGAGTTCGTGGTGCTGCTGCCGGAGACCGACGTCCGTGGCGCGGCCACCGTCGCGGAGCGGCTCTGCGCCGCGATCCGGGACCGCCCGATCCGGGTCGAGCCGTACGCCGGGGCCGGTCGGCGCGGGCACGCCACCGTGTCGGTAACGGTATCGATCGGCATCGCCGTCTACCCGGACCACGCTGGCGACGGCGAGGAGGTCCTCGACGCCGCCGACGACGCGCTGTACGCCGCGAAAGCAGCTGGCCGGGACACTTTTCATGTCGCTGACCGGGCGCCGGCCCGGTCGACCCGGGTACCGGCAGGCGGCGGCGCGGCCACCCCGGAGGGCGGACCGTCGCGCGGTGGCGGCGCGTCTTTCGGGCCACACCCGCCGAGACAGACCCGTGGCCGATAGTCTCGCGGCATGTCGGAGCATGCAGCCACCCCAGCAACGACCCCCACCGCAAACGCGGATCAGCGGGCGGTGAAGGCGGTCATCCCTGCCGCCGGGCTCGCCACCCGGTTCCTGCCGGCCACCAAGGCCGTGCCGAAGGAACTCCTCCCGCTGGTCGACCGGCCGGTCCTGCAGTACATCGTCGAGGAGGCCACCGCCGCCGGGATCAACGACGTACTGTTGATCACCGGCCGTGGCAAGACCTCCATGGTCGACCACTTCGACCGGCAGCCCTACCTGGAAGGCCGGCTCGCAGACAAGGGCGACCAGGAGCGGCTGGCCGCGATCCGGCGGCCGAGCGAGCTGGCCGAAATCTACACCTGCCGCCAGCACGAACCGCTCGGGCTGGGCCACGCGGTGGGCTGCGCGCAGAGCCACGTCGGCAACGAACCGTTCGCGGTGCTGCTCGGCGACGAGTTCGTCGACGAGAACGACCCGCTGCTGCCGGCCATGATCGACCTGCAGGCCCGAGCCGGCGGGATCGTGCTGGCCTTCATGGAGGTGCCGCCGGCCGAAACCAAGCGGTACGGCATCGCGTCGGTCGAACCGGCCGCCGAGTCGGTGCAGAACGGCGCCGACATCGTCCGGGTCACCGGGCTGGTGGAGAAGCCGTCGGCCGAGGACGCGCCGAGCAACCTCGCGGTGCTGGGCCGCTACGTGCTGCCGCCGAGCATCTTCGAGGCGATCAAGCGGACCAAACCGGGCAGCGGCGGCGAGATCCAGCTGACCGACGCGATGGCGATGCTGCTGGCCGAGGGGACACCGGTGCACGGCATCGTCTACCGGGGCACCCGCTACGACACTGGAGCGCCCCTGGGCTACCTGCAGGCCGTGGTGCAGATTGCCTGTCAGCGGGAAGGGCTCGGCGACGAGTTCCGGGCGTGGCTGAAGGAGTTCGTGGCCGACGCGCCAGGGGTGCCCTCTACATGACCGCGACGGCCGGTGCCGAGGCGGCCTTCAACGAGCTGACGCCGCTCGCCGAATACCTGGGCAGTGTGCTGCGCAGGATTCGGCCGCTGCCGCCGCTCGACCTCGACCTGACCCAGGCGCACGGCAACCTCCTCGCCGAGGATGTCGTGGCACCGCACGCCTTTCCCGCGTTCGACCAGGCCGTCATCGACGGCTACGCGGCACGCTGGGAGGACATCGCCTCGGCCGGCCGGGGGAGCAGGGTGATCCCGGCCAGCCGGTCGGCGACCCCGGCCGTACCCCGCTCGGTGCGCCTCAACGTGGTGGGCGACCTGGGCGCGGCGAGCTGGCGGCCGGTCCGGCTGACCCCGGGCACCTGCTTCTCGGTGGCGGCCGGGGCGCCGTTGCCGATCGCCGCCGACGTGGTGGTGCCGATCGACTGGACCGATCAGGGCATGGCCGCAGTGGAGATCTTCCAGGTGCCCCGGCGCGGCTCCGGGCTGCGGCGGGCCGGCGACGAACTGCCGGCCGGGGCGGTCCTGGCCCGCGCCGGCTCGTACGTGACGCCGGCGATGGTGGCGGTCTTCGCCGCTACCGGGATCGGGCACGTGGCGGTCCGGCCCAGTCCGCGGGTGGTGATCGTGGCGACCGGTGACGAACTGGTCGACGTGGGCCGCAGCAGCCAGCCGGGGCAGGTGGTGGACGCGAACTCGCACGCGCTCACCGCCGCTGTCGCCGAGGTGGGCGCGCTGGCGTACCGGGTGGGCATCTGCGACGACGATCCGGAGGGGCTGCGGGGGCTGCTCGAGGATCAGGCGATGCGGGCCGATCTGATCATCACCACCGGCGGCACCGGCACCGGGCCCGGCGACATGGTCCGGCGGATCTTTTCCCGACGGGAAGGGGGCCGTGCGGGGCCGGTCACCTTCACCGAGGTCGCGCTCTATCCCGGAACGGCCCTCGGATTCGGTACGGTCGGAGCCGAGGAGGTGCCCGTGGTCTGCCTGCCCGGGGAACCCGGCTCCGCGCTGGTCGGGTTCGAGGTGCTGGCCCGGCCGGTGATCCAGTTGCTGGCCGGTGCCGAGCCGGTGTTCCGGCCGAGTGTGCGTGCCCATCTGCTGGAGACCGTGTCATCGCCGGTCGGCCTGCGGGAGTTCCGTCCGGCCAACGTCGCGGAGCGGCGTGGCGGCGGCTACACCGTGCAGCCGCTGCCCGGCGGGCCGTTCACCCTGTCCGGGCTGGCCGAGGCGAACGGCCTGCTGGTGCTCGGTGAGCGGGTGACCACCGCCGCCGCCGGTTCCACCGTCGACGTGTTGCTGCTGGATCGGCAGCGGTGATCGGGGACGAGGCTCCGGGCTGGCCGGTGGTGCTCACCGACGGTCCGGTGCTGCTGCGGCCGTACCGTCGCAGTGACGCCGCCGACTGGTCGGCGGTCCGGCAGCGCAACCATCGCTGGCTGGCCCCGTGGGAGCCGGCCCCGCCGGGGCCGTGGCACGAGCTCAACTCCCCGGACGCGTTCCGCTATCTCTACCGTGACCAGCGTCGACAGTCGCGGCGCGGTGAGAGCATGCCGTTCGCGGTCTGTCTGGTCGAGACGGGCGGCGAGCGGCTGGTGGGTCACCTGAACATCGGCAACATCGTGCGGCGGGCGTTCTGCTCCGGCTACGCCGGCTACTGGGTGGACGCGGCTGTCGCCGGGCGGGGGGTGATCCCGACCGCGTTGGCCCTGGCGGTGGACCATGCCTTCGCCGCCGGTGGACTGCACCGGATCGAGGTCAACGTCCGACCGGAGAACATCCCGTCACGGCGTGTAGTCGAGAAGCTGGGTTTCCGTGAGGAGTCCTACCATCATCGTTACATGCACATCGACGGTGCCTGGCGTGACCACATCGGATACGCCCTGACCAGCGAGGATGTGCTGGTCGAAGGAGGACTGCTGGCTCGCTGGCGGCGGCTGCAGGCCAGTGCCCACTGAACACAACCGCCGGCCGTGGTCGGCGCGGCGTACAAAATTCCTGGTCGGACGCCCGTAACCTCAAGTAACGAGAAGGTACGGCAACCTATCAAGCCTTTCATGTCCGTGCATGGGCGGCGGGTTGCCTCGGGGTGACGGGAGGGGTGAGGGTGCCGACCTCGGTGCTCCTCGCCGTCCTCGCCGCCGCCGGGCTGCTCGCCCTCGCACCGGCGCTGGTCCGCCGGTACGACGCTACCGAGCGCCTGGTGGCGGAGCGGGCGCAGTCGACGGCGCGGGTGCTGCAACGCCGCCGCCGTCGGCGCACCGTGCCCGGAAAACGGCCGGTCAACCCGCCCCGACGGCTCAGTGTGCGCCGTGCGGTCGGTCCGGAAGGTGGTACGGCGTCCGACGCCGGGTCGTTCAACGATCCGTCCGCTCCAATGCCGGCCGCCGGTCGACCAGGTGCCGGTCGACGGGGTGGCCGGCTGCGCCTCGTCCCGACCGTCGGCGTCCGACCGCGCCGTGCACCGGCTCGTCGGCACACCCCGGCGGTGGTCCGTCGACGCCGGGTCTTCGCCGCGTTGCTGCTGCTCAACCTGGTCGAGCTGATCGGCGTGCTGGTGGTCGGCCCCGGCTTCTGGATCAGCTTCGCGGTCACCGCAGTGCTGCTCGCCGTCTACCTGGTGCACCTGCGCAACCGGGCGATCGCCGAGCGCCGACGCCGTCGGCACCGCGCCCGGGAAGCGGCCTGGCTGGCCGCCCGGCAGGCCGAAGTACGCCGCGAGCAGGCCCGCCGGGCCGCCGCCCGCCGGGAGCAGCAGCGCCGGCTCGCCGCCCAGCGGGAGGTGATGCGCCGCGCCGCGATGGGCCTGGACCGGCCGCGTGACCTGCCGGCCGCGGCCAGCGGCGGCGGGGTCGGCGGGTCAGTCTCCTACCGCCGTACGGGTGGCCTGCGGGGCCGGGCCTACGAGGCCGGCCGCAGCTACGACGGCCGGTCCTGACCGGGGCTCCCGGGCGGGATCGATTCGCGCACCGGGTGCCCGACCTGTTAGCCTTGTCGCCGGTCCACTGCTGGTCTGGCAGCGGGTCACCCGATTCTGGGGCTGTGGCGCAGTCCGGTAGCGCACCTCGTTCGCATCGAGGGGGTCAGGGGTTCGAATCCCCTCAGCTCCACCACCAAGAGGCAGCAGACCAAGTGCGGGTTCTCGGGGATCGAGAGACCGCCCTCGTTTGACCACGCTGACGGTTCATCATCCACCCAGGAGACAGTCGCCGGCGGCCTCAGGCCGAGGCGGTGGGCGAGGACGCGGCGGGGAACGACACCTGGACACGAAGGCCGTCGTGGCCGGTGGACGAGGCCGCGATGATGCCGTCGTGTGCCCGGGTGATCGAGCGGGCTATCGCCAGTCCGAGCCCGGCCCCGCCGCTGTGGTCGATACGGGTCCCGGACCGGCGCCGGAAAGGCTCGAACAGGGCCGACACCTCCTCGACCGGCACGTCGTCGCCGGTGTTCGACACGACCAGGGCAGGGTCGTCACCGACCTGCACCTCGATGACCCCGCCGGGCCGGTTGTACTTCAGGGCATTCTGCACAAGGTTGGCGACCAGCCGCTCCAGCAGCACCTGCTCGCCGAGCACCGCCCGGGGCTGGAGCCGGCTGGTGATCGTGACCCCGGCTTCGGTAGCCCGCGCCTGATGAGCGTCGAGCACCGCGGCCACGATCCGGTCGAGCCGCTGTGGTGTCCGGGCGACCAGACCGCGGTCGCTCTCGCTGAGCACCAGCAGCCCTTCGATCAGGCGCTCGTTGCGCTCATTGGTCGCCAGCAACTGGGTCGTGAGGAGTTCGAGCTGCTCGGCGGTCAGGGTCCGGGCCATGCCGACCTCGATCAGTGTCCGTTGCACGGCGAGCGGGGTACGCAGCTCGTGGGACGCGTCCGCGGCAAACCGGCGTTGTGCCTCGTAGCCGACGGCTATCCGATCCATCATCTCGTCGATCGCTCGGCCCAGCTCGGCCAGCTCGGAACGGCCCGGACCTGGGCGGAGCCGGTAACCCAGATTCGTCGGTCCGACGTTCGCGATCTCGGCCGCCAGCTTCCGGATCGGCCGCAGGCACCACCGCACCATCGGGTACGCGGCGGCCAACATCACCGCCAGCGCGGCGGCGAGGGCGATCGCAGGGGGGATGCTGGGTCGCCGGAACATCTGCACACAGATGAACGACGCATCGCTGTCCGGCGCCTGTCCCGGTGGAACGCCGCACCAATCAATACTGATGGCCTGCCACCACGCGAGTGCCTGCCCGGCGAGCACCGGCGCGAACTGGGCCGTGAACAGGAGCACGCCACACAGCAGCAAGATCCGTCGGGTCGGTGTCCAGAAACTCATGGACCTAGCTGGTATCCGGCACGTGGCACCGTGTGGATCACCTCAGGTTCACCCAGCTTGCGGCGCAGCGTCATTACGGTCATGCGGACTGAGTTGGTGAACGGGTCAGCGTGCTCGTCCCAGGCCTGTTCCAGCAGGTCCTCGGCGCTGACGACGCCACCACCGGCCCGCATCAGCACGTGCAGAACGGCGAACTCCTTCGGAGACAGCGACAGCAGCCGACCGTCGCGGGTGGCCGTGTGCCGCATGGCGTCCAGCACGATCCCGCTGCGCTCCAACACCGGCGGCAACGCCGGGCCCGAGCGCCGGGACAGAGCCTGGATCCGGGCGACGAGCTCGGCGAACGCGAACGGCTTGGTCAGGTAGTCGTCGGCACCGAGGCCGAGACCTTCGACACGGTCGCGGATGCCGGCCGCTGCGGTCAGCAGCAGCACCCGGGTGCCGTCACCGGAGTCGACGATCGATCGGCACACCTCGTCACCGGTGTGTCCCGGCATGTCCCGGTCGATGACGGCCACGTCGTACCGGTTGACCCCGAGTCGTTCCAAGGCTCCGTCTCCGTCGTACACCACGTCGACGGCCATCGACAGCCGGCGCAGTCCTTCGCCGACCGTGTCGGCCAGCAATCGCTCGTCGTCCGCCACCAGCACCCGCACGCCGTGTCCTTCCGCTGCCCGTCCCGGCTGCCGACAGATTCGCACAACTCGGATAAAGGATGGATAAGGGCGTCGCTGACGCTCTCCTGACCACCGGGCCGCAAGCATGATCCCATCCCATGACGCTTCTCATTGGTGCCGGTGATAATTTTGCGTAGATATGTGCTGAGTTCTCTTCTGATTCTCCTGGTGGCCACAGCTGTTGTTCCCATCGGGGCCCGTAGCGCGGCGGCGATCGCGTACGGCGCGGACGCACCCGACGGGGCCTACCGGTTCTCGGTCCTGCTCACCATGACCGAGCTGCCCACCGCCGACGGTGGCACCCGGGACAGCTCGTGCTCCGGGGCACTGATCGCACCGCGTTGGGTGATCACCGCCGGGCACTGCTTCCGAGGTGACGACGGTCGCTGGGTGAGTCGCACCGTGGCCGGTCGTACCACCGCGACGGTCGGGCGCACCGAACTGAACGGTGAGGGCGGACAGGAAGTCGAGGTCATCGCGGTACACCAGGCCGAGACGAGCGACGTGGCCCTCGCCGAGCTCGGCACCGCCGTCACCGGCATCACGCCACTGACGATCGCCACCACGCCGCCGGCGGTGGGCGAGACGCTCCGTCTTACCGGATACGGACTGGTCGGCGACGGCGATGCGATCGTCCCCGCTACGCGGCTGCAGACCGGCCAGTTCATCGTCGAGGCGGTCGGCGAGACCCTGATCGAGACTTCCGGTCGGGAACCCCGTCCGGACACCAGCCCGTGCGCGCACGACTCCGGCGGTCCATACTTCCGCGAACGAGCCGATGGAACGGCCGAACTGGTGGCTGTCGTCAGCTCGGGACCGGGCTGTCCGCACTCCGGAGCGGACTTCAGCGCCCGCGCCGACAATCTCGCCGCATGGGTCGCCGACACGATGGCCGGAACATCGGACCGGGACCGGATCGTCCTCGGCGCCGCAGCTCTCCTCGTGGCCTGTTTTGCATTGGCGGCCATCACTGCACTGAGATTGAGGCGCGTCGGCCGACCGTTCCTCAGCCCTGCTGAGCGGCCCACTCGGCGACCCGGCGGGCGCTCTCGGACTCGGACAGGTCCTCGACCCGGGTCATGATCGACCAGCGCACCCCGTACGGGTCGCGGATGCTGGCGAACCGGTCACCGGAGACGAAGGTCGCCGCCGGCTCGCGTACCGTCGCGCCGGCCGCGACCGCGCGGGCCAGCGTCGCGTCGACGTCCGGGCAGTACAGGCCGATCGAGTAGCAGTCCTCGTCGCCGGCGGGCGGGGCGACCAGGCCGTACGCCGGGGACGGCTCGCCGAGCTGCAGCTGGCCGTTGCCGAAGTCGAGCACCGCGTGCACCACGGCGCCGCCCATCTCGGTCACGTCCACCACCCGGGCGCCGAACACGTCCCGGTAGAAGGCGATCGCGCCGCGCGCGTCCGGAATGGCCAGGAACGGGGTGAGGCTGGTGACGCCGTGCGGCGTACCGTTGCTGGTGTGCCGGCCGTCGGCGGCCGCGAGAGTGTCGGACATGGTCCCGACCCTAGGCAGCGGCCGGGCGGGTGGCTTGCAGATTCGCGACAGCCGGCCGGCCGGTGTCGCAGGCCCGTAGCCTGGCTGCCGTGGACCCGGCGCAGCGCGGCATTCTGTACCCGGCCCGGCTGCCGACCTTCGCCCGGCTGCCACCGCCGGAGCCGGTCGCGTCACTGGTCCGCTGGTTCTGGATCCCCGAGTGGCGGATCGCGCCGGGCCGTACCTCCCGGCAGCAGATCCTCTCGTTTCCCGCCTGCAACCTGGTAGTCGGCCCGGACGGGGTGGAGCTGGCCGGTCCGACGACCCGGGTCTCGTCCCGGGACCTGACCGGCACCGGCTGGGCGGTCGGGGCACTGCTGCGCCCGGCGGCGGTGCCGCACTTCACCTCGGACCCTGCCGCGCTGCGGGACGCCTCCCGGCTGCTGGACCTGCCCGACCTGCAGTTGCCGGTGGTCGGGGCGATGACTGGTGCCGTTGACGCGCCGCAGCGGCACGCTGGTGCGGTGGCGGCGTTCGTCGACTGGTTGAGCGCCACGGTCGGGCCGCCTGGCCCGGAGGCGCTGCTGGCCAACACCCTGGCGGAGCTCGTCGACACCGACCACTCGGTGCTGCGGGTCGAGGACGTCGCCGCCCGGCTGCACGTGTCGACCCGCACGGTGCAGCGGTTGGCCCGCCGCCACGTCGGCCTGCCGCCGTTGACGATGATCCGCCGACGCCGGCTGCAGGAAGCGGCGCACCTGCTGCGGACCGAACCGGGCACCGACCTCGCCGGTCTGGCTGCCCAACTGGGCTACGCCGACCAGGCCCACCTGGCCAACGAGTTCCGTACGGTGCTCGACTTCACGCCGAGTGCGTACCGGGGCGAAGGCCGGCGATGAGCAGGTTGACCAGGCGGCGGGCGTCGTAGCGGGGGTCGGTGTCGGCGCCGACGCAGAGATTGCCGACCCCGCGCATCAGTTGGTAGGCGTCGATGTCGGGACGGATCTCGCCGGCCGTGACGGCGGCGTCGAGCAGCTCGGTGCACACCGGGACCAGCCGGCCGAGGAAGTACTCGTGCAGCGTCTGGAAGGCGGCGGCGTCGGACTGCAACGCCCCGGCGAGACCGTGCTTGGTGATCAGGAAGTCGACGAAGAGGTCGACCCAACGGGCCAGGGCGGCGTGCGCGGTGGCGCTCTCCGCCAGCAGGGTCGGGCCGGCGTCGGCGCAGGCTTCGACCTGGTGTCGGAAGACCGCGACGATCAGATCGGACCGGGTGGGGAAGTGGCGGTAGATCGTGCCGACACCGACGCCGGCCCGGGTGGCGATGTCGCGTACCGGGACGTCGACGCCGGATGCGATGAACGCCGCCGCCGCCGCGTCCAGCAGGGCCTGCTCGTTGCGCCGGGCGTCGGCCCGCTGCCGGCGCGGCCGGTCCGGCTCGGCTTTCGGTCGCTCCGGTCCGGCTGTTGACCCCTCCGGTCCCTCCGACCTGCTGCTGTCGCCGTCGGTGTCGACCATGCGCGGTCCCTCCATTGCCCACTTGTCAACCGGAACGTCGTTCCGTATCGTCTTGGCGGAACGCTGCTCCGCTTCGCTGTCAGCGTGCCAGATCAGGCGACCCCGATCAAGGAGAAACAACGCCATGCAGTACCGCACCCTCGGCCGCACCGGCGTGCAGGCCAGCACCCTCGCCCTCGGCGCGATGAACTTCGGCGCGATCGGCGACACCAGCCAGGACGAGGCCACCGCCATCGTCGACGCCGCGCTCGACGCCGGGATCAACCTCATCGACACGGCCGACTGGTACAGCCATGGCCAGTCGGAGGAGATTCTCGGCAAGGCCATCGCCGGCCGCCGCGACGACATCGTGCTCGCCACCAAGGCCAACATGCCGATGAGCGACGAACGCAACCACCAGGGCAGCTCCCGCCGCTGGCTGGTCACCGCCCTGGACGACAGCCTGCGCCGGCTCGGCGTCGACCACGTCGACCTCTACCAGATCCACCGCTGGGACCCGGCGACCAGCGATGAGGAGACCCTGTCCGCGCTGACCGATCTGCAACGGGCCGGCAAGATCCGCTACTTCGGCTCGTCGACCTTCCCCGCCTACCGGATCGTCCAGGCCCAGTGGGCCGCCCGGGAACACCGGACCAGCCGGTACGTGACCGAGCAGCCCGGGTACTCGATCCTGCAACGCGGCATCGAGGCCCACGTCCTGCCGGTGACCCAGGAGTACGGCATGGGGGTGCTCGCCTGGAGCCCGCTCGCCTCCGGCTGGCTGTCCGGCGCGATCCGCGCCGACCGGGAGATCAGCACCAGCCGGTCCGGCAAGATGCCGCAGCGGTACGACCTGGACATCCCCACCAATCGGGCCAAGCTCGACGCGGTCGAGAAACTGGCCGCCGTCGCTGACGCCGCCGGCCTGACGATGATCCAACTCGCGCTCGGCTTCGTCACCGCACACCCTGGGGTGACCAGCGCGATCATCGGCCCGCGCACGATCGACCACCTGCATTCGCAGTTGGCTGCCGCAGACACCGTGCTGACCGCCGACGTGCTCGACGCCGTCGACGCGATCGTCGCCCCCGGTGTCGACCTGGCTCCGCATGAGAAGCACGACGCCCCGCCCGCTCTGCTCGACCCGGCGCTCCGCCGCCGCTGACCGCGTACTGGATGGACTGATGCCACCGACACCCCGGCTCAGCTTCGGGATCATGACCGCCCCATCCCAGGTCGACTACCACGACGTGTCGCGCGTCTGGCGCGACGCGGACACGATCCCGGCCATCGAACACGCCTGGCTCTACGACCACCTCATGCCGATCTTCGGCGACCCGAGCGGGCCGACGTACGAAGGCTGGACCCTGCTCGCCGCGCTTGCCGCGCAGACCCGGCGGCTGCGTCTAGGCCTGTTGGTGACCAGCAACCGCTTCCGGCCACCGGCGATGCTGGCCAAGATGGCCGCGACCGTCGACATCGTCTCCGGCGGCCGGCTCGACTTCGGCATCGGTGCCGGCTCGCGGCCCGGTCACCCGCCGGCTGTGGACCGAGGCCGAACCGTTCGACTTCCACGGCACCCACCACCGCCTGGCCGGGGCGTACGGCAGCCCGAAGCCGGTGCAGCGCCCGTACCCGCCGATCCTGATCGGCGGACGGTCGGCGGCCCTGCTGCGGGTGGTCGCCGCGCACGCCGACCTGTGGAACATCCCCGGCGGTGACATCGCCGACGCGGCCAGCCGTAGCGCGCTGCTGGACCGCTACTGCGCCGAGATCGGCCGCGACCCGGCGACCATCACCCGCTCCATCCACCTGCCGGTCTCCTACGACCAGCCCGGCGCCACCCGGGCCGCCGTCAGCGCGGCGGTCGACGCCGGCTTCGGGCACATAGTCCTCGGCCTCTCGACGCCCTACCCACCCGACGTGGCCCGCTGGGTCGCCGACGAGTTCATCATCAGTACGCCGTCCTGAGGCTCCAGCCGGTGGCTCGGGCGCGGCGATCACCGAGGCTGTCACCGCTCGGCGGAAGTCGTCAGGGTTCTCGACCAACGGCAGGTGGCCGGACCCGGCGAGGCTCACGCGCTGACTGTCGGGCAGCGCCTCATGCAGTGAGTCGACGGCCCAGCGGGGGCGAATGTCCTCGGAGCCGTCGATGATCAGCACTGGCAGGTCGAGCGCACGGCGGGTTCGGGTGGCGGTTCGGGGAGACCTACCGGTGGCGACACCGACAGGGTGCCCCGGACCGACCTCACGACGGCCGCGATCTGGTGGTTGTGGACCGCTGGTTCCCGTCGACCCGACTGTGTTCCGCCTGCGGCGCCCTGGCCGTCCGGATGCCGTTGGCCGTCCGGTCGTGGACCTGCCGGTGCGGGCAGGCCCACGACCGGGACGTCGACGCGGCCCGCAACATCCTCGCGGAGGGGCTCTCCGTGACTGCCTGTGGAGGCGGTGTGAGACCTCACCGGGAGTCCTCCTCTCGGACGGGGCGGTCGTCGGTGAAGCAGGAACCCCCTGGGGCGACCCAGGGAATCCCTGTTCCTTCAGGGCGGGGAGGAAGTCAAGCCGGACCTGGGTGGCCCAGTGGTCAATCCGGTAGGTTCTTGATGATGGCTTCGGTGACAGCCTTGGTGCTGGCGCTGCCGCCGATATCCCGCGTCAGCAGCCCTTGTGCCGTGGTTGCCTCGATCGCGGCGTTTATCTTCCTGGCCTCGTCGGGCAGGCCGAGATGGGTCAGCATCATCGCTGCGCTGCCAATGGCGCCGATGGGATTGCAGATTCCCATCCCGGCGATGTCGGGCGCGGACCCGTGAACCGGCTCGAACATGCTCGGGTACCGCCGTTCCGGATTCAGATTCGCACTCGGGGCGAGGCCGAGGCTACCCGCGAGAGCGCTGCCGAGGTCGGAAAGGATGTCCGCGTTGAGATTGGATGCGACGACGACCGAGAGATCCTCCGGGTGTAGGACGAACTTGGCCGCCATCGCGTCCACAAGGACGCTTTCCGTTTCGACGTCCGGATAGTCTGCGGCGACCCGCCGGAACGTGTCGTCCCAGAGGACCATACCGTACTGCTGGGCGTTACTCTTGGTGACGCTGGCCACCTTCTTGCGGGTCCTGGTCAGAGCGAGGTCGAACGCGAACCGCATGATTCGTTCGCAGCCGACCTCGGTGAACAGGGCGGACTGGACGGCAACCTCTCCGCCCGCACCGCGGGCGGAGAGGTTGCGTCCGCCGAGGCCGGCGTATTCGCCTTCGGTGTTCTCGCGGACGACGACCCAGTCGAGCTCTACGGTGTCAGCCTTCCGTAGTGGGCTGGTGACGCCTGGCAGGAAAGTCACCGGCCGGACGTTCGCCCAATGGTCGAATCCCTGACAGATGCGCAGGCGAAGACCCCACAGGCTGATGTGGTCAGGCACCGTGGGCCACCCAACGGCACCGAAATAGATGGCGTCGAAGTCGCGCAACGTGTCCAGACCGTCCTCAGGCATCATGATCCCGTGCTCGGCATAGTAGTCCGAACCCCACGGGAACTCCGCCCACTGGAATCCGAAACGACCACCGGAGCGCCCTTCCAGTGCGTCAAGTACGTCCCGTCCAGCGGCGACTACCTCCCGACCGACGCCATCGGCGGGAATGACGGCGATACGGAAGTGGTGCTGATTGCTCATGGCAACTCCGGCCTCGTGGTAGATGGTAGGCACAAATCAGTGAACCCGGACGCTCGATAGGCGTCCAACACCGCTATCCGATCGGATGCATTGGTCCAGCCTATGATTCCTGCTGCACTACGCCTCGCAGCTGTGGGTGTGCTCGGCCGTCATGCGCTGCGTACCGGCGAAGGCCTTGACGGTGCGGGGCCGCCCCAACTTGATCCGGTCGAGGGCCTTGATCCTGTCCTTCTTGCTCCGATCGCGCCACGTGTCGTCGTCGGTGTCGAAGGAGAGCGGCTGCAGGTAGTCCACAGGGTCGATGACCCACCGCACGTGCGGCCGGTCGGCATCCGGCACACCCATGAGGTTCATCTGCTCGAGGTAGCCGGCGTACACCGCCAGGGAGCAGCCCTCCCGAGTCCGGGTGCCCGACGTCAGATGGTTCGGCACGTAGATGCGGGGACGGATGATCGACTGGTAGTGAATGAGGTCGCGCAGACCGTTGTTGGTGTAGTTGGCGGTCGATGCCGTTGCCAGATGCAGGTCGGTCTGGGGCAGCGACGCGAGGCGGCCCCGGATGCGCTCGCCATCCTCGGGGGTGCCGGGCCAGCCGTTGCCGATGCCCTCCTTCAGCGCGCCTGCGGTGTTCTGCCACCCGAAGCTGAAGTTGCTGCCGTGCCGCAAGGTGATGTGGAAGTAGATACTCACGGTGCCGCCGGAGCCGCCGCCGGTGCGCAGGTTCATCTGCCCGGGCTGCGGGTTGGACCCCGGGGTCAGCGAAGTCCCCGACGGGAAGAGGGCCGAGTCGCGCGGGTCGACGAGAATCTCGGTACGCGGCGGCGGGTACTCCGGGTCCTGCGGCACCGCGACCGAGTGCAGGTGCCGGAAGGCCACCACCTGAGCGAAGGGTTCGAGCACGTCGAGCCGGACCATCTCGGTACCGGGAACGGAGTCGGCGCTGGTGACCGGCACGGTCCGCAGGACGGCGTCAGAGGGGATCCGGGTCTGCGGATCGGTGTTGACCAGCGGGTCAGCCTTCAGCCGAGCGAAGTCGGCGGCCAGCACGGCGCAGGTCTCCTCCGAGGCGTAGATGGTTGCACCGGTCATGGCCGCGATGTAGGCCGCGTTGTCGGCATGGTCGCCGTGCCCGTGGCCGAGCAGAACAGCGTCAGGCCGGGCATCGACGAGGTCGGCGATCACCAGCGGAGTACGGCCACGCTCCACCTCCAGCCGGCTGATGAACGTGTCGAGGTACAGCAGGCGGCCGCCGACCGCGACGGCGAACGACGAGTTGGACAGCCACGATGCGACCACGCGCTCCTCGGGCAGGGCACCGGTCTGAGGGTTGACGTTCTCCGGGCCGAAGAGCCGCAGCCGGGCAGCGATGCCGGCGTCCGAGAGGCGCCTACCGCCGCCCTTGGAGGGGCTCCAGCCGGTGCCGAGCTTGGTCGCCAGTGCCGGTCCAGTGACGATTGCCGAGCCGACGGCGGCGCCCGACAGCGCGGTGGCCGAGGCGAGGAACAACCTTCGTTTCATCGGATTCCTCTCATTGCCTGGTGCGGGCATGGAGTAGGGACGGGGTGCGGGGACGGGGTGCGGGTCGGAGCTGAGATCGACTCACTCAACCAATGTGATCGTCGCCACGTCCAAGACCGGTGTCCTCTCGACGCGATAGCGCGGCCCTATGGGTCGTCGCGACGTGCGTCGAGCCGGCACCGGCTTCAGCGTCAACCGGTGAGATGGTCCAGGGCTATCCGTCGTCCGATATCGGTGAGCAGCTCAGCGGCATTCGACTGGCATCGGTCGAGGTCGGGGTCGATACTGGTGAGCGGGTAGGCACCGGCAAAGCCGGCGGCAGCGAGGTCGGCCGCATCGAGCGTCGACTGGCCGGCCACCGCGACGACCGGCACACCTGCGGCGTGCGCCGCTGCCGCAACCCCCACCGGAGTCTTTCCGGCCAGGCTCTGCTGATCGAGGCGCCCCTCTCCGGTGACCACCAGACGGGCGCTGGTCAGGGCCGTGGCGAAGTCGGTCAGGTCCAGGAAGACCTCGATACCCCGGCGAATGGTCGCACCGAGTGCCAGGGCGGCGAATCCGACGCCGCCGGCGGCCCCAGCCCCGGGCGCTGCGGCCAGCCCCGCACCGGCTGCCTGTCCGACTGCTGTGGCGAACCGGCTCAGAGCCTGCTCAAGCAGGTTGACCTGCGCGGGGTCGGCACCCTTCTGCGGTCCGTACGTGGCGGCCGCGCCTCGGCTACCAAGCAGGGGATTGTCAACGTCGGCGGCCACCGTCACCGAGACGCCACGCAACAGGTCGTGCACGGGATTCAGGTCGACGGAGGCTACCTCGGCGAGCCGGCGACCGCCGCGCGGAATGTTCTGCTGATCGCGGTCGAGCACCCGGGCGCCCAGCGCCTGCAGCAGGCCGGCTCCACCATCGGTGCTGGCGCTGCCACCCAGGCCGATGACGAGGTGACGGCAGCCGCTGCGGACCGCTGCGACGATGACCTGCCCGAGTCCGTACGACGAGGCGTCCAAGGGGGCGGGAACGCCGTCGGGTAGCTGGCTGAGCCCGCACGCGTCGGCGAGCTCGACGACCGCCACCTCGCCGCGGACCGCGTAACTCGTTCGTACGGTCTGGCCGGTCGGCCCGTCGACCTCCACCGGAACCAGGTCGAAGCCGACATCTGACAGGAGCGCGACGGTGCCGTCGCCGCCATCGGCCATCGGACGGCACTCGACCTGGACGCCGGGTCGGACGGCCCGTAGCCCGGCACGCAGCGCCAGAGCGACGTTCGTCGCGTCGAGTGACCCCTTGAACTTGTCCGGTGCCACGAGACACGTCGTCCTGGTGGTGGGCATGTCGGCCTCCCGCTGCTGGTGGACAGGGCTGCCGGGTGGACCGGAAGCCTCACCAACCTTGGGCGGGCCCGGGTGCGGCGTCCAACACGCACGATCTACCCCTCTCATAGGTGCGGCCTATGAGATCGGCTGGATGATCCGGCACCTGGCGTGCGGGCATGGCGGCCGGGTCGGGCACCGCGCTGTTCAGCGCGTCGGTGCGGGCGTCGACGGGCCGCACACGTCGGCCTGGTCGGTCAGGCCGCCGGCTGGTCGAGCCGCTCGTCGCGGTACCTCCGGGCGATGTCGATGAATGCCCGCGCGGCGGGCGTCAGCTGGGTGCGGCGACTGACCAGGACGATCCGCAGGTACGCCGTGGGGCGGATCGGCAGCACGTCCGCCCCGGCCCTGATCGCGAGATCCTTCCACGCGGCGGGCAGGATCGCATCGGCCACCCCGGCGAGGACGAGGGGAAGGATGGACGTCCGGTGGGCGACCTCGGCGACGAGCCGGGCCTGACTTCCCTGCGCCAGGATGTGATCGACGAGCTGTCGCATGAGGGAACCGGGCTGGGAGGCGATGAGCCGGTGTCCGTCGAAATCGTCGGCGGTGACGTGGTCGCGGCCATGGAAAGGGCCACCGGGAGCGGTGAACAGCATCAGTGGCTGGTTCTCCAGGGGCACGACGTCGAGCTCGGCGACCCGGACGATGTCGGGCGCGCCGAGCAGGCCGATCTCGACGGCACCGGTACGCACCGCGTCGATCACCTCGTCCGGTACGAAGGCGGCGTTGACGCTGACAGTGACGTCGGGATGAGCGGCGGCGAACCGCTGCATGATCGGTGCCAGGGGCTCGATGCCGGCGGACGGCATCGAGGTGACCTCAACCCGGCCTCGGGCCACCCCCTTGATGGCGTCGATGGTGGCCTGTGCGGTCGCCAGGTCGCGGATGACCTGCCGGGCCGGACCGATCAGCTGCTTGCCGGCGTCACTGAGCACCACGCCGCGTCCGACCCGGTGGAACAGCGCGACGCCCAGCTCGCGCTCCAGTCCGGCGATGGCCTGTGACAGTGACGGTTGCGCGATGTAGAGCTTCTCGGCTGCCTTGCCGAAGCCTTCAGCGTCGACGACTGCGAGGAAGTATCGGAGCTGGCGGGCGTCCATCGCGCGTCAGCACCGGCTGCCGGTACGGGTCTGGGGCAGCTGAGGGTGCCTCCCGGTCGGTGCCGCCCTTCTCCGGCTGCGATCTGTCATGCGCGCGCACCCTTCGCTGATTCTCATGATCAGATCGGCCTGACCTGGCGATATGCAACCAGGTGGCGGCCGATAGGTCCAGACCCCGTTCGGGATTCGTTAGATAGGCGCTGGCTACGAGTGGGAAGTGTCGACCGAGGGTAGCGGGCGACGGCCGATCGAACGCCGCAGCCACGTCCGCGCCGCCACGAGCCGTACGGTTTCGGCGGGAACCGGCAGGTGGCCGCGCCGAAACTGCCGTTCCGTCAATGGCTGCGGCCCACCTGCGCTTCTGTCTGCTATAGACGCTTTGGGCGTTTGATCCGCAGTTTCGCGCGCGCGATCGCTGAGGGCTCCTCGATAGGTCGTGCCTATGAATGAGATCGATGCAGCGTCTTGGACGTCACTATGTCGGCCGAGTTAACTGTTGTGCTGCAGGACACAGTCAGCTCTGGAGGAATCACGTGCCTAGATCCCCACCACCGGCCGACCAGGAGAAACAGGGCGGTGCGTCCGCGCCCGTCCGAGAACTGGATCGCCGCCGACCCCCGACTGGCGTGTCAGCGCGCCGACGAACGGTCCCGACCGTTCCCACCACCACGGCCACCAACCAGAGCCAGTCGCCTAGCCGACGAGTCCAAGGGAGTCCTGTATGGTCCATCCGTCCCCGCTGCGCGCCGACCCGGAACGAGCCGTCCCGCAGCCCGACGAACGGCCCGACACGCTGCTCAGCGTGTCCCACGCCTCGATCGGCTACTGGGTCAACGGCACGTTCGCCCGAGCTGTGGCAGACGTGAGCTTCGACGTCACCGCTGGCGAGACGATCATGTTGATCGGCCCGTCCGGATGCGGAAAGTCGACCCTTCTCAAGACCATCGCGGGGTTCCTCGAACTCGCTGACGGCACGATCACCGTGGCCGGTCGACGCACACTCGCCCCCGGGCCGGACCGGGCGGTCGTCTTCCAGGAGTTCGACCAGCTGTTCCCCTGGCGTGACGTACTCGACAACGTCGCATACCCGTTGCGTCGCAACGGTCGTAAGAGGTCCGACGCGGACCAGCAGGCGCGCCGCTACCTCGAGATGATGGGGCTGAGTCGAGCCCTCGACCGCCACCCCCACCAGCTCTCGGGCGGGATGAAGCAGCGGGTGGCGATCGCGCGCGCCTTCGCGCTGGAGCCGGTCATGCTGCTGATGGACGAGCCGTTCGGGGCTCTGGACGCGCTCACCCGGGCCCGCCTGCAGGCCGAGCTCAACGCCATCGCGAAACGAACCGGGGTCACCATCCTGTTCGTCACCCACAGCATCGAGGAGGCAATTGTCCTCGGTGACCGGGTCGTCGTTCTGACCGACCCGCCTTCGGTGGTCCGTGAGACCGTCCAGATCACCGACGAAGCCAAGGTGGTGGGTTCAGAGGAGTACCGCAGCGTACGGACACATCTGGGCAGCCTGCTGCACCGGGACGGGAAGGGGGCTGACGAGGATGTCGCTGAGTTCACCGACTGAACAATCGACCATCACCCGTACCGAGGGGGACGTCCCGGCCCCGCCGTCGGCCGACGCCGCCCCGCCGCGCAGTGTCAGGGACTGGCGGTGGGGGGCGATGCCGGTGTGGCTGCGCCGGGTTCTCGTCGTCGTCCTGCTGCTGACCGGGTGGCAGCTCTACGTCACGATATCGGGCGTCAACCCCCTGCTGTTCTCCTCACCCGCAGACGTGGGTCGGGCCCTGGTCGCGGGTTTCCAGAACGGTGAACTGCTGCGATCGACCGGCACCACCATGCGGGTCCTGTTGCTCGGCATGCTGTTCGGCAGCCTCATCGCCGTCGTGCTGACCACACTCGCGGTGTGGACGCGCTTCGGTGAGGACGTACTCGTCGTCTTCTCCTCGATGCTGAACCCACTGCCGTCGATCGCCGTGCTGCCGCTGGCGATCCTGTGGTTCGGGCTCAGTGAGACGGCTCTGGTGTTCGTGGTCGCCAACGCGGTGATCTGGCCGATTGCAATCAATGTCAACACCGGCTTCCGGACGGCGAACCGGACGATTATAGCGGTCGGCCGCAACATCGGGCTCAAGCGCTGGCGCATGATCTCCGAGGTGCTCTTCCCGGCCGCCCTGCCACACACGATCTCGGGAGTCAAGACTGCCTGGGCCTTCGGCTGGCGCACCATCGTCGCCTCCGAACTCGTGTTCGGCGTCGCAGGAGGTGGGGGTGGCCTCGGCTACTTCATCAACAACAGCCGCTACTACCTTGACATCCCCGACGTCTTCGCCGGCCTGGTGACGATCGCGGTCATCGGTCTACTGATCGACATGGTCTTCATCCTGATCGAGCGGCGCACTGTCGTTCGATGGGGAATGAAGACATAGCCGGACCGCCGACCTGTCGGAATCCGGTTTCCGCCACCACCGTAGGTGGAACGCACCGTCCGCCCGACCCTCCGTCCGATATCAGCAGACAAGGTGGGGATCACCCTATGATTTCAGCTAGTTCTCGAGCCGCTCGGCGATCCCGATATGTTGCCGCGACCGCTCTGGCCGCACTTTTGTCGACCTCGGCCGCATGCGGCTCCAACGAGGCCGACGTGCAGGCCAGCGACGGTATGCCGGCCAAGGTGACGATTGCGTACCAGCCGGGCCTGTCATACGCTCCGCTCATTCTACTCAAGCAGAACGGCACCCTGGAGAAGGAGTTTCCCAACACGACCTTCGAGTGGACGGAGCTATCGTCGAGCGCGGCAGTGCAGGACGGCATGATTTCAGGCGACATCCAGGTCGGCGCCGGAAGCGCGGCACAGATGATTCTGGCCCGGGACAAGGGGGTCGACTGGCGGTACCTGGCCTCGCTCAACGACGCGGAACTTTGGCTGATGGCCAAGGACGAACGGCTCACGTCGCTCAGTGATTTCACGTCCTCCGACAAGATCGCGATGCCCTCGCTGACGTCGATTCAGGCGTTGGTCCTTCGAAAGGGAGCCCAGGACCAGCTCGGCGACGCCGAAGCGCTCGACACGAACATCGTGCCCATGTCCCATCCGGATGGCTTGCAGAACCTGGTGAGCGGACAGATTGCCGCGCACCTGACCTCACCGCCGTTCCAGTTCGACGAGCAGGATCAGGGCATGCGTGTCGTGCTGAAGAGCAGCGACCTCTTCGGGCCGATCATGTTCAACGGTGTATTCATGATGAACGAGTACTACGAGCAGAACACCGAGTTCTCGACCCGGCTCTACTCGATCCTGGAAGAGCAGATCGCCGCGCTCGCGGACGACCCGGCGGCGGCGGCGGCTGAGCTCTCGGCGAACTCCGGTGGCAAGACCACACCTGAGAGCTTCGAGAAGTACCTCACCAACCCGGCGATCACCTACACCACCGAGCCGCACGGTCTTCAGGACATCGCCGGTTTCATGGAAGAGATCGGAATGATCTCGGAGACACCGGACAGCTGGAAGGACCTCACCTTCCCCACCGTCCACGAGAGCGCCGGCAGCTGACGCCACAACCCACCCGCCATACGGGTCAGACGAGCCGTCGGCGACCGCCGACGGCTCGTCTGACGCACTGGCCACCCAGAGGACCGATACGACTGACCCGGCCTGATCCGGCTGCGGAATCAGCTCGGCCTGTCCGGTGATCGGGCCGCGCGCCCGACCAACTCGACCGCGCACCCGATCAGACGGTGATCGGGCCGCGGTGCAGCCAGTCGACCAGCTCGGGTACGGCGAGTTTGGCGACCTGCTCCTCGTAGCGCCGCAGGTCGCCGTCGTCGAGCAGGTCACGCCACTGGCCGGTGGCGCCCCGGTTGAAGAACTGCTTCGGGTCCCGCCACATCGCCAGGACGGGGGCGAATTCCTTGGCGCGGTTGCGCATGGAATCGAAGGTGGCCGCCTGCACCAGCTCCGGCCAGCGCTGTTCGGGCACCTCGATGTCGAGCTGTTCGGCGATCGCCCGCATCTGGCCCTCAAGGTCGGACTTCAGCTCGTCGTAGTGCAGGAGCAGGACGTTTGACCGGTCACGCTCCGCCCAGAAACCTGACATGTGGTGCAGCATCGACGGCAGGCCGATCTGCACGTCGGGGTGTTCCATCCAGGCCCAGAACCGGTCGTACTCGGATTCCAGCTGCGGTGGCGCGTCGTCGGTGAGCTCGCCGGTCAGATCGTCGTTGCCGACCGCCGCGTCGCGTAGCTTCAGGACCACGTCGTAGTCGGTGTTCTGGAAGTGTGCGTCCCAGGACAAAGCGACGTCGCGCGGGTCTCGGCCGACCGCGATGTAGGTGACCCCGTCGTGGATCGGCAGGCCGTCGAACGGGGTGTGGGTCTTGATGATGCGTCGGTGCTGCTGCGCCTCGTAGAACGCGAACACGTCGGCCTGGCTGCGCGTCTTCATGTCGGGCCAGAGGGTGATGTCGTCCAGCGGGCGGGGTAGCTCCGGCGTCTGGAAGATCAGCAGAGCGCAGATCGTCTGGGTCCATGTCGTGCCGCATTTAGCGGGTGTCGAGATCACGATGTCGCCGTCGCGGAAGGGAAATCCCCCCCAACGGGCGCTGTCCATGATCGCATTGTGGTACCGAACCGTGGGTTGGCGCACCGGCCCTCCAGTCTGAATTGGTCGAGTCGTCCAAATCAGACCGTAGACTCCACAGTGTAGCTTTGTCCAGAGTTGATCTAATAACCCGGCACCTGACCAGACAGCGACGGGGCCAGCCGACCTCGGCTGGCCCCGTTGCTGTCCGTGCCCTGGCCCCGTCGTGATCAGGGCTGTCTGGACCGTGGCCGGCGCGCGGCCACCGCCAAGGCGGCCAACGCCAGCGCGGCGAGGCCGATCGGCCATGCCCAACGCCACCAACCGGCTCCGGCCGTACCGCCAGATTCGTCCTCGGCCGCTGCGGCGGCCAGATCGGCGACCGGCGGCGCCTGACCCTCCACCGCCTGTACATCGACCGTCGCCGTGCTGTCGTACGGCGCCGGAGCGCTCACCGTTACCTGCCAGTCACCCGGGCTGAGCACCGGGCCACTGGCATAGAATCCCTGCCCTTCACCGGCCGGTTCGAGCTGCAACGGGCCGACCGACCGCCCCCCGTCAGCGGTGGCGGTCAGCACCAGCCGGACCGGAAGGTCGAGCCGGTGCCCATCGTCATGGAAGGCCTGCACGGTCACCCCGGTGGCACCGTCGCCGGCCACCTCCAGATCGAGTTTGCCGTTGTGCGCCTGCGCGGGACCGGCCGCCGGCAGCACCGCCAGCAACAGGCCGAACAGAACGGCGGCCGATCCACGCGTACGACGCATGGTGTCTTCCTTCCTGTCTCGTCGACGGGTCGGTGACCTGTCGATAGGACGGTGGCCCCGCCCGGCACCGAGGACCGGGCGGGGCCACCGCGGATCAGAGTTGCTGGTCGGGGTCGATCCGGGTGGGGTCCTCCGCCAGCCGACCGGCACCGGTGACCGGCTTTCCGCCGTTCGCCTTCACCCCGGCCGCGCTCGCCGTGCCACCGAGCCGTTCGATCATGGCGTCGGCGTCACGGATCAGGGTGTCCCGCACGTCGGCGTCGGTGACCAGATCCGGGTCGGCGGCGAGGGCCTTGAACGCGGTCAGCTGCTGGATCGCCCGCTTGTCCTTGCCGGCCGCCTCCGACAGCCGGACCGCGTCCAGCTTGTTGGACAGCTTGCGGTCCGCCTTCTTGGACAACCGTCCGGTCGACTTGAACCTGTCGATCAGGTTCTGCATGTCCCGGAACGAGGTGGTGACGAAGAACCGAACCGTCGAGGTGGTGTCGTTGCCCGCCTTGTCGGTCGCGGTCACGGTTAGCTCGTGCAGGCCGAGCGGCAGGTCGTACATCACCTGGAGGGTGTCGTTCGCGTACGGCTGCCCGTCCAGCGTGCCGACGACGGTGTCGATGCCGGAGGTCGGGTCGACCGCCTGCCACGACACCCGTACGTCCTGGCTGTCGCCGTACAGCTGGCCGTCGGCCAGCCCGGAGATCAGCAGGGTCGGCTTGCTGCCGTCGATCTTCACCACGGCCGACTTCAGCGCCTCGACGTTGCCGGCGAGGTCGGTGGCCCGGTAGAGCAGCTCGTGGTCACCGTCGCCGGTCACCTCGACCGGCTCGTCGTACGGCGTCCAGTCACCGCCGTCGAGCGACCACTCCAGCAGCTCGACCCCGGAACCGTCGTCGGTCGAGGAGAGCACCACCGGGATGGTGCCGTCGTGCCAGCCGTTGTCGTTCGCCGGGGCGAACTCCGCCGAGCTGACCGGCGCCGTGGCGTCGATCTGGAAGGTGACGGACCGGGTCTGCTCCACGTTGCCGGCGGCGTCGGTGGACCGGAACCGCAGATCGTGGCTGCCGTCCCCACTCACCGCTACCGGCTCGGTGTACGCCGTCCACCCGGTCTCGTCGTCGAGCGAGTACTCGGTACCCGCCACCCCGCTGCCACCGTCTTCGTCGGTGGCGGTCAGGGTGACCGCGACCGGTCCGGGGTACCAGCCCTCGACCGGTCCAGCCGGCTCGCCGGTCCCGCTGACCTCGGCCTCGGTCACCGGCGCCGTGGTGTCCTCCTCCGAAACCTCCGTGGTCAACCGGAAGTAGTCGAACGACACGGTCTTCGACTCCGTCTGGTTGGCGCCGAGGCTGAACAGCCCGACCTTCGGGTTAGCCCCGACAGCCGCGTTGGTGAGCGACTCGAACTGCGTCCAGTCGGTGCCGTCGGCCGAGTACGCGGCGGTGTAGGTGTCACCGACGCGGGCCAGCCGCAGGTGCCACACCGCCGAGGTCAGCTCGCTGACCTGCGGCTGCGGGTTCTGCACCGCCGCACCGATCTCGCTGCGGTACTCGATGCGCCGACTGACCGGGCTGCCGACGGTGTTGTCGGCGATGAAGTCCAACTTGAGATAGTTGTCGTCATCGGCGTACACCAGCAGCCCGGCCTGCTGGTACTGCTCGTCCAGCAGGCTGCCGTCGACCTTCGTCTGCACGGTCCAGTCGCCGTCCGGCGCGGTCTGCAGGATGAAGTTCGTCGGCCCGGAGTTGCCCGCACCGTAGATGTCACCGTTCGACACGTCGATGTGCAGCGACCCGTCGGCGACCCGGTAGGCCGCCGCGTCCTCCCGGACGATGGCGTCCCAGCGGCACGCGTCCAGCGCGCTCCCGTCGAACTCGTCGGACGGCTCGACCGGACCGGCCGGCTCATCCGGCGTCACCTGGAACCAGTCGAAGGCGGCGTCGACCACCGGAGCCTCGGTCCCACCGTTGAGCGCGAACACGCCGATCTGCGGGTTCCCGATGCCAGTCAGTGCCGCCGACCGGCCGACCGGGGCGAAGGTCTGTCCGTCGGCCGACATGGCCGCCGTCAGGTTCGTCCCGTCGCTGGTCACCCGCAGGTAGATGGTGTCACCTGCGGGCGCGTCGGTGGCGTCGGCACCCTCGTTGCGCGGGGTGCCGCCGGTCTCCCGGATGAACTCCACCCGGCGGCTGCCGCTGTACAGCAGGTCCAGCTTGGCGTAGTTGTCGTCGTCGCCGTAGACCAGCAGACCAGCCTGCTGGTAATTAGCGGTAACCGGCAACGTCACCTTGGTGGTGGCCTGCCAGGCGCCGTCCGGCGCGGGCTGCAGGACCAGGTTGGTGGCGTCGTTGCGGCCGCCGTAGAGGTCACCGACGCCGGTCGGCAGCAGGAGCGTGCCGTCGGCCACCGAGTACACCTGGCTCTCCCGGACCACCGTCCACCGGTCGCGGTCCAGCCCGTCGCCGAGGAACTCGTCCGACCGTGCTCCGAAGCAGGACGTGTTCGGTGCCTCGACCCGCACCGACACGTACGCCGATGCCGTCGCGCCCCGGGCGTCGGTCACCACCAGGGTGGCGACGAAGGTGCCCGGTGCGGTGTACGTGTGGCTGGCGTCCAGGGTGTCGGCGGTGCCGCCGTCACCGAAGTCCCAGGCGTACGTCAACGGGGTGTCGCCCTCGGCATCGGTGGCCGTGCCGTCGAACGCCACGGTGAGCGGCGCGGTGCCGGACGTCGGCGTCGCGGTGACGCTGACCTGCGGCGGCGCGTTCTCGGTGACGCCTCGGCCGAGGAAGTCCATCCAGTTGACGTTGAACAGCGAGTTCGCGCCACCGCCCGGGTCCCGGGCGACGAAGTACAGCACCGCCGCGTCGGCGCCGCCGGTGACCGGCGCGGTCACGTCGGTCCAGGTCTGCCAGCCGCCGGTACCCGCGACGTCAGCGGAGGCGACCACCGGACCGTCGACGGCGTCGGCGCGGACCTCGATCCGGCCGCCGGCCGTCGCCGATGCGACCCGGAACCCGATCGAGTCGACGTTGGTCAGGTTGGCCGGGTCGACCGACCACCAGTCGCCGTCCTCGATGAAGCCGATGTTCTCGCCGCCACCGGCCGGGTCGCCGGTGGTTTCGGTCCGGACGCCCGGGTCGCCGCCGCCGGTGGCGCCGTCCACCCGTCCGGTCGAGCTGAAGTACTCGGCCTGCTTGCGCTTGGGCTGCAGCAGTTCGATCGCCCGGCCGGTCAGTGGCGCGGCACCGCCGACCCCGCCGTCGTCGGTGTAGGTGGCCTCGAACACGCCGAAGACGTTCGCCTCGGCGCCGTGGCCGGCGGCGAGCTGGGTCTGCACCGTGCCGGAGCAGCCAGTGTGCTGCTCCAACGGGTGGGCGTGCTCGTCGTGGCCGAGCAGCACCTGCAGCTCCACCCGGTCACAGTCGATTTCGCCGTCCTCCGGGTCGGTCACGGTGATCGTGTACTCAACCTGGTCGCCCCAGTCGAAGAAGCCGCCGGCCGGCGGGAAGTCGATGGTCACCGTCGGTGCGGTGTTACCGACCGTCACCGGTACGTTGGCAACCGCCGTACGCTCGTTGGGGTTGGTCACGGTCAGCTGCGCGGTGTAGTTGCCGGCCTCGGTGTAGGTGTGGGTCGGGTTGGCCTCGGTGGAGGTCCCGCCGTCGCCGAAGGCCCAGGCGTAGGTCAGCGTGCCGCCGTCCGGGTCGCGCGAGCCCGCGCTGGAGAACTCCACGGTCAACGGTGCCTGGCCGGAGGTCGGGGTGGCGCTGGCCTGCGCGATCGGTGCCCGGCTACCGGCGACGTAGTCGATCCGGTAGACCCCCGAGTCGTCGTTGTTGCCGCCGAAGCCGCTGCCCCACTCGATCAGGTACAGGGCGCCGTCGGGGCCGAACTCGAAGTCCATCGGGCGGACGAAGCTCATCCCGGTCAGCAACTGGTTGATGTCCACCAGCTCGGTGCCGTCAGCGGACACCTGCATGGTGTACATCTTCGACTGGTTCCACTCGCCCAGCAGCGCCTTGCCGTCGTAGTACGCCGGCCACTTGCGGTCCGAGGCCAGCTCGGTGTCGTAGCGGTAGACCGGCCCGCCCATCGGCGCACCGCCGCCACCGATTTCGGGGTAGCGCGGGTCACCGCTGTAGCCGTAGTCCACGGTGGCGGGGATCGCCGGTGGCAACTCGGTAAGTCCGGTGTTGTTGGGGGAGTCGTTCACCGGCGCCGAGCAGTCGAACTTCGCGCCGCTGGGGCCGGACGGGAACTGGTAGTCGTTGTACGCCTCGTTCGTCCCGGTGCAGTACGGCCAGCCGTAGTTGCCGGGGGTGTCGACGATGTTCCACTCGACCAGGCCCCGGGGGCCCCGGTTGGGGTTGTCCGAGTTGGCGTCCGGGCCGTAGTCCGCCACGTAGAGCGTGTCGGTGGCCAGGTCCACGCCGATCCGGAACGGGTTGCGGAAGCCCATCGCGTAGATCTCCGGGCGGGTCTGCGCGGTGCCCGGTGCGAACAGGTTGCCCTCCGGGATGGTGTACGTCCCGTCGTCCTCCGGGTGGATCCGGATCACCTTGCCGCGCAGGTCGTTGGTGTTACCGGAGGTACGCTGCGCGTCGTAGTCCTGCCGCCCGGCCCGCTCGTCGATCGGGGTGTAGGCGCTCGACTCGAACGGGTTGGTGTTGTCCCCGGTCGCCAGGTAGAGGTTGCCCTGGCTGTCGAAGGTCATGGTGCCGCCGGCGTGGCAGCAGGTGTTGCGCTGGGTGTCGACCTGCAGTACGGCCTCCTCGCTGGCCGGGTCGATGCTGTCGCCGACCACGGTGAACCGGGACAGCAGGTTGCGGGCCACGCCGTCGTTGGGGGCGTAGTAGAGGTACACCCAGCCGTTGTCGGCGAAGTCCGGGTCGAGCCGGATGCCGATCAGGCCGTCCTCGTTGCCGGTGAACACGTCGAGGTCGATCGCGGTGACCGTGTTGCCGGTGTCCGGCTTGACGATCTGTACCCGGCCGTCACGCTCGATGTAGAAGACCCGTCCGTCCGGGGCGATGTCCAGCTCCATCGGGTTGCTGGTGTTGTTGTCCAGGGTGATCTTCTCGAAGCTCTCGGTCAGCGAGGCGCCGCAGTCGGAGTCGACGACCCCGGCGGCGGACTGGATGCCGCCGAGCAGGTGGTCGAGGAACTCCGGCTCGGCGAACGACTCGTTGGTGTGGCCGCCGCCGGTGTACCAGGCCCGGCCGCCGTCGTAGTCGCTGCACCAGGCGATCGGGTGGTCGGCACCCATCGCGCCGGCACCTGGGGTGTAGCTGGTCTCGTCCAGGCTGGCCAGTACGTGCACGTCGCCGCGCGGGTTGGTCTGGAAGTTGTACCACTCGTCGTAGCGGGTCCATTCGGCGGGCAGTCCGTCGGTGGACGGGTGGGCCGGGTCCTCGACCTTGACTACGGCGTTCTGGTTGGCCGGGTGGCCGGAGAAGTAGGCGCCGACCAGTTCGCCGTACCAGGGCCAGCTGTACTCGGTGTCGGAGGCGGCGTGGATCCCGACGTACCCGCCACCGGCCTGGATGTAGCGCTCGAAGGCGGCCTGCTGGGCGGTGTCGAGGACGTCGCCGGTGGTGGACAGCCAGATGACCGCCCGGTAGTTGGCCAGGTTGGCGTCGGTGAATTCGGCGCCGTCCTCGGTGGTGTCGACGGTGAAGCCGTTGTCGGCACCGAGCTGCTCGATCGCGGCGATGCCAGCCGGGATGGAGCCGTGCCGGAAGCCGGCGGTCTTGGAGAAGACGAGCACGGAGTACGGCTCGTCGGCGGCCGCCTCGAAATCGCCCGGGCTGGCCTGCACGGCGGGGCCCGGATCGACCGGGTTGCCCGGGTTGCCCGGTGCGGCCTGCGCGGCAGGGGCGCCGAGCAGGGCAGTAGACAACATGGAGAGCGAAAGTATCGCAGCGGTTAGCGGGCCACGTCGAAGGTGGCGTCGGCGGGTTCGGGACACGTGGTCTCCTAGTCCTGGTGAACACACTGTCGGGTGGGCCGACCCGCCGAGGGTCGTCCCGTCTGGCCCGGTGAACGCGCTGCCACGACGCGGTCACCGAGGTTTTGTTAAGCCGTTGGACAAAATTAGGGACTGCCGGCTTTGTTTCCGGCAAGGGCTATGCGTGTAACGGTTTGATAAACGCTCAGCCGCTGAACCAGCTGGGAACCATCGCAAGCGCGACGAATCGGATTGATCTGCCGATGAAGCAGACCACTGCGAACACGCTGGCCGGCATCCGGGTGCCACCGGCCACCACCGTCGTGACCAGCAGCGGAGGCACGCCGATCACGCTGCTCGCGAACAGGGTCGGTATGACGAACGCCGGCTCGTACAGTCGGCGGTGCTCCCTGGCCACCCAGCCCGCCCAGCCGGACAACCTGCTGCGCAGCCCCTGCGGCAGCCGGTCGCCGATCGCCGGACCGATCCGGCGCAACCATCCGGCCCGTGGCCTGCCGTCCGTCGGCGGCGTGTCCGTCGCCGTGTCGTCCGTCGGCGTCGGGTTTGTCGCCGTCGTGTCCGTCGGCGTCGTGCCGTCGGCCGCTACCGCGCTGGCCGTGGCCGCCGCCTTCGGCGCGGTCCGCTTGGCCAGCCACCGGCGCAGCCACGGCGACTGGATCACCCCCCGCGACGCCAGGAACATGGCGAGCTTGGCGACGGTCTGGCCGAGCGCTGCGGCGACACCCAGCGCCACCGGCGGGGAGGACGTGGTGGCGGTCAATGCGATGAGGTACGGCTCGATCGGAGTCACCGGCGACACCGCCGACAGGGCACCAACCGCGACGGTGGCCAGCAGAACCGCGATCACGAGGAGGCGGCGCGCAGACCCGGAAGGTCGACAGCGAGCGGGATCCGGGCCACCACGACGAGCGAAGCGAGCTTCACCGCGGCGATCGCCAAGGTGAACGCCACCGGAAGCACCGGCGACGGTGCCAGCACCACCAGCAGCACCAGGCCGCCGGTGTTCAACGCCTTCGCCACCGGCGACCAGTTGAACCGGTACACCTGGGTGTGCACAAGATGGAAGTAGTTCGGGCTCAGCAGTGGCCACCGCAGGAAACTCAGGCTCAGCACCAGATCCACCACGACGAACTGCACGACGAAGATGACCAGCGGAACGCCCATCGACGGCAGCAGCGGGATCAGCGCGGCGGCGACCGCCAGGCAGCAGACCCGGTCGCAGACGATGTCGTAGACGGCACCGAACCGGGTCTCCTGCCGCAGCAGCCGGGCGGCCAGACCGTCCGCCATGTCACCGATCCAGTAGCAGCCGATCGCGACGCCGGTGAGTACCGTGCTGTCGCCGACGACGGCCAGCACGGCCAAGCCGACGGCGACCACGGTCCGGACCGTGGTGATGAGATTCGGTACGTTGCGGACCGGCCCGGCAGGCCCGTCCACCCAACCGTGCGGCGCGGCTGTGGCGGCACCGGCGGACAGGTGCGTGTCGCAGGCTCCCGGAGACGTGATGGCCGGCCCCCGCCTTCCTTGTCGACACCGAGTGTGGACTGACAGACGGTAGCACGGCCGGCGGACCCCGCCGCGTGGCCGAATCGCCCCGCCACCACGCGTGGCCGAACTGCTTCTTCGGGGTCACATCCGCAGCTGCGGCCAGTCCAGCAGGTTGGCGGCGAGCGTCGCGACCGTGGCGAGCAGACCCAGCCGGGCCTGACGCAGCTGAGGATCCTCGGCCATCACGAAGACGTCGTCGAAGAAGGCGTTCACCGGCGCGGTCAGCTGCCCGGCGATTCCAGTGAACCGGTCGAGGTCCGCGCTGTGGTCCAGGTCGGCCCGCACCTGCTTGACCACCTCGTGCAGCCGTACCTCGGCCGGCTCGGTGAGTAGCGCCGGGTCGTACTCGGCGGGCACGTCAGCCGGGACGATTCGCCGGGCCCGCTGCAACGCCTCGGCGAGCGCCCGGAACTGCTCGTCGGCCAGCAGCCGGTCCAGCTGGGCCAGCAGCCGGTCAACCAGTTGCGGCCGGTCGGCGTGCGCCAGTACCGCGCGGACCCGGTCCACCGGCTGGCCCTCCTCGGTCAGCAACTGCTCCACCCGGCGGGTCAGGAACTCGACGATCTCGGCCAGCACGGTGTCGTCGACCGGCACCGGCTGCCGCCGGGCGGCAGCCGCGAGCCCGGTGGCCAGCGAAATCCCGGCCAGCCCTGGCTGACTCCGGTGCACCGCCAACAGCCCCAGCACCGCCCGCCGGATCGCGAACGGGTCGCTGCTGCCGGTCGGCATGCCGACCGTGGCAGCCAGGCCGGTCACCAGATCCAGCCGGTCGGCCAGCGACAGCAGCGCCCCCGGCAGCGACTGCGGCAACTGGTCACCGGTGCTGCGCGGCAACTCGGCCTCGAACACCGCCTGCGCGACCGCCGCCGGCTCTCCGGCGTGCCCGGCGTAGTCACGGGCCATCACCCCGGCGAGACTGGTCATCTCGGTGACCATCTGCGAACCGAGGTCGAACTTGACCAGCTCGGCCGCGCGGTCCAAGGTCGCCCGGTCCGCATCGGACAGCGCGATCATCTCGGCCAGGTCACCGGCCAGCCCGGCGATCCGGTCAGCCCGGTCCGCCATCGACCCCAGCTTGTCGGTGAAGGTCAACCGGCTCAGTCGGGACCGCAGCTCGGCCAGCGGGGTGGCCCGGTCGGCGCGGTAGAAGAACGCCGCGTCCTCGTACCGGGCCCGCAGCACCGCCTCGTTGCCGGCCCGTACCAGATCGACGTCGATCGCGCCGTTGGCGACCGCCACGAAGTGCGGCAACAGGGCACCGTCCGCGCCCCGCACCGGCAGGTACCGCTGATGCTTGCGCATCACCGTGGCCAGCACCGACTCAGGTAGCTCCAGGTAGCGTTCCTCGAACCC
Organism: Solwaraspora sp. WMMA2080; assembly: GCF_027497395.1. Taxonomy (GTDB): domain Bacteria; phylum Actinomycetota; class Actinomycetes; order Mycobacteriales; family Micromonosporaceae; genus Micromonospora_E. Next base: position 3,462,703 of record NZ_CP114910.1, on the reverse strand, counting down.
GCCGAGCAGCGGCGTCGGCTGTTCGATCAGGTCCACCACCTGGGTCAGCAGACCAGCCTCGGCGGCCAGGTCGACCCGGCCGCCGACGCCAGCGGCCAGCTCACCGGCGGCGGCGGTGACGATCGCCCGGCGTTCCTCCGGGTCCACCACGATGCCGGCGTCACGGACCGTCGCCAGGTAGCTCTCCGCGTCGGCCACCTCGACGGTCGACGTCGCGGCGGTCCGGTGCACCCGGGTGGTCCGGCCGGCGGCCAGCGTGGACACCTCGACCGGCACCACCAGGTCACCCCAGAGCGCCAGCAGCCACCGGACCGGACGGGTGAACGCCAGCTGCGGATCCCGCCAGCGCATGTTCTTCGCCGAGCGCAGGCCGGTGACCACCCCGGCGAGCACCTCGGTGAGGACCTCCGTCGCGGTGCGGCCGGGCTCGTCGCGCAGCATCGCCAGATGCGGTACGCCGCCGATCTCCACCCGGGCCAGGTCGGTCACCTCGACCCCCTGGGAACGGGCGAAGCCCGCCGCAGCCGGGGTGGGTGTGCCGTCCGGGCGGAACCCGGCGGCGACCTTCGGGCCGCGTACCGTGCGGGTGTGGTCGGGCTCGCGGGCGGCGACCGCGTCGACGACGGCGACCAGCCGGCGTGGGGTGGCCAGCACCCGGACGTCGCCGTGCATCAGCCTGGTCGCGGCCAACCGGTCGGCGACCAGCTTGGCGACCTGCTGGCGGGCCGAGCGGACCTCCGATGGCGGCATCTCCTCGGTGCCGATCTCGAACACCAGCTGCCGGGCCGGGGCCGACTCACCGGGCTGCGCGGCCGCTGCGTCGGCCTGCCCGGCTGGCGCCGGTGGCACCACGCCGAGTGGGTGGCCCAGCTCGTCGCGGCGGCGTACCCACAGCTGCGCCACCTCGCCGGCCAGCCGGCGCATCCGGGCGAACTCGGTGGCCCGCTCGGCGGTGGAGACCGCGCCCCGCGCGTCCAGCACGTTGAACGCCTGCGAGCACTTGAGGACGAAGCTGTGCGCCGGGACCGGCAGCCCGGCGTCGATCATCCGCTGCGCCTCGGCTGCGTACAGGTCGAGCAGCTGCCGGTTGGTGGCGACGTCGGCGTCGTCGAGGTAGTAGCGGGACATCTCGTACTCGCCGGGGCCGAAGATCTCGCCGTAGGAGATGCCCGGCGCGTACGCGATCTCCTTGAAGTGACGGACCCCCTGCAACGCCATCATGATCCGCTCGATGCCGTAGGTGATCTCCACCGACGGCACCTCGAGGTTGATCCCACCGGCCTGCTGGAAGTAGGTGAACTGGGTGATCTCCAGCCCGTCCAGCCAGACCTCCCAGCCCAGACCCCAGGCGCCGAGCGCCGGTGAGGCCCAGTTGTCCTCGACGAACCGGACGTCGTGCGCGGCCACGTCGATGCCGAGCGCGGCCAGGCTGCCGAGGTAGAGCTCCTGCGCGTCGCCCGGCTCCGGCTTGAGGATCACCTGGAACTGGGTGTGGGTCTGGATCCGGTTCGGGTTCTCGCCGTACCGGGCGTCGTCCGGACGCACCGACGGCTCTACGTAGGCGACCCGCCACGGCTCGGGACCGAGCACCCGCAGGAACGTGGCCGGGTTCAGCGTGCCGGCGCCGACCTCGGTGTTCATCGGCTGGACCGTCAGGCAACCCTGCTCGGCCCAGTACGCCGCGAGGCGGGCCAGCGCGTCCTGCATCGTCAGCACGAATTGCTCCCAAGGTCGGTGACGGCCGGTACGTCGGGTACCGGCCGGCGGCGGTTGATTCCGGGCCATTCTATTTGCCCGGCCGCGACCGGCCTGAACGGGCCGTGACCCGTGCACCGGTGGGCGGTCCGCTGGGAGCGGAGGTTCAGCGGTCGAAGCCCCAGGCGTGGTAGGACTCCACGGTCAGCCGGGCGGACACCCGGGGGCGCTCCCGGTTCGGGTAGCGGTCACCGGTGTAGTGCCGGGCGAGTCGGTCGATCCCGGCCAGCTCGGGGTCCGGCTCGATGGTCACCCTGCCGTGCAGACTGACATGCCGGTACCAGGAGTCGCCGTCCAGCACGGTCAGCGACACCCGTGGGTCGGCCCGCAGATGCTCCAGCCGCTTGCGCCCGGCGTCCAGGTTGAGCAGCACCCGGCCGTCGTCCCACAGGTACCAGGTGGCGACGGTCACCGGCGTGCCGCTCGGGCTCACCGTACCCATCACCGACGGGTTCGGCCGGCCCAGCATTTCGACCAGGTGTTGCGGCATCGGCGGCTTGGCCATCGACGGAGCTCCTTCCAGCGGGCGACGGGTCGACTGGTCGCCTACGGTCACCGACTCTACGGCCGCCAGGCGCCGCTCACACCTGATCGCGCAGGCTTTCCGTCCGTTGCTCGACCGTGGTCCGCAGCTGTTCCAGCTCGGTCGCGACCGCCGAGCCGTCCTGACCGTCGACGGTTGCCAGGACGGCGGCCAGGCCGTCCAGCGCGGCCGTCGCCGCGCCGCTGGCGAACATCCGCTGATAGAGATCGCGGTACGCGGCCTCGTACACTTCGGTGAACGCGTCGCTGGCCAGGAACCGTTCCTTGAGCGGGTGCCCGGCCGACCGGCCGGGACCGCCGCCCTGCGGCGCCGCCCCGGAGCCGGCCCTGTCGGGTGGCTGGAATCCGTCGGGTGGCTGGAATCCGTCGGGTGGCGCGAACCTGTCCTGTGGTGCCGTGCCGTTCTGCGGCGTGGCACCGCCGTCGCCACCACCGAACCGGCCACCGCCCATGGTCACCGCGTCCTGCGGCCCGAGGGTGGCGTCGCCACTGAACGTCAGGTTGTGGTCCCAGCTGACCACCGTGAACTTCCGGGTGGCCAGGTCGTACCAAAGGTAGTAGTTGCGGCCGGGACCGGCCATGTCGTCGAAGTTGAGCAGCAGGTTCTGGGCGGCGACGTAGCGGGCGAACGACTCGACGTCGACGTGATCGGCCAGCTCGTCGTCGAATTCGTCGTCGGACGCCTCGGACACCCAGCGGATCAGGTTGATCACCGGCTGCAGGTCCTGGCTTCCGGTGAGGTTGATCTGCTTGAAGTCATCCTGGTACTCGACCGGATCCTCGCCCTGGTAGGTGAACGAACCGCCGGCCAACGACTTGTAGAGCACGCCACTGTCACCCAGCCCGGCGGCGTAGTGCTCGTCGGGGTGTTCCACCACGAGGCGGGCGGTGGTGGGCCGGTCGTTGACCGTGAACGCGCTGAACGCGTACCGCTGGGTGGCCATCCCGGCGGTATCGAGCAACGACAGGGCGAGGGCCTCGTTGGCCACGGCGCTACCGCCACCCATTCCGCCGACCCGCACTGCGATCTCCTGTAGTCCCTGGTAGCGCCGTCCCTCGACAAACGTGTCGAAGCTGATCAGCCAGGGCAGGTTCTCCGGTTCCTCGGCGGCCAGCCCGGCCCGGCCCATACCGCCGCCCGGCCCGCCTGCGCCCTGCTGCTGTCCCTGCCCACCGTCGGGTCGCTGCCCTGCACCGGACTGTCCGCCGTCGGGGGCGGCCCCGCCGCGTTGCACGGTCTCACCGTCGCGGGTCAGACCGGACAGGGTGGAGTTGCCTTTGAGCCGGATTCCCACGCTCGGGATCGTGGTCGAGTCGACCACCAGGTCCGCCTCGAGGTACTCCTTCTCGCCGTCGTCGAAGTAGGCGTCGAGCATCCGTTGGTAGTCGGCGTCGGCGAAGACCAGCGAGATCTCGTGGGCCACCGTTGGGTCGAACAGGTCAATGGTGCCGGCGATGTCGACCGTCACCAGGTCGGTCGCGGCGTCGGCCGCGCTGGTGACGTACGGCCGGATCCGGGTGCTGCCCAGCACGACCGTGACCACCAGCAGGAATACGGCGCAGCTGGCCAGCAGCCGGTAGTTGTGCCGGATGCGCAGCGGGATCCGGTGCCGTAACCGGTGCTTCGGCGCAGCGGCCGGCGGCACGGCCGGTGGATTCGGGGTGGACGGTGTACCGCTCATCACAGGTCCGTCTGGTCGTAGCCGGTGAGCACCGTGACCCGCTGGCCGCCGGTCAGCCCGCTCAACGCCGCGATCAGTTCGCCCGGCTCGGTGCCCTTGCTCAACCTGACCGTGTACATCAGCTCGGTCAGCGCTCCGCCCCGGATCGACTCGATGCTGACCAGCTCGAACTCGGTGGTCAGCCGCAGCAGCACGTCCTGTACGGCGTGCGTGTGGTCGCGGTCCGGTGGCACCTGCACCTTCACCACCTGGCGTTGCACGTTGAGCGCGAACCAGTTGAAGCGGTACATCACCCCGATGATCAGGCAGATCGCGACCGTGGCGATCACCGCGAGCAGGTAGAACCGGGTGCCGCAGGCCATGCCGACGCCCATCACCAGGAAGATGAAGCCGACGTCGCGGGTCTCCTTGATCGCGTTGCGGAACCGGACCACGGACAGCGCGCCGACCAGGGCGAAGGCCCGGGCGATGTTGGAGCCGACGACCAGCATGATCAACGAGATCAGCATCCCGAGGATGATCAGTGTCTGAACGTACGACTGGCTGTACGACACGTTGCGGTGGGTGGCCCGGTAGACCCAGCCGATGACTGCGCTGAGCACGAAGGACAGCGCCAGCGACGCGGCGATGTCGCCGAGGCTGAACGTGCTGGACAGGTCCTGGAAGGTGATGTCCATGTCAGGCCCGCCCGCCGCTCGCGCCGACGGCCAGCAGTTCGCCGGCCGGCCGGTCCGGAGGCGGTGGTGGCGCGTCGGCCGGCAGATGGAACACCGACCGCGGGGCCCGCCCGAACGCCTCGACACACTGGCAGTACTTGCTGACCCGCACGACCGACAGGTCGGCCTGCGCAGCGAGGTCGGTCAACCAGTACGGGACCCGTTCGTTCGCCTTCACCTCCATGATCGAACGCCACGGCGGGACGATGAACCGATTTTCGGCGTCGACGCCCAGGTGCAGATCACGGTCCCGACCCCGGACCCGGGTGTCCAGGGTGACCCGCAGGCCGAGATCGGCACCGGTGCCGACGAACGCCTGCCGGTGGTAGCCGGTGATCGCCACCGGGCGCAGGTCCAGGCCGCTGACCAGGCCGAGGACCTCCTGCACGAAGCCCCGCTGCGGCTCGGTGTGGTCGATCATGGCGCGGCCGTCGCACAGTTGACGGGCCAGTCGGTACGGCAGCGCGATCCGCCGTTTCTGGGTGACCCGGTTGACCCGCTGCTTGATCTCGACGTGGACGGTGGTGTCGTCGTCGATGCCGGTCCGGTCGCCGTAGTGCCGGATCCGCAGTTTGCGGCGGAACCGCAGCCCTTCGATCTTTTCCCAGTAGAACCGCAGGTCGTCGGTGTCGTAGTAGAGGCTCCACACCCCGTACCCGGTGGTCCCGGCATGGCTGTCCCGGTCGAGTCGGCGGGCGAGTTGGTCACGCAGTGCCGGTACCGCCGCGTTGTCGACCAGGTACTTGATCTCGTACCGGTTGAACGCGTGCAGCCGGGTGACGCCCCGCAGCGCGTGACCGGCCCGGTCGTCCGTACCGTGGCCGGCCCGGTCGTCCGGTCCTGGTCCGGTCGTCGTCGGCGGTGCCGATTCGGGTCGCATGGGCAGGTCCTCACCTTCAGGTAGGGCGGATTCGGTGCGAAGGTGAGGAAACACCGCGCAGATCAAAACAACCTCGGAACGGGATGTGAAGTTGAGGCGAACGGCCGATGACCGAAGCGCGTCCGTTGGTGCCTGTGCTTGCCCGGCCACCCCACAGCCGGCTCCCAGCCGGCTCCGAGACTGCGCCGGTATGCATGGCGGATGACCTCACCCGCCGAGATCGGCCAGGTAGCCGACGCCGGACCGGACCGGGCTCCCCGGATCCTGGTCGTCGACGACGAGCCGAACATCTGCGCCCTGCTCGCCGCCACGTTGCGGCTGATCCGGTTCGACGTCCGAGCGGTGGACGGCGGCCGCGCCGCCCTGGTGGCGATCGAGGAGTTCGAGCCGGATCTGGTGGTCCTCGACGTGATGATGCCGGATCTGGACGGCTTCGAGGTGGCCCGGACGATGCGCCGGGGCGGCCGCCGGCACGTACCCGTGCTGTTCCTGACCGCGCGGGACGCGGTGCAGGACCGGATCGCCGGGCTGACCGTCGGAGCCGACGACTACGTCGCCAAGCCGTTCAGCCTGGAGGAGGTGGTGCTGCGGATCCGGGCGATCCTGCGGCGCAGCGGCGTCGTCGACGAGCCCGAGCCGACCGACCGGGTGCTGCGCTACGCCGACCTGGAGCTCGACGAGGACGCCCACGAGGTACGCCGGGCCGGCCAGCGCGTCGATCTGTCGCCGACCGAGTTCAACCTGCTGCGGTATCTGCTGGTCAACGCCGGCCGGGTGGTCAGCAAGAGCCAGATCCTGGACCGGGTGTGGAGCTACGACTTCGACGGCGACGGCCGGATCGTCGAGTCGTACGTCTACTACCTGCGCAAGAAGATCGACCAGCACCAGCCGGCGCTGATCCACACCGTCCGGGGGGTCGGCTACACGCTGCGACTGCCCCGGTCGGGCGGTGTCTGATGCGGCACCTGAAACGGTTCCGTTCCCCGATCACCGTACGGCGGTGGTCGCACTGGACGCTGCGGTCCCGGCTGGTGCTGGCCACCGCGGTCCTCACCGCCGTCGCCCTGCTGCTGGCCAACACGGCCGGTCTGGTCCTGCTGCGGCAGAGCCTGACCGACCGGCTCGACGAGCAGTTGCGGCTGATGAGCCGACCGTACGCCGGGTCCGCGCCGCCCACCCTCGACCAGGACGGTCCCCGACCCCGACCCTTCCCCGGCGCCTCCCTGCAACCGGCCCAGTCGGTCCTGCTGTACGCCGCCGACGGGACCCTCACCCAGCAGTTCTCCTCCGACCCGGATGCCGCCCTGCCCGCGTTGGACGACTATCCGGCGCTGGTCGAGCGGGCCGCTGCCCGGCGTTCCTACACGGTGCCCGCCGTCGATGGTGACGGATCCTGGCGGGTGCTCGCGGTGCCGCGCGCCGACGGCGGGCTCGCTGTGGTCGGCGTCTCGCTGCGCCAGGTCGACGCGACCGCCGACACGCTGCTCATGATCGACGCCGTGGTGGTGCTGCTGATCCTGGTGCTGCTCGGTCTGGTCGCCGCCGCGACGGTCCGGCTCGGGCTGCGCCCGCTGACCCGGATGGAACGCATCGCCGCCGAGATCACCGGCGGCAACCTGGCCCGGCGGGTCCTCGACGCCGACCCGCACACCGAGGTCGGCCGGCTCGGCGGCGCGTTGAACTCGATGCTGGACCGGATCGGGGCCGAGGTCGCCGCCCGGACCGCCTCGGAGCAGCGACTCCGGCAGTTCGTCGCGGACGCGTCGCACGAACTGCGCACCCCGCTCACCTCGATCCGGGGATTCGCCGAACTGTACCGGCGGGGCGGGGCGACGCCCGGCCCGGAACTCGACGAGGCGATGCGCCGGATCGAGGCGGAGGCGGCCCGGATGGGGCTGCTGGTGGAGGACCTGCTGCTGCTGGCCCGGCTGGACCAGCGTCGGCAGCCGGTGCGTCGACCGGTGGATCTGCTCGCGGTCACCGCCGACACGATCCGCGACGCGTCCGCCCGGGCTCCCGACCGTCGGGTCCGGATGGCACCGGCCGGACCGGTCGGCTCCACCGCACCCGACCTGGAGCCGGTCGCACCCGAACTGCAGCCGGTCTCGGTGCCGGGGGACGAGCCGGCGCTGCGCCAGGTGGCCGCCAACCTGGTGGCGAACGCGCTGCAGCACACCCCGCCGGCGGCCGAGATCACCGTACGGGTGGGGTATCTGCCGGCCGGCGCTGGCGGTGCCCCGTCGGACCGGCCGCTCGCGGCGGTCGGGCGGGACCTGCCGGCGGACGCGCCGCTGGCGGTGATCGAGGTGACCGACACCGGTCCCGGCGTGCCGGCGGCGCATGCCGGGCGGGTCTTCGAGCGGCTGTACCGGGTGGATCCCAGCCGTACCCGGGCGCGAGGTGGCGGCTCCGGTCTCGGGCTGGCGATCGTCGCGGCGATCGTGGACGGTCACGCCGGCCGGATCGAGCTGTACGACCGGCCGGGCGGTGGTGCCGTGTTCCGCGTACTGCTGCCCGAGCCGATGTTGTGCCGGCCCGCGCCGGCCCTCATGCTGTAGCCGGGGGTCGGCGCGGTCCGCGGTCCGGGCGGCCGGCCGATCTTGTTGGAGGAGTCCCGGTGCCACGGCGCGTCCTGACCGGTTACCTCGCGGTGCAGGCTGTTCTTGGCGCGGCGGTCTTCGGGGCCCCGGCTGCCGCCGCCGTCTGGTGGGGGGCGATCGGCGTGGTCAGCGTGGCCGCGGTCGGTTGGGGAATCCACCGGCACCGGCCGCCCCGCCGGCTTCCCTGGCTGCTGCTGGCCGGCGGCGCCGGGGCGCTGGCGGTCGGCGACGTCCACTACGAGTTGTCGCGGCGTACGGCGGGTGCTGTCGGCGAGGTTCTGTCGCTGATCGCCGACGCCGCCTACCTGGCGACCTTCGGCCTGCTTGCGGCCGGGGTGCTCAGTCTGACCCGGACCACGGTGTCGTTGCGGGACCGGTCCGCTCTGCTGGACACCCTGGTGCTGGTCGTGGTGACCGGCCTGATCACCTGGACCCTGGTGGTCGGCCCGGCGGTGACCGATGTGGATCTGCCAGCGGTGGAGAAGGCGCTGCTGGCCGTGCACAGTCTCGGTGGGGTGCTGGTCGTCGTGGTGATGCTGCGCCTGGCGGCCGCCGCCTGGCGGGATCCGACGGTGATCGGGCTGGCGGTCGGCGCGGCCGGCATGCTGACCGCCGACGTCTGGTACGCGGCCGCCGAACTCAACGCCGGCTGGCAGCCGGGGCACCCGGCCGAACTCGGCTGGTACGTGTTCTACGTCAGCTGGGGGGTCGCCGCCCTGCACCCGAACATGGCTCGGCTGGCCACCCGGTCCGACCCGGGCCCGGACGACGTCGCCGCGATGCGGGTAGGTCTGTTGACGATCACCTGTCTGACCGTGCCGTTCCTGCTGGTGATCCAGGCGTTCGCCGGAGCGCCGGCCGAGCTGCCCGACGGGTTGGTGACCGCTGCGGCGGCCGGTCTCACCACGATGCTCGCGGTGACCCGGGTGGTCGATTCGGTGACCGGGCACCGGGCCGCGGTGCACCGGGAACGGTCGCTGCGCAAAGCCGGGACGCGGCTGCTGTCGGCCACCACGATCGCGCAGGTGGCCGAGATGGTCCGCCGGTCGGTCGGTGAGCTGCTGCCGGCCGGGACCGATCACCAGGTCCTGTTCGCCGTGCGCCGCCCGGTGGCGGGGGCCGGCGGCGGGCCGCCCGACCCGGAGTCGGTGGCCGAATGGCAGCCCCAGGTCGTCGTCGACGACCCGTTGCCGGTGGACGCGGCGCGGCGGCGTACCCGGATCATGCCGATCCGGCTGTTGCATCCCGATCTGGCCGACCGGCTCGCCCCGGCACCGGCCGCCCTGGTGGCCGGCCTGGCCGTGCCGGCCTCGTCCGGCGGGACCGGTACCGCGCTGCTGGTCGGGGCGGCTGCCGGGGTGCTGGCCGCCAGCCGGGACGCGATCGAGGTGGTCGCCGCTCAGGCGGCGCTGGCCCTGCACCGGATCGCCGCGACCGAGGACGCCGCCCGGCGGGACCGGGACCGGTATCTCAATCTGGTCGCGGGCACCGTCGGCGACGCGGTGGTGATCGTCGGAGCTGACGACCGGATCCGGTACGCGAGTCCGCCGTGCAGCCGGCTGTTCGGGGTCGAGCCGGCGGTCCTCGCCGACTGGCGGGACCTGGTGCACCCCGCCGACCAGGAGCAGGTGTCCCGGACCCTCGGCGCGGCCGGCGACCGGCACGACGGGTCGGCGGTGGGCGACCAGTGGGTGCTGCGCCGGCCGGACGGCAGCCATGTGCTGCTCGAGGTGCGGTGCAGGGATCTGCGGCTGGTGCCGGGGGTACGCGGCCTGGTGCTGACCTTCAGCGATCTGGCTGATCAGCGTCGCCGTGACTCGGAGCTGGCGCTTCGCCGGATCGACCGCAGCGCGCCGGGGCAGAACAGACGCAGCCTCCGCCGCCGCTTTCGCTGACTATGACAGTTGATGTCGCTTTTGGTGGTTGTTCCGTTCCGTGCTGAACGGCAAACTGGCCTTGTCTGGCCCGTTGTGCGGCAGGGGTTCACCTGGTTAAGCTTTTCAAGCGCGCCCCTATCGCCCGCTTCCCCCGTGGCAGGCGATCGGGGCGCGCTTCTCTGTCTTCCAACGCTCTCCGGCACCCTCGCCCACCTGCTGTCGCAGCCGACGCTGCTGATCACAGTGGAGATACGGGCCAGGTGAGTCCACGATCGGCTGACGGCACCCGTCCGGCGGCCGTGGACCACCGGACGGGCAGCGGGCCGGTAGCGGGCCGGCCGCGATGGTCAGATCCAGCGCCCGCCGAGCCACATCCGCGCCGACCAGTCCTCGTACGGCAGCGGCTCACCGACGAAGATCGGGTAGAAATACGCGAAGCAGACGGCGACCAGCAGGACGTAGGTGCCGGCGATCACCGCGCCGACCAGCCGCCGGTCGTTGCCGGCCGGGTCGGCGACCGCCGTCCCGCCGGACGGTGTGACGATCGCACCGAGCACATAGGTCACCGCGAGGACCAGGAACGGCAGCGCTGGCGCGGTGTAGAAGGCGAACATCGTCCGGCCCTCGGTGGCGTAGTAGAACCACGGCAGCAGCCCGGCGGCCACCCCGGCGAGGATCGCCCCCGCCCGCCAGTCCCGCCGGGCGATACCGAGCCAGACCAGCGCCGCCAGGGCCGGCAGGAACGACCACCACAGCAGCGGAGTGCCCAGCAGCAGCACTTCCTCGGCGCAGCTGGGTGCTCCGCAGGCGGTCTGGTCGGTCCAGTGGAAGGCGACCGGGCGGCCCAGCAGCAGCCACTGCCACGGCCACGACTGGTAGCGGTGTTCCGTCTCCAACGTGCTGTGGAAGCCGTACGCCTGGGTGTGGTAATGCCAGAGGTTCAGCAGGGCGCCGATGAACGGTGCCTCGGACATGCCGTTGTCCGCCCGGTAGTGCCGCAGGTAGCCGCCGTCGGTCGCCAGCCAGCCCGACCAGCTGGCGAGGTAGGTGCCGAGGATCAGCACCCCGCCGAGGACCAGCCAACCGATCTCGCCGAGCGCCGCGTCCAGCCACGGCCGGCGGACCCCGGCGGACCGGCGGGCACCGGCCTCCCACCAGATCACCAGCAGGCCGAACACCGGGATGAACCACAGTGCGCTCCACTTGACGGCGAGACCGCAGCCGAGCAGTAGCGCCGCGATCAGCCGCCACCACGGTACGGCGAACGGCGGTCGGCCGGCGCGGCCCGGCAGAGTCGGATCGAGCCCGTCGTCGACCGCCCGCAGCCACCGTCGCCGGCTCCAGTCCCGGTCGACTACCAGCGCGGCGAAGGCGGCGAGCACGAAGAACGCGAGGAAGATGTCGAGCAGGGCGGTCCGGGACAGCACCAGATGGAAGCCGTCCAGGGCGAGCAGCAGCCCGGCTACGCAGCCGAGGACGGTGGAGTGGAACAACCGCCGGGCCGTCCGGGTGATGATCAGCACCATCAGGATGCCGGCGACCGCCGCCGAGATTCGCCAACCGAACTCGGTGAAGTCGAACCAGCGGACGCCCAGCGAGATGATCCACTTGCCGAGCGGCGGATGCACCACGTACGCCGGGGTGTTGTTGGTCTCGTCCCACTCGAAGCCGTACTGACGCAGCTCGTTGGCCTCGTTGGCGTAGTAGAGCTCGTCGAAGATCAGGCCCGGCGGGTGGCTCAGGTTGACCAGCCGCAGTACGCCGGCGATCGTCACCACCACGGCGGTGGCCAGCCAGGACCACGGCTCCAGCCAGTTGTCCAGCGGTGCCAGCCGGCGGCGGACCACGGCCGGCAGCCCGACCCCGCCGGTCGGCGTCGACGACCCGGCGGAGCCGTCGGGGCCGACCGGGTGGGCCCCCGCCGGACCGGCGTCCGGTGGACGGACCGGCCGGTCCGCTGTCGCCGTCACCGCTGGTTCACCGCTTGCCGCGTCCGAAGCTGCCGCCGAGATCACCCCGTGATCGTAGGCCGCCGCCCGACGTCGCGGGACCTCCCCGCCGAAGAATATATTTCGGGTCGTCGATGCGCTGCGCTACGGGTGGTCGATGCCTGCTCCGGTCGGTCGATGTCAGCCGGTCCAGACGGTGGCCAGGAACCCGGCGGCCAGCAGGACCGGCGCCAGCAACGCGGCGACGGTGGCAACCCGACGGGCCGTCGCGGTGGCCAGCCGGCGGGCACCGCTGCCCCAGACCAGCAGTACGCCGAGCAGCACGGTCAGCCCCCAGCCGACCGACCACCGCAGGTGCAGCACGACCAGGTCGGCCACGACGTACGCGGTGTCCCGTTCACGGTGCAACATCCGGGCGGTCAGCTCGGCGCCGGTGGCCTGGTCAACCGGCGGTACGCCGAACAGCCGCACCCGGTCGACAGTGAAGCCGGTCTGCGCGGCGAACTCGCCGAGGCACCGTCGGCCGTACCCGTCGCCGGTGCAGTCGGTGACCGTCGCGGTGCCGTTGACGCCCCGGCCGACGGCCAGCCACAGCGGTTCGGCGCTGACCCAGCCGAGGAACGCCGCAGCCGCCGCGACGACCACGATCCAGGCGATGCCGGTCGCCGGCCGGCGGGAACGCCGGACCCTCGTCCGCCGTTGACGGGCGGCCGCCCGGCGGAGCGGGCGGCGGCCCGGCGGCCGTTCCGCCACCGGCACCGCCACCGGCCTGCCGTTGCCCGCCGGCCTGCCGTTGCCCGCCGGCCTGCCGTTGCCCGCCGGCCTGCCGTTGCCCGCCGGCCTGCCGGTGTCGCCCGGTCCGCCGTCATCCGGGTCGGCGCTGTCGGCTGGCGCGGCGGTGTCGGTCGGCTCGCCGGCATCCGGGGTCACGGGCGTGGCCGGTTCGGCGGCAGGTGATGCCACGGCACCGGCCGGTCCGCCGTCGGTCGGTTCGCCACCGTGCCACCAGGTGCCCTCCGGCCCGGCCGTCGCCCAGGGGCTCGGCCGCCGCCGACGCTGCTCGGGAGCGCCCGCCGGCTCCCGGGTGGGTGGGGCGGTCGGCGGCTCGTCGGACTCCGGCATGCTGGGTTCCCCGGTCACCCCGCCATTTGACACCCCGGCACGCGGAGCCGGGGCGAACCCCCGAAGGCGTGTCGCGCTCCGCCGGGCGGCTCGGCAACCCGTTCGCGTACGCCCGGTGACACTAACTAGGCTGGTCGTATGAGTCACGTTCTCGCGGCGGTCGCCTGGCCCTACGCCAACGGGCCCCGCCACATCGGCCACGTCTCCGGTTTCGGGGTGCCCTCCGACGTGTTCAGCCGGTACATGCGGATGGCCGGCCACGACGTGCTCATGATCTCCGGCACCGACGAGCACGGCACCCCGATCCAGGTGCAGGCCGACAGCGAGGGGCTGAAGCCGCGCGAGCTGGCCGACCGGTACAACCGGGTGATCGTCGAGGACCTGCACGGGCTCGGCCTGTCCTACGACCTGTTCACCCGGACCACCACCGGCAACCACTACCAGGTGGTCCAGGAGCTGTTCGAGACGTTGCACCGCAACGGCTACATCGTTGCGAAGACCACCCTCGGCGCGATCTCCCCGTCCACCGGTCGCACCCTGCCGGACCGCTACATCGAGGGCACCTGTCCGATCTGCGGCTACGACGCCGCCCGGGGCGACCAGTGTGACAACTGCGGCAACCAGCTCGACCCGGTTCAGCTGATCGACCCGCGCTCGAAGATCAACGGGGAGACGCCGAACTTCGTCGAGACCGAGCACTTCTTCCTCGACCTGCCGGCGTTCGCCGAGGCGCTCGGCACCTGGCTGGACGCCCGCGACGGCTGGCGGCCCAACGTCCTGCGGTTCTCCCGCAACCTGCTCGACGACCTGCAGCCCCGGGCGATCACCCGGGACCTGGAGTGGGGCGTGCCGATCCCGCTGGACGGCTGGCGCGAGCGCGGCGACAAGCGGATCTACGTCTGGTTCGACGCGGTGATCGGTTACCTGTCGGCCTCGATCGAGTGGGCCCGGCGGTCCGGTGACCCGGACGCCTGGCGCCGCTGGTGGACGGCGGACGCCCAGGGCAAGGAGGCACGCGCCTACTACTTCATGGGCAAGGACAACATCGTCTTCCACTCGGTGATCTGGCCGTCGCTGCTGCTCGGCTACTCCGGCGAGGGCGACCATGGCGGTGAGTCAGGTCAGCTCGGCCGGCTCAACCTGCCCACCGAGGTGGTTTCCAGCGAGTTCCTGACCATGGAGGGGCGCAAGTTCTCCTCCTCCCGCCAGGTGGTCATCTACGTGCGGGACTTCCTGGCCCGCTACGACGCCGACGCGCTGCGCTACTTCATCGCCGTGGCCGGCCCGGAGAGCCAGGACACCGACTTCACCTGGGCGGAGTTCCGGCGCCGCAACAACGACGAGCTGGTCAACGACTGGGGCAACCTGGTCAACCGGTCGATCTCGATGGCCGCCAAGAACTTCGGCGCCATCCCGCCGGTCGACCCGGCCGGGCTGACCGCCGCCGACGAGGCGCTGCTGGCGACCAGCCGGGCCGCGTTCGGCACGGTCGGCGCACTGATCGAACGGCACCGGCAGAAGCAGGCGATCGGTGAGGCGATGCGGGTGGTCGCCGAGGCCAACCGCTACCTGTCCGACCAGGCACCGTGGAAGCTCAAGGGCGAGGCGGACAAGCCCCGGATGGGCACCGTCCTGCACGTCGCCCTGCAGGTGGTCGCGGACGCGAACACCCTGCTCACCCCGTTCCTGCCGCACTCGGCGCAGAAGATCCACGAGCTGCTCGGCGGCGCCGGCGTACACGCGCCGATGCCCCGGATCGTCGAGGTCGACGACCTCGACGCCGGTCCGGCGTACCCGATCCTCACCGGCGACTACCGCGACGGTGCCCGGTGGGAGTCCACCCCGGTCGAGGCCGGCCGACCGCTGGCCGCGCCGAAGCCGGTGTTCCGCAAGCTCGACGAGTCGATCGTCGACGAGGAGCTGGCCCGGCTCACCGCCTGACCGGGTGACCGATTACCTGGCCGGGTTGCTGCTCGGCCTCGGCCTGATCATGCCGATCGGGCCGCAGAACGTCTTCGTGGTCAGCCAGGGGCTGGCGGTCGGCCTGCCGCGTGCGCTGTGGGCGGTGCTGGCCGCCGGCTGCTGCGACACGCTGCTGATCGTCGCCGGGGTCGCCGGCGTGTCCGGCCTGATCGCCACCGTGCCGGGCGTGCGGCCGGCGCTGCTCGCCTGCGGCGCGGTCTTCCTCACCTACCTGGGCGTGCGGTCCATCCGTACCGCCGGCGGGCACCTCGCCGTCGGCCCACCGGGTGGGCCGGGTCCGGGGCCGGCGGCCGGGTCGGTCCGCCAGGTCGTCGGGCGTACGGTCAGCGTCTCGCTGCTCAACCCGCACGCCATCCTCGACATGGTCGGGGTGATCGGGGCAGCGGTGATCGCCCAGCCGGCGGACTCCCGGGCGACGTTCGCCGCCGGGACGCTCTCCGCGTCGTGGACCTGGTTTCTGGTCCTGGCGGTCGGTGCCGCCCAGGCGCGTCGCTTCCTGACGCCGCGGGTGATCGCCTGGTTCGACCGGGTGTCCGGCGCGATCATGCTGGTCTTCGCCGGCTACTTCGCCCTCGAGCTGACCCACCTGGCCGCCGGGTGAGCGCGGCGCTCCCGCCGGGCCCACCGCTCCCGCCGGGCCCACGACTGACACGGCCGGTTGCAACTGGCAGTCCGGTTCACAGCGGGTACGGCAGGTCGGTCGCGCCTTCGTCGGAAATCTCCACGCTCGGTGCCCACACCTCGTACACGCCGCGTTCGTAGCACTGCGCGCCGAGCGACGCGACCGCCTCCGGGGTGGGCCGGCACAGCCGCAGCCGGCTCCACCCGGAATCCTGCCTCAGCACCTGACAGCGGGCGTCGCGCCAGGTGGCGAGCCGCACCCGGCGGGCCAGCGAGTCGACCGGGTAGCGAGCGGCCCGGGTCATCGCCAGCACCCGGAACTCGTGCGGCGGGTCGGCGACCGCCTCGTAGGTCTGGCCGTCGTGGGTGCCGACCAGCTGGGTCGACTGCGGCAGGTCGCCGGTGCGCAGGTACTCCTGGTCGGACGGGACGTCGGGGATCCCGTCGAGCAGGTGTCGTCGCTGCGGCCCGGCCATCCGGATCCAGCCGCGCTGCTCTGGCTGGTAGGTGTACAGCACCACCTCGGCACCGTCCGGGGTGTACGCCAGCAGGGCGGCGTTGGCCGGCATCGGCAGGTCGGTGCAGCCGGCGGTGACGAACTCGGGGATCAGATGGCGCCCGCTCGGGGTGAACCCGGTGCCGAGCACCGGCGGGCCGATCCGGTCCCGGGGCGGCATGGCCGCCAGCCCCTGGTACGCCGGCCCGGCCGGGATCTCGTAGTCGTCGGCGCCGATGGCCCGCCAGCGCAGTGCGTACGCCACCTCCAGGCTGTCCCGCCCGCCCTCGTCGTCGGTGCGCAGCAGGGCCAGGTCGGCCGGGGTACGCAGGTGCGCGATGTCGTACTCGCGGTAGCAGAAACCGGCCGGTGCCCAGCCACGCAGGAAGCCGGCCACCTGTCGGCCGGAAAGTACCTTCATCATCCGGGTGCCGCGCCGGACCGTCGCGGTACGCCGGACCACGGTATTTGCCGGATGGTCGGCGGCCGACGGCGTCTGACTCAGCTGATGTACGTCCGCCCAGCTGGCGGCCCGGGTCAACGGGGCCATCAGCGGGCTGTCGCCCGGATCGTCGGTGCGGTCGTCGGCACCCGCGCCGGCACCGGAGGCACCCGTGCCGCCGGCGGAGATACCCACGCCGGAGACCGGGCCGACCTCGCTGGCATGCACGTGGCGGAACCAGCGGCCCCGGCCGTCGCGCTGGAAGCCGGCTACCGGGTCCATGCTGACCAGCCGGTAGGCGGCCCCTCGGGCGATCTCCTCAGCCGGGTAGACCGCACCCTCGAAGCGGACGTGCAGGCCGGCCGGGGCATCGGCGACGCCGCCACGCGCAGAGCTCAGAGTCACGTCGCCGAAGGTAGTTGCCGGGTCACCGCTTCGGGTGAACGCGTGGTAGCCGCCGCATGTCCATTGGCGGTGCCGCCCGGGTGGCCCGGTGCACCGGCCGGACCGGGACGTGTGATGCTGTCCGATGATGACGCAGCCAGCCGAGACCCGCCGGCAACGGGCCGCCCGCCGGGCCGGGGAGTTCCCGCCGCCACCCGATCCGCTGCCCGTACCGGTGATCGACAGCCACACCCACCTGGACCTGACTGTCGCCGAACCGGCGGTCCTCGGCCGGGACAGCGGCGACCCGGTGGCCACCTTGATCGCCCGGGCCGCGTCGGTCGGCGTCGACCGGCTGGTCCAGGTCGGTGTCGACCTGGAGTCGTCGCGCTGGGGCGCGGACCTCGCCGCGCGATCGTCGGCGGTGGTCGCCACGGTCGCCCTGCATCCCAACGAGGCACCCCGACTGGCCGACCTGGACGAGGCGCTGCGTGAGGTCGAGGCGCTGGCCGCCGCCGATCGGGTGCGCGGCGTCGGCGAGACCGGGCTGGACCACTTCCGGACCGGGTCGGACGGACTGGCCGCGCAGCAGGCCAGCTTCCGGGCGCACATCGCGATCGCCAAGCGGTACGGCAAGCCGCTGGTGATCCACGACCGGGACGCGCACGCCGACGTGCTGCGGGTGCTCGACTCCGAAGGCGCCCCGCAGACCGTGGTGATGCACTGCTTCTCCGGCGACGCGGATTTCGCCGCCGACTGCGTCCGGCGCGGCTTCGTGCTCAGCTTCGCCGGTACGGTGACCTTCGGCAACGCCGCCGGGCTGCGCGCCGCAGCGGCCGTCACGCCGGTCGAGCAGATGCTGGTGGAGACCGACGCGCCGTACCTGACGCCGGTGCCGCACCGGGGCCGGCCCAACGCCTCCTACCTGATCCCGCACACCGTCCGGCTGCTTGCCGAGGTCACCGGCACCGACCTGACCGAGTTGTGCGCCGCGATCTCGGCCACCGGCGACCGGGTGTTCGGGCCGTGGTGAGCCGGTGACCGAGTTGCTCGGTCCGGCGCAGATCCGGGAGCTGGCCGGCCGGCTGGCGGTGGCACCCACCAAACGGCTCGGGCAGAACTTCGTGCACGACCCGAACACGGTCCGGCGGATCGTGTCCGCCGCCGATCTGCCAACGGACGCGGTGGTGCTGGAGGTCGGCCCCGGGCTCGGCTCGCTGACCCTTGGCCTGCTCGACCAGGTGCGCCACCTGCACGCGGTGGAGATCGATCCGGTGCTCGCCGGCGCGCTGCCGCAGACCGTCGCCGGCTGCGGCGGCGACCTCGCCCGGCTGACCGTGCACACCGCCGACGCGCTGCGGACCACCGCCGCCGGTCTCGGCGGGCCGGAACCGACCGCGCTGGTGGCCAACCTGCCGTACAACGTGGCGGTGCCGGTGGTGCTGCACCTGCTCGCCGAGCTGCCCAGCCTGCGGCAAGGGCTGGTGATGGTGCAGAAAGAGGTGGCCGACCGGCTGGTCGCCGGCCCGGGCTCGCGCACGTACGGCGTACCGTCGGTGAAGCTGGCCTGGTACGCCGCCGCCCGTACTGCGGGTCGGGTCCCGCCGAGCGTGTTCTGGCCGGTGCCCAACGTCGACTCCGGGCTGGTCGCGTTCACCCGCCGCGAGCCACCGGCGGTGCCGGCGGGTCAGCCGGTGGACGGGTTCCGGCGTCGGGTCTTCGCCGTGGTGGACGCCGCGTTCGCGCAGCGCCGCAAGACGCTGCGGGCGGCGCTGGCCGGCTGGGCCGGCGGGGCGGACCGGGCGGCGGCGGTGCTGGCCGCGGCCGGGGTCGACCCGCGTGCGCGGGGGGAGGCGTTGACCGTGGCGCGGTTCGCGGCGATCGCTGCGGCGGCGCCGCTGGTCGAAACGGTGGCCGAGTAGGCTGGCGGCCGTGATCGTGACGAGAGGTACCCGCGCGGCCCACCTCAGCCGGGGTATTTCCCGGTGACCGAGGCATGGCGGCCGGGCGACGAGGACGAGATTTTCCGTCGCGGCGCCCGCAGCTCGGTCAAGGTGCGGGTGCCAGCCAAGATCAACCTGCGGTTGGCCGTCGGCCCGCTCCGGCCCGACGGCTACCACGAGGTGAGCACCGTCTACCACGCGATCGCGCTCTACGACGAGCTGACCGTCCGGCGGGCCGACACGCTGATCCTGACCATGGACGGTGAGGGCACCGGCGAGCTGGCGCTGGACGACTCCAACCTGGTGCTGCGCGCCGCCCGGGCGCTGGCCAGGCACGCCCGGGTCCCCGCGCACGCCCGACTGCACCTGCGCAAGCAGATCCCACTCGCGGCCGGCCTGGCCGGCGGCAGCGCGGACGCCGCCGCAGCGTTGGTCGCCTGCGACGAGCTGTGGGGGACCGGGCTGACCCGTGACGACCTGGCCGGGCTGGCCGCCGGCATCGGTTCGGATGTGCCGTTCCTGCTGCACGGCGGCACCGCGCTGGGCACCGGCCGGGGCGAGGCGATCAGCCCGGTGCTGGCCCGACCCACCACCTGGTACTGGGTCGTCGCGGTCGCCGACGGCGGCCTGTCCACCCCCGAGGTCTACGCCGAGCTGGACCGGCTGCGGGCGGCCGGTGCGGCGCCGCCACCGGTCGGCGCCGCCGACGAGTTGCTGGCCGCGCTGCGCCAGCGGGATCCGCAGGTGCTGGCCGGCGCGCTCGGCAACGATCTCGAGCCGGCCGCGCTGTCCATGCGCCCGGCGCTCAAGCAGGTGCTGGACACCGGGGTGGCAGCCGGGGCACTGGCCGGCATGGTCTCCGGGTCCGGCCCGACCTGTGTCTTCCTGGCTGCGGACGCGGCTGGCGCGGCCACCGTCGCGGCCGCGCTCGACGATGCCGGGGTCTGCCGGGACGTGCACCTGGCGCACGGCGCCGTCGCCGGGGCGAGGCTGATCTGATGGTGAACATTGTCAATCTGGATCGGGTGTCCAAGGGTTACGGCGCAGTCGGGCAGTTGCTCACCGAGGTCTCGCTGGGCTTGGACGACAGCGACCGGATCGGCGTCGTCGGTCTCAACGGTGCCGGCAAGTCGACCCTGCTGCGGCTGCTCACCAAAGCCGAGGAACCCGACGCCGGGCGGGTCACCCACCGCCGGGACCTGCGGGTCGCCGCGCTGCCCCAGACGCTCGAGCTGGCCGGTGACGCCACCGTACGGGACGTGGTGCTCGGCACCGCGTGGCTGGCCGAGGGGTTCGGCGCCGAGCACGAGTGGGCCGGCGACGCCGGGGTGCGTACCGTCCTCGACGGTCTCGGCATGCCGCACCTCGGCCTGGACCAGCCGGTCGGGCCGATGTCCGGCGGCGAGCGGCGCCGGATCGCCCTGGCCGCGCTGCTGATCCGCCCAGCCGAGCTGCTGATCCTGGACGAGCCGACCAACCATCTGGACGTCGCCGGGGTGGCCTGGCTCGCCGCGTACCTGGTGCAGCGTCGCCGGGGCGCGCTGGTAGTGGTCACCCACGACCGGTGGTTCCTCGACGAGGTCTGCACCGACACCTGGGAGGTCGCCGACCAGACGGTCCGCGCCTACGAGGGCGGGTTCGCCGCCTGGACGCTGGCCCGCGCCGAACGGGAGCGGGTCGCCGCGGCTACCGAGGCCCGCCGACAGAACCTGCTGCGTAAGGAGATCGCCTGGCTGCGCCGTGGCCCGCCGGCCCGTACCTCCAAGCCGCGGTTCCGGATCGAGGCGGCGAACGCGCTGATCGCCGACGTGCCGCCGCCGCGCGACACCGTGTCGCTGCACCGGCTGGCCACCGCCCGGCTCGGCAAGCAGGTCTACGAGCTGGACGACGTGACCGCGTACGCCGGGGAGAAGCTGATCCTCGACGGGCTGACCTGGCAGATCGGTCCGGGGGACCGGTTCGCGATCGTCGGCGCCAACGGTGCCGGCAAGACCACACTGCTGCGGTTGCTGGCCGGGGTCCGTGCCCCTCAGCAGGGCCGGGTGGTGACCGGGGCGACGGTCCGGCCGGCCTTCCTGTCCCAGGAGCTGGCCGAGCTCCCCGGTGAGCTGCGGGTGCTGGAGGCGGTGGAGGAGGTTGCCCGCCGGGTGGTGTTCGGCGACCGCGAGCTTGCCGCGACCCAGTTCGCGGAGATGTTCGGCTTCACCGACCGGCGGCTGTGGACGCCGGTCGGAGATCTGTCCGGTGGCGAGCGCCGCCGGCTGCAGCTGCTGCGACTGCTGGCCGCCGAGCCGAACGTGCTGCTGTTCGACGAGCCCACCAACGACCTGGACACCGACACCTTGGCGGCGCTGGAGGACCTGCTCGACTCGTGGCCGGGCACGCTGATCGTGGCCAGCCACGACCGGTACCTGATCGAGCGGGTCACCGACGAGACGTACGGCATGTTCGGCGACGGCCGACTGGTGCATCTGCCCGGCGGGGTCGACGAGTACCTGGCCCGAGCCGGCGGTGCCGCCGGCTCCGGTGCGGCGCGGGCCGCCGGGGCCGGTCCCGGGGCCGACCGGCCGGCGGGTTCCGGTGTGGCCGGCCCGGCTGCGGCCGGCGACCGGCCGGCGGGTGACGCCGCCGGTGGCGGGCTGTCCGCCGGTGACCTGCGGGCGGCCCGCAAGGAGCTGGCCCGACTGGAACGCCAGGTCGGCAAGCTGGAGCAGCAGGAGACGGCGCTGCACGAGGAGTTGGCCCGACACGCCACCGACTTCACCCGGCTCGCCGAGCTGGACGCCCGACTGCGTGAGGTGCAGGCGCAGCGCAGCCGTACCGAGGAGGAGTGGCTCGCCCTGGCCGAGCAGGTGAGCTAGGCGTCGGGTGAGCCGGACCGGTTGGTGAGCTGGGCCGCGCCGGCCGGGGCCACCCCCCGCTGGTCGCGGGCGATGAGCGACAATCGTCGGCGACCACCCCCGTCGGCGTTGGAGCAGACCCCATGCACACCCCCGTCAACCACCCCGCCCGGCCGATCTACCGGGCGGTCGCCGCGCTGACCGGCCTCTACTTGGTGATCTTCGGTGTCGTCGGGATCATCGTCACCAGCGGCGACGCCCTCTTCGCACAGAACGACAGCCGGGTGCTCGGCCAGGGCGCCAACCTCGGCTTCTCCGGGCTGTGCCTGGTGCTGGGCGTGGCCGTGCTGGCCGGCGTAGGGTTCGGCCGCAACATCGACACGGCGATCAACAAGGTGCTGGCGTACGGCCTGATGGCGTTGAGCCTGGCCGAACTGGCGGTGCTGCGCACCGACGCCAACTTCCTCAACTTCACGGTGAGCACCTGCCTGGTCGTGATGATCGTCGGCCTGGTGCTGCTGATGGCCGCCATGTACGGCCGGATCGGCACCGAGCAGGAGGCCCAGGCGTGGCGGGACGGTCGGCTGGTGCTGTGACCTGGACCGGTGCTCTGGTCCGGGGTCGCTGATCGGGCGGCGGGGCCGGCTGATCCCGTAGCCGCCTACCGGTCGGTTCGGCTGCGCGCCACCCGCCCGCGGCGGGAGAATCCGGGGAATGACGCCCGCGTCGCCGCGACGCGGGCCTGGGTCGGCGACAGGAGCGGCAGCCATGGCGCACATTCCGGTCAACCACCCGCTGCGGCCGGTCTACCGGACGATCGCCGGGCTGACCGGCCTGTACGTGCTGATCTTCGGCATCGCCGGAACGGTCGCCACCTGGGGTGATCCGCTGTTCGCCCGGGACGACGTCTGGGTGCTCGGGCTGCGCACCAACCTCGCGTTCTCGATCTCCTCGATCGTCTACGGCGGGCTGATCCTGATCGGGGCGATCATCGGCGGCCGGGCCGGGCACCTCGCCAACCTCACCATCGCGGTGGTCTTCATGGTCACCGGCCTGCTGATGATGGCCCTGCTGCAGACCGACGCCAACTTCCTGAACTTCTCGATGTCGACCGTGATCGTGTCGCTGATCTTCGGTCTGATCTTCCTGGCCACCGGCCTGTACGACAAGGTGGGGCCGGCCGAGGCGGCCGGCGACGAGGAACGCTACCGGCGCGGCGCGCACCGACCTGCTGAGCAGGCCCGGCAGTGAGCGTACGCCGACCCGGTACGGCCCGACCCCGGCGATCAGTGGTTGCGGCGCCGGGTCAGCAGGGTGGGTTTCGCTTCCAGGTGGGACAGGCCGTTCCAGGCCAGGTTGACCAGGTGCGCGGCGACCGTCTCCTTGCGCGGCTTGCGTACCTCCAGCCACCAGCGCCCGGTCAGCGCGACCATCCCGACCAGCGCCTGGGAGTACAGTTCGGCGAGCTTCGGGTCGTACCCCCGGCTCTTGAATTCGGCACCGAGGATGTGTTCCACCTGGTGCGCAACGTCGTTCATCACGCTGGAGAAGTTGCCGGCGGCCGACAGCAGCGGCGACTCGCGGACCAGCACCCGGAAGCCGTTCGTCTCCGCCTCGATGTAGTCCAGCAACGCCAACGCGGCCTGCTCCAACAACTCACGTGGGTGCCCGGCGGTCAGCGCGTTGGTGATCCGGTCGAGCAGGGCGCGGACCTCCCGGTCCACCACGACCGCGTACAGCCCTTCCTTGCCGCCGAAGTGCTCGTACACCACCGGCTTGGAGACCTTCGCCCGGGAGGCGACCTCCTCGATGGAAGTGGCGTCGAACCCCCGCTCGGCGAAGAGCTGCCGTCCGATGGTGATCAGCTGCTCCCGGCGTTGCGCGGCCGACATACGGACCCGGGAGTTCGATTTGGCCGGTGCCGCCGGTGGTGGTGGCGGTGCCGGTGTGCCGCCCGGTGAAGCGTCACCGTTGGTGGTTGGGTTGTCCGTCACTTGGCTCCTCCTGCCAGTGCCGGGCCACCGGGCCGGTGCCCGCACCGACCCGGTGGGTAGCCGTACCGGCTGCGGTCCGGCTCAGCCAGCCGGCTTGACCAGCTTGGCCGCGATCCGTTCCGGCTTCGGCCAGCGGACGTTGGAGACCGCACCGGTCTTCTCCAGCAGCCAGATCACCCGGGCGGAGATGTCGATCTGCCCGCGCAGTACGCCGTGCCGGGCGCAGGTCGGGTCGGCATGGTGCAGGTTGTGCCAGCTCTCGCCGAAGCTCAGGATGGCCAGCGGCCAGAAGTTCGACGCCTTGTCGCCCTGCCGCACCTCGAAGGGGCGTTCCCCGTAGACGTGGCAGACCGAGTTGATCGACCAGGTGATGTGGTGCAGCAGCGCCACCCGGACCAGGCCGGCCCAGAAGAACGCGGTCAGCGCACCCTGCCAGGACCAGGTGGCCAGGCCGCCGATCGCCGCCGGGGCGAGCATGGTGAACACGACCAGCGCCGGGAAGAGCTGGTCGATGCGGCGGATGTCCTTGTCGGCGAGCAGGTCCGGGGTGAACCGCTCCTGGTTGGTCAGGTCGCGGTGGAACAACCAGCCGACGTGGGCGTAGAGCAGGCCCTTGGTCAGCCCCCAGACGCTGGTGCCGAACCGCCACGGGGAGTGCGGGTCACCCTCGATGTCGCTGAAGGCGTGGTGGCGGCGGTGGTCGGCGACCCACTGGATCACGTTGCCCTCGATCGCCAGCGAGCCGGCGAGCGCCAGGGTGATCCGCAGCCACCGCTTCGCCTTGA